>NZ_JBFATL010000020.1:7394-140514 GCF_040678315.1 Streptomyces sp. NPDC052721 | reverse complement strand
GGCCCTCGTACTGGATGTACTTGGGTCGGGGCCCGGTGCGGCGAGAGTGCGTGCATGGCGTCGCGCGGCAGACGGGAGTTTGACGACAGGGCCTAAGGCCCCTCCGGCCGTTCGCGTCGCCGTCCGAAGGGCGGCGACGCGGCGTCAGGTGCGTGCTCTCGCCGTGCAGGGCGTCGCGCGGCGGACGGGAACGGTCGGACAGGCCCCGGACCCCTCGGCGGACGGGCTCGGTGTCGCCTGCGTCCGCCTGGCGGTGGAATCTGCCGCCGACACATCGGGCATTCGGCCGTATCAAGCGGCCATATGACCACACAACATGTCTGATTCAGACATGTCCAAACCTTCTCGGCGTACTCTGCTCCGTACCCCGATCGCCGTCGCCGGTGCGGGATTCCTGGCAGCCTGCACCAGCTCCGGTTCCGAGCCCAGTTCCGGCCCCCAGCACATGAACGGCGGGGAGAAGTTCGTCCCGGCCGGACCCCGGGGGTACGTCAACCCGTCGGATCCGGAAGTCCTGGCCGCCGAGCGGAAACGCGGGTCCGGCCGCGAACGCACCTTCAGCTTCACCGCCGCCGAGGCCAAGCTGGACCTGGGCGGGCGGGCCGTCCGCACATGGGCGTACAACGAGGAGGTACCGGGCCCGCTGGTGCGGGTCACGGCCGGTGACGTGCTCGACCTGACGCTCACCAACCGGCTGTCCGCCACGACCACGCTGCACTCCCACGGGGTGCGGCTGCGCTGCGACATGGACGGCGTGCCGGACCTGACCCAGCGGGCCATCCACCCCGGGTCCGACTTCCGCTACCGCTTCGTCGCCGAGCATCCGGGCACCTACCTGCTCCACTCCCACGTGGGGATGCAGCCCGACCGGGCCCTGTACGCGCCGCTCATCGTCGACGACCCCAAGGAGCCCCTCTCCTACGACAAGGAGTGGGTCGTCGTCCTGGACGACTGGCTCGACGGCGTGGAGGGCTCCACACCCGAGGGCGTCCTGAGCCAGCTCAAGCCCGGCGGCTCCATGGACATGGGGAGCATGGCCATGGGCCCCGGCCACGGCAGCCCGAGCGCTCACCGGCCGGACGCGCACCCGTCGGGGTCCAAGAAGTCCACGGGGAAGTCCACGGGCCCCAACCGGGTGCTGCACGACTCCCACAGCCGCATGCTGCACGGGGAGGGCGGCAGCGTCGCCTACCCGTACTACCTCGTCAACGGGCGCCTGCCCGACAATCCGTCGGTGTTCCGCTGCCGCCCCGGCGACCGGGTGCGGCTGCGCATCATCAACGCCGGTTCCGAGACCGCCTTCCGGGTCGCGCTGGGCGACCACACGATGACCGTCACCCACACCGACGGCTATCCCGTGAAGCACAAGAGGACCGACGCCCTCCTCGTCGGCATGGCCGAGCGGTACGACGTGCTGATCACCGCGAAAGACGGGGTCTTCCCCCTGGTCGCCCTGCCCGAGGGCAAGAAGGGCAGGGCGGTCGCCGTCCTGCGCACCGGCAAGGGCACCAAGAACCTCCCCCCGGCCGACGTCCACCCGGACGAGCTCGACGGCAACACCGTCCCCGCGCGCCGTCTCCTGCCCGACGACTCCGTGGCCCTCGCCGACCGGGACCCCGACCGGGAGCTGCGCATCCGGATCACCGGCACCATGCAGAAGTTCGACTGGGGGTTCGACCACAAGCCCTACACCCCGCAGCAGCGCCACCCCGTCCGCGCCGGCGAGCGGGTGCGGCTCACCCTCATCAACGCCACGGACATGTGGCATCCGATGCATCTGCACGGACACACGTTCTCGTTGACGGGGCTGGATTCCGTGGGGGCGCGCAAGGACACCGCGATGGTGCTGCCGCACCGGAAGCTGGTGATCGACTTCGATGCCGACAATCCGGGGTTGTGGATGCTGCACTGCCACAACCAGTACCACTCGGAGAGCGGCATGATGACGGTGCTCGGTTACAAGAAGTGACGTGGCGGCGGTACTGGAGCACCTCAGCCGGTGCTGTCCAGCTCCTGGTTCCTCAGCAGGAACCACGCCACCGCTGACGCCGCCAGGAGGACCGCCGCTCCCGCCGCCGAGGCCAGGTGGAGGCCGTGGACGAAGCTGTCCCGGGCCGCGTCCAGAAGGGCCTCCGCCTGGTGCGGGGGCAGGTGCGCCGACGCCTCCACCGCCGCGCCCAGGGACTCGTGTGCGCCGGCCGGGGTGCCGGCCGGGCCCGTGAAACCGCGGTAGACGCCGGTCACGACGGAGCCCAGCAGGGCGATGCCCAGGGCGGCGCCCAGTTCGTACGCCGTCTCGGACACCGCCGAGGCCGCGCCCGCCTGGTCCTTGGGGACGCTGGAGAGGATGACGTCGGCGGTCACCGTGAAGGAGAAGCCCGCGCCGACGCCCACGACCAGCAGGGCGGCACCGAGGACCGGGTAGCCGGTGGACTCGCCGAGCGCCGTCAGCGCGGCCAGGGCGACGCCGACCGCGGCCAGGCCGCCGGAGACCACCGCGCGGACCGAGAAGCGCCGGGCGGCCCGGCCCGCGACCAGACCGGCCGTCACCGCGCCCACCGCCGCGGGCAGTTCGGCCAGGCCCGCCTCGAACGGGCGTCGGCCCTGGACGAGTTGCAGGTACTGGGAGAGGAAGAACACCAGGCCCGACATGCCGAGGACGGTCAGCAGGTCGGCGAGGACCGCTCCGCTGAAGCCACGGCGCCGGAACAGCCGCATGTCCAGCAGCGGGACCGGCATGGTCAGCTGGCGGCGGACGAAGCCGTACAGGGCCGCCGCGCCCAGCAGGCCGGTGCCCAGGCTCGTCCCGTCGACGCCGTGGGTGGTGGCCTCCTTGACGGCGTAGACCAGGGCGATCATGCCGACCAGCGACAGCAGGACGCTGCTCAGGTCCCACGGGCCCGGACGGGGGTTGCGGGACTCGGGCAGGGTGCGGATGCCGACCAGGACCAGGACCGCCATCACCGGCAGGTTGATCAGGAAGACCGAGCCCCACCAGAAGTGTTCGAGGAGGAATCCGCCGACGATCGGGCCGACGGCCGTACCGGCGGAGGCGGTCGCGCCCCAGATGCCGACGGCGAGGCTGCGCTCGCGCGCGTCGTGGAAGATGTTGCGGATCAGGGCCAGGGTGGCGGGCATCAGGGTCGCGCCGGCGACGCCGAGCAGCGCCCGGGCCAGGATCATCAGTTCGGGTGTCGTGGCGTAGGCGCCCAGCACGGACAGCGCGCCGAACGCCGTGGCCCCGCCCAGCAGGATCCGCTTGCGGCCGATGCGGTCGCCGAGGCTGCCCATGGAGACCAGCAGACCGGCGATGACGAACGAGTAGACGTCGCCGATCCACAGCAGCTGGGTGCCGGAGGGGTGCAGGTCTTCGCTGATGTAGGGGGTCGCCAGGCCGAGGACGGTGGCGTCGACGGCCACCAGCAGCACGGCCAGGACGAGAACGGAGAGCGCGAGCCAGCGGCCCGGGCGCTTCACCGCCTCGGTCACGTGTGCCGGCCGCAGGGTGCTGGTCATGGTTCCTCTCTTCGCAGAGCGCCGCCGAGCAACAGTTCGGCGATCATGGTCGGGAAGTCCCGGGAGGCCACGCGGCCGTCCAGGGTGGCCCAGGCGCAGGAGGCGATCAGCCCGTACAGCGCCTCGGTGAGCCAGACCGGGCTGAGGTCGATGCGGAACTCGCCGTCGCGCTGTCCGCGCTGGAACAGGGCGCCGATCCGGGCGTCCAGGCGCTGCCAGCCCTCGTTCTGCCGGTCGCCCTCCCACAGTTGGTTCTCGCCGTAGAGGAACGCGAGCAGTCCGGCGGCCGGCTGGATCTCGCGGACGAGCCTGCGGACGGCCTCGGCTGCGGATCCCTCCTCCGGCCGGGCCCGGTCCAGCGCCCCCTCGCACTCCGCGATGCCGAGCTGCTCCAGCGCCCGGACGAGCGCGTCGCGGCCGGCGAAGTGGCGGTGCAGCGTGGCCCGGCTGATCCCGGCGGCCTTGGCGACCTCGTCCATGGTCGCGGTGGATTTGCGGGTCAGCAGGGCGGCTGCGCTGCGCAGCACGTGGTCACGATCGAGGGCCATGAGACAAGAGTAGGCCATATGAGATATCAATGTCTCACAATGGGCGCGACTGTCTCATCGGTGCTGGTCGGGTCTGGACCATACGGCCGGCCGTCGCGCATGACGGCGGAGCGGGTGCTCGTCAGTGCCAGGGCAGCTGTCCGCGTCGCTCCCAGTAGGCGCGCGGGTCCTCCGCCAGCGTGTCGAGGCGGGTCAGCTGGTCCTCGTCGAGGTCGACGGCGGGGGCGTGGAGGTTGGAGACGAGCTGCGGGACGGTCGCGGCGCCGGAGAGGACGACACCGGCCCAGGGCCGGCGCAGGATCCAGGCGAGGGCGACCGCGTCACAGCCCATCCCGGTCGCGGCGGCCACGGCCCTCAGCGCGTCCGGGGCGTGCGGCTCGGCCAGCCGGCCGTTCGCCATGCCCTCCTTGACGATCACGGCGAGCCCGGCGTCGTGCGCCTCGGCGAGGGCGGGCCCGGCCGACGCCTCCAGGGCGTTGTACGTCGACTGCACGGTACGGAAGAGGGGTTCGCCGTCGACCGTCACCGCGAGGGCGGCGCGGATGGCGTCGGCCTGGGCGGGACCGCTGGTGGAGAAGCCGACGGTGAGGCCCTGAGCGGCGGCTTCCGCCAGCCTGGCGTGCAGGTTCCTGTCGGTCAGGGCCGGGCTGTCCGGGGTCACCGAGTGGATCTGGTAGAGGTCGAGCCGGTCGCCGAGCAGGGCGTCGGTCTCGGCGCGCTGCCGTTCGTAGGCGGCGAGGCTGTGGTCCTTGACCTCGTGCCGCTCGGCGTCGGTGGACCAGCCGGCCGTGTAGGTGTAGCCCCACTTGCTGCCGACGACCACGTCGCCGATCCCGGGGTGGGCGTTCAGCCAGTCGGCGAGGAACTCCTCGGAGCGGCCGTAGGAGCGGGCGGCGTCGAAGTAGCGGACGCCCTGGGCGTAGGCGGCGTCGAGGAGTTCGTGGGTACGGGTGCGCAGCGCGTCCACGCTGCGGTCCTCACCGAGGTCCGTGTCGCGGTCGAGGGTGATGTAGCCCGGGCGGCCGACGGCGGCGAGACCGAGTCCCATGTGGGCGGTGGGGGTGGTCGCGGTGGCCAGGCGGCTGAACGGCATGGCGGGCTCCCTGCACGATGAGCGGAGGATCTTGCACCAATCTACCCAGCCGCCTGGGGTTCAGCCCGTGCTGACGCAGCGCGGTACGAAGGCGGGGTCGGCCGGCCCCTTGCGTCCGAGGGCGTTCAGCACCCACTGCTCGACCAGCGGCGACTTGGGCGCCTGGTCGTGCTCGGTGGTGTCGAGCGGGCAGCGGTCCTGGAGCAGCACATTGGTGACGTACGAGTCCGGCCCCTCGAGGAAGGCGCTGGTGTACGGGACCACGACCTCGTCGTGCCGGGTGGCGATGGCCGTGTAGTCGGGGCCGGCCGGGGCCTCCGGGTCGGCGTTGAGGCGCTGGAGGAAGTCCGAGCCGCTGGTCTGGTCGACGCAGGAGGGGCAGACGGTGGCACCGGCGGCGATCGCGAGCGGGTTGGACGTGCCGTGGTTGGAGGGCACGATCCCGACGAGGTCGTCGACCTTGGCGGCGCCGCCGAGGAACTTGACGTAGTAGCGGGGCATCATGCCGCCCTGGCTGTGGCCGACGATGTCGACCTTCCTGGCGCCGGTCGCGCCGAGCACGGCGTTCACGAAGTCGCGCAGCTGGGCCGCCGAGTCCGGGACGGGGGCCGTCTCCAGGTCGCCGTACTCGAAGGAGAAGACGCAGTAGCCGGCGTGCGCGAGCGCGGGCGAGAGGGTCAGCCAGTTCTCGTACGAGGTCTTGAAGGTGCCGTTCACCAGGACGACGGGCTGCGGGTGGGCCGCGTCCGGCTTGCAGGACCAGTCGTTGGCGCCGGGCGGCGGGGTGTCGGCGGCGGAGGCGGGGGCCGTCGGGCCGAGCGCGCACAGCGCGGCCGTCGCGGCGGCGGCGAGGAGGCGGGCGGTTCTTCCGGTGCGTCGGGTGCGGGGTGTGCGCATGACGTCCCTTTCCTGCTGGTGTCGGCGGCTCGGATCGACCGTTGTTCGGCATTGCCGAACGCGGGCTACCGGAATGGTTACTTCCGAGTAGCGAGACGTCAAGGTTTCGGCCAGTGGCTGAAACACGTCCGTTATCGAGTCCGTGATCGAGCGGCCCGGACAGCACGAAGGGCCCGGCCACAGGCCCGGGCCCTTCGAGGAGCGCTGGGAGCGCCATCGCTGTCGACAATGCGCGTCGTCGCCCGAAGGGCGGCGAATTGCCAGACAGGACCTAGGCCTTCTTGGCGTCCGCCCACGCGTGCTGGGCCGCCACGTCCGCCTTCACCTCCGCCAGCTGGACGGCCACCGCGCTCGGTGCCGTACCGCCACGCCCGTTGCGGGAGGCCAGGGCGCCCGGGACGTTGAGGACGGAGCGGACCTCCGGAGTGAGATGCGCGGAGATCTTCGCGAACTGCTCGTCCGTCAGGTCGCCCAGCTCCTTGCCCTCGGCCTCGGCGGCCTTGACGCACTCCCCCGCGACCTCGTGCGCGACGCGGAACGGCACGCCCTGCTTGACCAGCCACTCGGCGATGTCGGTGGCGAGGGAGAAGCCGGCCGGGGCCAGTTCCTCCATGCGCTCGCGGTGGACGGTGAGGGTGGCGATCATGCCGGTGAAGGCGGGAAGCAGCACCTCCAGCTGGTCGCAGGAGTCGAAGACGGGCTCCTTGTCCTCCTGGAGGTCGCGGTTGTAGGCGAGGGGCAGGGCCTTGAGGGTGGCGAGGAGGCCGGTGAGGTTGCCGATCAGGCGGCCGGACTTGCCCCGGGCCAGCTCGGCGATGTCCGGGTTCTTCTTCTGCGGCATGATCGACGAGCCCGTCGAGAACGCGTCGTGCAGCGTGACGAAGGAGAACTCCTTCGTGTTCCAGATGATGATCTCCTCGGCGATCCGGGAGAGGTTCACCCCGATCATCGCGGTGATGAAGGCGAACTCGGCGACGAAGTCCCGGGAGGCCGTTCCGTCGATGGAGTTGCCGGCGCTGCCGTGCTCGAAGCCGAGGTCGCGGGCGACCGCCTCCGGGTCCAGGCCGAGGGAGGAGCCGGCGAGGGCGCCGGAGCCGTACGGCGACACGGCCGTCCGCTCGTCCCACTGGCGCAGCCGCTCGGCGTCCCGGGACAGGGACTGGACGTGGGCCAGGACATGGTGGGCGAAGAGCACCGGCTGGGCGTGCTGGAGGTGGGTGCGGCCGGGCATCGCCACGTCGGGGTGGGCCTCGGCGAGGCCGATCAGGGCGTCCTGGAGGTCGGCGATCAGGCCGCCGATGATCCGGGCGTGGTCGCGCAGGTACATCCGGAACAGGGTGGCGACCTGGTCGTTGCGGGACCGGCCGGCGCGGAGCTTGCCGCCGAGGTCGGGGCCGAGGCGCTCCAGCAGGCCGCGCTCCAGGGCGGTGTGCACGTCCTCGTCGGCGATCGTGCCCGTGAAGGTGCCGGCGGCCACGTCGGCTTCCAGCCGGTCGAGTCCGGCGAGCATGCGCTGGAGCTCGTCCTCGGTGAGGAGTCCCGCCGTGTGCAGCACGCGCGCGTGGGCACGCGAGCCGGCGATGTCGTAGGGGGCGAGCCGCCAGTCGAAGTGGACGGACGCGGACAGCTTCGCCAGGGCCTCGGCCGGACCGTCGGCGAAACGGCCGCCCCAGAGCCGTACGTCACCGCTGTTGCTGCTCACTTGCGTTGCTCCTCGAAGCTGTCGATGTACAGGCTCTTGGTGTGCCACCGCCTCCCCGCCCTTCCAGGCGAGGAGGCGGCTGTCAGGCTGATGCGTGTGAGGTGGACCCGTGCGTGTGACCGGTCTCGGTCACGCCAGGTCCCGCTTGGCCGCGATCTTCGACGACAGGCTGTAGATGTCGATGAAGCCCTTGGCCGCCGACTGGTCGAACGTGTCGCCCGTGTCGTAGGTCGCGAGGTTGAAGTCGTACAGGGACTCCGTCGAGCGCCGGCCGGTGACGACGGCGCGTCCGCCGTGCAGGGTCATCCGGATGTCGCCGGTGACGTGCTGGTTGGCCTCGTTGATGAAGCCGTCCAGGGCGCGCTTGAGCGGGGAGAACCACTGGCCGTCGTAGACCAGTTCGCCCCAGCGCTGCTCGACCTGCCGCTTGTAGCGGGCGAGTTCGCGCTCGACCGTGACGTTCTCCAGCTCCTGGTGGGCGGTGATCAGGGCGATGGCGCCCGGAGCCTCGTACACCTCGCGGGACTTGATGCCGACGAGACGGTCCTCGACCATGTCGATCCGGCCGATGCCCTGGGCGCCGGCGCGCTCGTTGAGCTGCTGGACGGCCTGGAGGACGGTGATGGGCTTGCCGTCGATGGCGACCGGGACGCCCTCCTTGAAGCTGATGACCACCTCGTCGGCCTCGCGCGGGACGGCCGGGTTGGAGGTGTACTCGTAGATGTCCTCGATCGGGGCGTTCCAGATGTCCTCCAGGAAGCCCGTCTCGACCGCGCGCCCGAAGACGTTCTGGTCGATGGAGTACGGGGACTTCTTGGTGGTGGCGATCGGGAGCTGCTTCTCCTCGCAGAAGGCGATCGCCTTGTCCCGGGTCATGGCGTAGTCACGGACCGGGGCGATGCACTTGAGGTCGGGGGCGAGGGCGACGATGCCGGCCTCGAAGCGGACCTGGTCGTTGCCCTTGCCGGTGCAGCCGTGGGCGACCGTGGTGGCGCCGTGCTTCTTGGCGGCGGCGACGAGGTGCTTGACGATCGTCGGCCGGGAGAGGGCGGAGACCAGCGGGTAGCGGTCCATGTAGAGGGCGTTGGCCTTGATCGCCGGGAGGCAGTACTCGTCGGCGAACTCGTCCTTGGCGTCCGCGACCTCGGCCTCGACGGCGCCGCACGCGAGGGCGCGCTTGCGGATGACGTCCAGGTCCTCGCCGCCCTGGCCGACGTCGACCGCAACGGCGATGACCTCGGCGCCCGTCTCCTCGGCGATCCAGCCGATGGCGACGGAGGTGTCCAGACCGCCTGAGTAGGCGAGTACGACGCGCTCGGTCACGGGTTTCTCCTCACAGTGCATTCGCTGACATGCATGAGTATGCAGAACCCTGCATGATTCGTCAATCTCCCCTGGGACTGAACACCTGCAACCGCTTTCTCGTACTTCTCGCCGAACGCAGGCGCCGCGTTCGTCCGACGACGACACTCCCGACCCGAGTGAGGCTTCCGCATGTCCAGGGCTCTTCCGAAGTACAACAAGCGTCGCGTGGCGGTCATCGGCGGCGCCGCCGCCGTGGTGCTGTCCGGCGCGGTGATCGCCGGCTCCGCCCTCGCCGGCACCCCCGCCAGGAGCGACGGCGCGACCGGTGCCCGTACCCTGGCGAGCCCCGGGACGATCACCTGCCCGGACGTCGCCTCGAAGCTGCCCGCCGTCCCCGCCTCCGCGAAGGCCGAGGTCGACCGCAACCTCGCCCTCCTCCAGACCCAGATCCAGGAGGCGAACAAGCGGCTGCGGGACACCGTCGGCCAGGGCGGGCCCAACTTCGTCGGCAACGCGATCCTCGGTCCCCTGAAGGACAAGCGCGTGGCCACCGTCAACCGCATCGCCACGGCGATCGGGCGTACGGCGGCCAAGCCGGCCGGACTGGACGCGCTGGCGCCCTGCACCCTGAACGCGGGCGGCGGCGGGGCGTCCACCGGCGCCGCCCCGAGCGCTCCGGCGACCCAGCAGCCGGGCGCCGGCACGGCGGACGGCGGCGCGGCGGGCGAGGGCGGCGCGGCGGCGGGCGGCGGCGCGGCCGGCGGGAACACCGGGGCCGGGACGATCACCTGCCCGGACGTCGCCTCCCAGCTCCCCGCGATCCCCGCCTCCGCGAAGGCCGAGGTCGACCGCAACCTCGCCCTCCTCCAGACCCAGATCAAGGAGGCCAACACCCGGCTGGCCAACACCGTCGGCCAGGGCGGACCGAACTTCGTCGACAACGCGATCCTCGGCCCGCTGAAGGACAAGCGCGCCTCGACCATCGACCGCATCGCCATCGCCATCGGCCGCGCCTCCGCCAAGCCGACGGGACTGGACTCACTGGCCGCCTGCACCCTCACCCAGTGAGGTGACAGGCAGCCGTGGACGCCCCGTGGGAAGCGCCGGCCGGGGCGGCCACGGCGACCCCCCCGTACGCCCGATCCGGCAATTACTCGGACAGCCGAAGAAATGCCGCCGATACTCGGCAGACATGGGAAAGACCTATGAGCGCATAGACGGCAGGCTGCGCACATTCATCGAGGAGCAGCCCCTCTTCTTCACCGCGACCGCCCCGCTCTCCGGCGACGGCACGGTCAACCTATCCCCCAAGGGCCTCAAGGGCTCCTTCGCCGTGCTCGACGAACTCACGGTCGCCTACCTGGACTTCGCCGGGTCCACCGCCGAGACCGTCGCGCATCTGAGGGAGAACGGGCGGATCACGCTGATGTGGTGCGCCTTCCAGGGCCCGCCGAACATCGTGCGCGTACACGGCCGGGGCGAGCCCGTCTTCCGTGACGACCCGCGCTTCCCGGAACTGCTCGCCCACTTCCCGGACATCGACCCGAGCCTCCACGGGCTGCGCGCGGTCATCGTCGTACGCGCCGAACTGGTGCGGGACAGCTGCGGATACGCCGTCCCCCACATGGCGTACGAGCAGGACCGCGACCTGCACGGAAGGCGCTTCGCCCGCGAGGACGACGCCTCGCTGAGCGCGTACTTCGAGAAGAAGGAGCACATCGCCACTAGCCTGGACGGCCTACCCGGGCTGCCGTTGCCGCTGCCGCCCTCTACCGTCTGAGTCATGCGCCCCGGTGTGGTCCTCGCCCTCGTCTCCGCCTCCGCCCTCGCCCTGCTCGGCGCCGCGCCCGGCCGCGGCCCGGTGCCGCTGCCCGCGGGGATGGCGGACACGGGCGGCGGCAGCCAGCTGATCGTCGCCCAGGCACCGGACACCGGGGCCACGACGGGCACGGTCAGCTGGTGGGACCTGAGGGAGGGCCAGTGGGTCCGGGCCGGCTCCGCTCCAGCCCGGTTCGGGGCGGGCGGGCTGGTCGACGGCGCCACCCGCCGGCAGGGCACGAACACGACACCGACCGGCCTGTACGACCTCCCGTTCGGCTTCGGGATCAAGGCGGCGCCGGCCGGCACCCAGGTCACGTACCGTCCGGTCCGGGAGAGTTCCTGGTGGTGCCAGGACAACGACTCCCGCTCCTACAACCGCTGGGTCGACCCGCTCCCCGCCGACTGCCGCGCCGCCGAGGCCGAGCACCTGGTCGACTACGGCACCCAGTACGCGTACGGCCTCGTCATCGCCTTCAACTACGACCGGCCCGTCCGGGGACGCGGAGCCGGGATCTTCCTGCACGTCAACGGCCGGGCCGCGACGGCCGGTTGCGTGTCGGTGCCGGAGGACGCCATGCGCCGGATCCTCACCTGGACCGACCCGGCGGCGAAGCCGCACATCGCGATCGGCACGGAGCAGGGGGCCACGGCGGTCAGCCGCTACTGAAGCGCGTGGGAGGGGCCCGTCAGGGCGGCACGGGCAGGCGCACCGTGAACGTCGTCGCACCCGGCCGGCTCTCCAGCTCCACGCTTCCCCCGTGCGCCTGCGCCACCGCCGCCACGATCGACAGGCCGAGACCCGCTCCCCCGCCGGAGGCGTCGGCCCGGCGGCGGTGTTCTGCCCGGGTGAAGCGGTGGGCGTCGCCCGGCACCGTCACCGGTTCCTCCGGCAGGTCCAGGGTCTCCGCCCTGCCCCAGCTGCGGCGCGAGGCGCCGGCGGCGCAGAGCGCGGAGACCGACACGGTGTCGGGGGCGACGTACACCAGTGCGGTTACCGGCAGTCACTCCAGTCCGCGCTGGACTCGGCGGGGTTCTGAACGCTCCCGCCGTGCGACACGTATCTGTGGGCCAAGGGTCAAGTCCCCACGGAGGAACCGTGACCACCACGCTCGCAGGCGGACGTGCCGCCCGCCGACAGACGATGCGCCGCATCCGCCCGCGCCGTTCCCCGGCCGTCCCGCTGCTGCTCGCCGTCTGGGCGGGCGCGGTGGCCGTGCTGTGGCTCTGGTGGCACAACACCCCCTCCATCGCCGACGACACCGGCCGCATCCTGGGCGCGGGCCGCATCACCGGCCTGCTGGCCGGCTATCTCATGGCCCTGGTCGTGCTCCAGATGGCGCGCGTCCCGGCGCTGGAGCGGCGGGTCGGCTCCGACCGGGTGGCCCGCTGGCACGCGATGAGCGGCCGGTACACGCTGTGCCTGATCGTCGCCCACGTCTTCCTCACCATGTGGGGATACGCACGCCAGGCCGGCCGGTCGCTCGGCGACATCGTCCAGCAGACGACCGACTCCATCAACCAGCTGCCGGACATGGGCAAGGCCGCCATCGGCACGGGCCTGTTCGTGGTCATCGGGCTGACGTCGATCGGCCCGGTCCGCCGCCGGCTGCCGTACGACGCCTGGTACCACGTCCACCTGCTGACGTACGCGGCGGTGTTCCTGACGTTCTGGCACCAGATCACCACCGGCAACGACTTCGCGGTGGAGCCCACCGCCAAGACCTTCTGGTACGGCCTGTACGGCGCGGTCACCGCGCTGGTGGTCTGGTACCGGATCCTCACCCCGGTCCGGCTGAACCTCCGGCACCGCATGTACGTGGAGGCGGTCATCGAGGAGACGCCGGGCATCGTGTCGGTGCTGATCGGCGGGCGGAAGCTGCACCGGATGGGCGCGGAGGCGGGCCAGTTCTTCCGCTGGCGGTTCCTCGCCCCCGGGATGCGGTTCAGCTCGCACCCGTACTCCCTCTCGGCCGCCCCGCGCCCCGGCATGCTGCGGATCACGGTGAAGGCGATCGGCGACCACAGCGCCCGGCTGCGCGAGCTGGCGCCCGGGACGAAGGTGTGGGCGGAGGGCCCGTACGGCGCGCTCACCGCGCAGCGCCGCAGCCGGGGCAAGGTGCTGCTGGTCGCGGGCGGGGTGGGCATCACGCCGATGCGGGCGCTGTTCGAGACACTGCCCGGCGCCGCCGGTGACATCACGCTCCTGTACCGGGCGAACACCACCCAGGACCTGGCGCTGTGGGACGAGCTGGCGGCCATCGCCGAGGAGCGGGGGGCCCGGCTGATGTACGCGGTGAACAGCCCGGAGGGCGAGCGGCCGGACATCTCCGCGGAGAACCTCCAGCGGAAGATCCCGGACATCGACCGGCACGACGTCTTCATGTGCGGTCCGCCCGGGTTCGCGCAGTCGGTGTACGAGGCACTGCGCGAGGCGGGGGTTCCCGCCCGCCGTATCCACCACGAGTCGTTCGAGATGTGAGCGGAGCTGCGAAGCGATGAGGAAGAGCCACCCCGTGCGGCGGGTCGTGCTGGCCACCGCCGCGACCGTGTCCGGTGTCGTGCTGCTGCTGTCGCTGAAGCCGGCGTCGGATCCGGCCGCCGCGTCGGCGGCGGGCGCGGCCCCGCAGGCGACGGCGGCCGGGCAGGAGTCGCCGCAGGGCGGTGCGCAGGGCGCCGCCCCGGCCGGCTCCGGCACGGTGACCGGTGACGCGGCGCGGACGCAGTACGGGGCCGTGCAGGTACGGCTGACCGTCAGCAACGGCAGGATCACCAAGGCGGAGGCGGTCCAGGCGCCCAAGGGCGGCCTCAGCGACCAGAAGACCCAGCTCGCCGTCCCCCGGCTCAACCAGGAGACGGTCGCGGCCCAGGGCGCGGACATCGACGCCGTCTCCGGGGCGACGTACACGAGCGAGGGCTACAAGAAGTCGTTGCAGTCCGCGCTGGACAGGATGAAGCAGGCCTCGTCCGGTGCCCCGGGTTCCTCCGGCTCCGGCTCGGCGCAGACGCGGACGGTCACCGGGAAGGCCGTGCGGACCCAGTACGGGCCGGTCCAGGTGCGGATCACGGTCGCCGGCGGGAAGATCACCAAGGCGGAGGCGGTCCAGGCGCCCAAGGGCGGCCTCAGCGACCAGAAGACCCAGCTCGCCGTCCCCCGGCTCAACCAGGAAGCCGTGGCGGCGGGAACGGCGGACATCGACGCCGTCTCGGGAGCCACCTACACCAGCACCGGCTACCGGCAGTCCCTCCAGTCGGCCCTGGACCAGGCCGGTGGCTGACACGGTGGCCGAGCCGGCGAAGGCACCCGCCGCGGTGCGTCACGCGGAGGAGGTCATGGGGACGGTCTTCTCCTTCGACGTCCGCGGCGGGCAGCCGGACGCGGTACGGGCGGCGCTCGCCGAGGCCGTCGCCGGGCTGCACCGGGCGGACGCGCTCTTCAGCACGTACCGCGAGGACAGTGAGGTGTCGCGGCTGGCCCGGGGTGAGCTGGACGTCTCGCGGTGTGCTCCCGAGGTGGCGGAGGTGCTGGAGCTGGCGGCCGAGGCGGAGCGGGTGAGCGAGGGGTGGTTCAGCACGCGCTACCGGGGCTCGCTGGACCCCACCGGCATCGTCAAGGGCTGGGCGGCCGAGCGTGCGGCGCGGGCGCTGGCGGCGGTGGCCGGGGTGCGCGGGGTGAGCGTCAACGGGGGCGGGGACGTGCAGTTGCTGGGCGCGCCGGAGCCGCAGCGTTCCTGGCGGGTGGGGGTGGCCGATCCGCTCCGGCCCGGCGGGCTGGCGGCGGTGGTCTCGGCGGCGGGCACAAAGGAGCTGGCGGTGGCGACGTCCGGTACGGCGGAGCGGGGGGCGCACATCGTCGATCCGCGGACGGGTCGTTCCGCGGTGACCGATCTGGTGGCGGTCACGGTGGTGGGGCCGCGTCTGACGTTCGTCGACTGCTGGGCCACGGCCGCGTTCGCGATGGGTTCGCGGGCGGGGCTGGCCTGGCTGGAGTCGCTGCCGGACGTGGAGGCCCTGCTGATCACCGCGGGCGACGAGGTGCGGTGCACCGGGGGGCTGGCGGCACGGCTGGGCTGAGAGCGGCCGGCTCCCGGCGTACCGTCCGCAACATTTTCCCCGGCGACGCCATCCGATTCCCGCCCTGGGACGTATCCCTGGTGAGGCAAGTTCCAGGAGGAGACGACATGGCCATCTTCAGCAGCCTGATGCCCGCGATGCGGGACCGCGACAAGGACACGTCGAGGCACGACAGCTCGCGGCACGGGCACCGTCACGGCCACGGCGACCGCCACACCGGCCACGGCCACCGCCACGGCCACCGCAATGACCACGGCGACCGCCACGACCACGACAAGTACTGATCACGTACGAAGCTGAGCGGACCGGAGGCCCAAGGACCCGGTCCGCTCGGCCGGTGCCCGAGGAACGCGACGAGGAACGCATGCCATGGCGCATGTCCTGCGGCGTCCGCTCTCGACGGGCGGGACCTCCGATGCCGTGGTCGCGCCCGCGCCCCCGCTGTCCCCGCGCCAGGTGTTCCGGCGGTTCTGGCCGTACACCCGCGGCGGCCGGCGCTGGCTCGTGCCCGTCGTCCTGTTCAGCCTGACCGGTCCCGCCGTCGACGCCGCGGAGCTGTGGCTCTTCAAGATCCTGGTGGACGACGTGCTGGTCCCCCGGGACCTGCACCCCTTCCTGTGGATCGCGCCGGCCTATCTGGGCCTGGTCCTGTGCTCCGGCATCCTCGGCTTCGCCGACGACGTGACGTCCACCTGGGTCGGCGAGCGCTTCGTGCTCGCCCTGCGCTCGGATGTGTTCCGGCACGTCCAGGGGCTGTCCCTCGGCTTCTTCGAGCGCCGCAGGCTCGGGGACGTGCTGTCCCGGGTCACGGGCGACGTCGACGCGGTGGAGACGTTCCTGCTCTCGGGCGTGGCGGACGCCCTGTACTACGTCATCCGCCTCGCCGTCTTCCTCGGCCTGCTGTTCTACCTGCGCTGGGACCTGACCGTGCTCGCCCTGGTCATCGTGCCCCTGTTCTGGGGTGCCGCCCGGCACTTCTCGCGGCTGCTCAAGGAGGCGTCGCGGGAGCGCAGGCGCCGCAGCGGCTCGCTCAGCGCGATCGCCGAGGAGTCGCTGGGCAATGTCGTCCTGGTGCAGGCGTACAACCGGCAGGGCTGGGAGGAGCACCGGTTCGAGCGGGAGAACCTGGGCCGGTTCCGGGCGGCGATGGCGTCGGCGCGGATCCGCGCCGTGTACGGACCCGTGGTGGAGATCATCGAGGTGGCCGGCGGTCTCGCGGTGATGGGCCTGGGCACCTGGAAGCTGGCCCAGGGGCAGCTCACGCTGGGCGGACTGCTGGTCTTCCTCGCGCTGATCGGCAAGCTGTACAGCCCCGTCCGCGGCCTGTCCCACCTCGGCACCACCTTCTACGCGGCCTCCGCCTCGGCGGAACGGATCATCGAGCTGCTGGACCAGCGGCCCCAGGTGACCGAGGCCCCGGACGCCCGGCGGACCGGCCGCGCCCGGGGTGACGTGGAGTTCGACGGGGTGTGGTTCCGCTATCCGGGCGGCTCCTCCTGGGCGCTGTCGGACGTGTCCTTCCACGCGGCGCCCGGGGAGACGCTGGCGCTGGTCGGGGCCAGCGGGGCGGGCAAGTCGACGATCGCCAAGCTCCAGCTGCGCTTCTACGACCCCGACCGGGGCGCGGTCCGCCTCGACGGCACCGATCTGCGCCGGCTCTGCCTGTCCGACGTGCGGGAGAGCGTGGCGGTGGTGCTGCAGGAGACGCTCGTCTTCCACGGCACGGTGCGGGACAACATCGCCTACGGGCGGCCGGGCGCCACGGACGCGGACATCGTCGCGGCGGCGCGGGCGGCGGACGCCCACGCGTTCATCGAGCTGCTCCCGGAGGGCTACGACACACTGGTCGGCCAGCGCGGCCGGACCCTCTCCGGCGGACAGTGCCAGCGCCTGGCCATCGCCCGCGCGATGATCCGGGACGCGCCCGTACTGCTCCTGGACGAACCGACGGCCGGGCTCGACCTCCGGTCCGGCCGGCGGATCATGGACCCGCTGCGCCGGCTCATGGCCGGCCGCACGACCGTCGTCATCTCCCACAACCTGCTGACCGTCCGCGACGCCACGCGCATCCTGGTGCTCGACCACGGCCGGATCATCGAGCAGGGCACCCACGACGACCTGCTCGGGCACGACGGCGCCTACGCCCGGCTGCACCGGCTGCACACGGAAGCGGTGCGGTCATGAGCGTCACCGCCGGGGCGGACACCCCGCCCCTGGCCCCCGGCACCGAACCGGTCCCCGGCTACCGGGTCCTGGCGGGACTCACGCGCACCGGCTGGCTCGACGTGTACGACGTCTGGAGCGAGGAACGGCACTGCCGGTGCGTGCTCAAGACCGTGCGCCCCGACCGGCGGGGCGAACGGCGGCTGGGTGAGCGGCTGCTGCGCGAGGGACGGTGGCTGCGGGACTTCACCCATCCCCATCTGGTCCGCGCCTACGACGTCTTCGCCGAACCGGAACCGCTCGTCGTCCTGGAGACGCTGACCGGTGAGACGCTGTCCCACCTGCTGCACCGGCTGCGGCGCCGGCCGTCCGCGGCCGATGTGGCGCGCCTCGGGGCGCAGCTCTGCTCCGCGGTCCACTACCTGCACGGCCGGGGCCTGCTGCACCTGGACCTCAAGCCGTCGAACGTGGTGGTGGACCGCGGTCTGGCGAAGGTGCTGGACCTGAGCGTCGCACGGCCTGCGGGGCCCGCCCCGGCCGGGCTGGGCACCTGCTGCTACCTCGCCCCGGAGCAGGCCCGCGGCGGGATCCTCACGGCCGCCGCCGACGTGTGGGGCATCGGCGTCACCCTGTACGAGGCCGCGTGCGGTGACCTTCCCTTCGAGTGCCGCACCACCGGCGGGACGGGGCACCGACCCTACGCCGGGGACGAGCCCGACGACGGGACCGGCACCGGTGACCCTGGCGACTGGTACCCGCGGCTGGAGCGTGCGGCGCCGCCGATCGCGTCCCGGCGGCGCCTGCCGGCCCCTCTCGCCGCCGCCGTCGACGGCTGTCTGCGCGCCGATCCGGCGGCGCGGCCCACCGTCGCCGCGCTGGCCGCCGCGCTGGAGGCGGCCCTGCCCGTCCCGGCCCAGGGCGGCTGAGCGGACGGTTCACGCCTCGGGTGTGAGGACCTGCCCCTTCCGCAGCTGCGCGGTGGCGAGGACGGTGCCGTCGGGCGACGTCAGACGGGCGCCGGAGTACCGGGTGAGGTCGACGGGGACCGCCACCCCCCAGTTGCCGTGTCCGTCGCGCACGGGGAAGTCGCCGACGCGGACGCTGGTGCCGTCGGCGCGCTCCAGGAGACAGGTGACCGTTCCGGTGTAGCGGGTGCCGGGGCGGGTGAGGGCGACGGACACGAAGATCCAGCCGGGGGTGCCGGGGTGGGCGTAGACCTCTCCGACGGGCTGCCCGCCGCGCCCGGCCGGGGTCATGTCCCCGACGAGCACCGGCTCGGACTCGACGGCGGGCGGCGGCGCGGCGGTGATCTCCTCGACGGCGGTGCCGACCGCCCAGCCGGCGAATCCGACGGCGACGGCGAACGCGGCACCGACCGCGGCGACCCGTACCCGGGCCTGCCGGGCACCGTGGCGCAGGCCTCGGCGCGAGCGGCCGAAGACACCCGCCGGCCGCTGTCCCTCGGGCGCCGTCGCCGACGGGGCGAGGCCGCGCGCCACACGGGTCTCGAAGCCGGGCGGCGGCTCGCGGTCCGGCAGCAGGCCGACCAGCCGGTCGCCGACCAGGGTCAGTTGCCGGACGTACTCCCGGCAGTCCGCGCACCGGTCCAGATGGGCGACCGCCTCGGCCCGCTCCCGGCCGGACAGCACGCCCAGCGCCAGCTCGGGACCGATCTGCCGCAGCTTCTCGCAATTCGCGTCACTGGACATGGTCGCCTCGTTCCGGAGAAGCGACGGTGGTGCGCAGCCTCGCCATCGCCGTCCTGATCCGCGTCTTGGCGGTACCCAGCGGGATCCGCTCCGCGTCGGCGACCTGCTGGGCCGTCATGCCGTAGATGCCGGCCATCATCAGTGCCCTGGCCTGTTCCCGTGGCAGCCGTGCCAGGGCGGCCCGGACCCGGGCGGAGGCCTCGTCGGCCAGCGCCCACTCCTCGGGGGTCTCGGTGACGGCGTCCAGCAGGTCCTCGAGGTCCTCGGGTGCCAGCGGCTCCGTCCGCCGGGCCCGGACCGCGTCGACGGCCAGGTTGTGCGCGATGGTCGTCAGCCAGGTCATGACCGAGCCGCGGCGCGAGTCGTAGATCTGCGCATGACGCCACGCGCGCTCGAACGTCTGCTGGGCGACGTCCTCGGCGAGCTGCCGGTCCCCGGTGACGGCCATGGCCACGCCGAAGACCCGATGCTGGAACCTCCGTACGAAGATCACGGCCAGCTCCGGATCTCCGGCGGCCAGCCCGGACAGCAGAGCCTCGTCCGGGAGGCGGCCGACGGGGAACCGATATCCCGACACACCTCTGTATACGTTCGACGGCCGCCAGGGGATTGCCCGTCCCCCTGGCCGCTCGCCGCGGAAGATCACATGCCCATTGTGCGTCGGCCGGCCGGGCCCCGCATACGGTCAGTGCCCGTTCTGCGCCAGCCGCAGCAGATGGTCCGCCAGGGCCTGACCCCCGCTGGGATCCCGGCTGATCAACAACAGCGTGTCGTCACCGGCGATCGTCCCCAGGATGTCGTGCAGCTCCGCCTGGTCGATGGCGGAGGCCAGGAACTGCGCGGCTCCCGGAGGAGTCCGCAGGACCACCAGATTCGCCGAGGCCTCCGCGGAGATCAGCAGCTCCTGGGAGAGCCGCCGCATCCGCTCCTCCTTGGCCGACTCCCCCAGCGGGGCCCGCGGCGTACGGAAGCCGCCCTCGCTGGGCACCGCGTAGATCAGGTCGCCGTCGGTGTTGCGGATCTTCACCGCGTTCAGCTCGTCGAGATCCCGGCTGAGCGTCGCCTGCGTGACGCTCAGCCCGTCGTCGGCGAGCAGCTTCGCCAGCTGGCTCTGCGACCGCACCGGCTGCCGGTTGAGGATGTCCACGATCCGGCGGTGCCGTGCGGTGCGGGTCTGCGGCACGGCGGGCCCGGCCCCGCCCGCCGCCTCGTGGTCCTGCGCCTCGCTCATCGTCGTCTCATTCTCCGGATCGTCCGTCCCCGTCGACGGGGTTCGCCGCGTCGAGGATGCCGGGCAGCGCCCGGAGCAGCGCGCCCACCTCGTCGTCGCGGAGATTCAGCGGTGGCATGAGCCGTACGACGTCGGGGGCGGGCGCGTTCACCAGGAACCCGGCCTCCTGGGCCGCCTGCTGCACCTGTGGTGCGCGCGGCCCGGTGAGCACGATACCCAGGAGCAGGCCCGCACCCCGCACATGATCGATCAACGGGTGGTCCAGGGCCTCGACGCCGTCCCGCAACCTCTCGCTCTGCCGCTTGACGTTGTCGAGCAGGCCCTCGCCCTCGATGGTGTCGAGCACGGCGAGCCCGGCGGCGCAGGCGACCGGGTTGCCGCCGAAGGTGGTCCCGTGCTGGCCGGGCCGGAGCAGTTCCGCGGCCCGGCCGAAGGCCACGGTCGCGCCGAGCGGCAGCCCGCCGCCGAGCTGCTTGGCGAGGGTGACGACGTCGGGCAGTACGCCCTCGTGGGCCTGGTACTCGAACCAGGTCCCGGTCCGGCCGATGCCGGTCTGCACCTCGTCCAGGACGAGCAGCGCACCCGTGGCGGCGGTGATCGCGCGGGCCGCCTTGAGGTAGCCGGCCGGGGGCACGACGACACCGTTCTCGCCCTGGATCGGCTCGATGACCACCAGGGCGGTGTCCTCGGTGACCGCGGCGGCCAGCGCCTGGGCGTCGCCGTAGGGGACGTGGGTGACGTCGCCGGGCAGCGGCCGGAACGGGTCCTGCTTGGCGGGCTGGCCGGTGAGCGCGAGGGCGCCCATCGTGCGGCCGTGGAAGCCGCCGTCGGTGGCGACCATGCGGGTGCGCCCGGTGAGCCGGCCGATCTTGAAGGCGGCCTCGTTGGCCTCGGCGCCGGAGTTGCAGAAGAAGACCCGGCCCTCCCGGCCGAACAGCGTCAGGAGCCGTTCGGCGAGGGCGACGGTGGGCTCGGCCATGAAGAAGTTGGAGATGTGGCCGAGGGAGCCGATCTGCCGGGTCACGGCCTCGACGATCGCGGGGTGGGCGTGGCCGAGCGCGTTGGTGGCGATGCCGCCGACGAAGTCGAGGTACTGCCGGCCCTCGGCGTCCCACACCCTGGTGCCCTCGCCGCGGACGAGGGACAGCCGCGGGGTGCCGTAGTTGTTCATGAGCGCGCCCTGCCAGCGCTCGGTCAGCTCCTGGTTGCCCGTCACTGCGTGTCCCCCTCAAGCTCGTCGGGCACGACCATGGTGCCGATGCCCTCGTCGGTGAAGATCTCCAGCAGGATCGAGTGCTGGACCCGGCCGTCGATGACGCGGGCGGTCGTCACGCCGTTGCGCACGGCATGCAGGCAGCCCTCCATCTTCGGCACCATGCCGGAACTCAGCTCCGGCAGCAGCTTCTCCAGCTGGGAAGCGGTGAGCCGGCTGATCACCTCGTCGGAGTGGGGCCAGTCCTCGTAGAGGCCCTCGACGTCGGTGAGGACCATGAGCGTCTCGGCGCCCAGTGCCGCAGCGAGTGCCGCAGCCGCCGTATCAGCATTGACGTTGTAGACATGTCCGTCATCCTGGGAGCGGGCGATCGAGGAGACGACCGGGATGCGGCCGTCGGCCAGCAGCGCCTCGATCGCGCCCGTGTCGAGGGCGGTGATCTCGCCGACCCGCCCGATGTCGACCGGCTCGCCGTCGATCTCGGGGGTGTGCTTGGTCGCGGTGATGGTGTGCGCGTCCTCGCCGGTCAGTCCCACGGCGAACGGGCCGTGCTGGTTGAGCAGCCCGACCAGCTCGCGCTGCACCTGCCCGGCGAGCACCATCCGTACGACGTCCATGGCGTCCTCGGTGGTGACGCGCAGGCCCGCCTTGAACTCGCTGACGATGCCGTGCCGGTCGAGGGCGGCGCTGATCTGCGGGCCGCCGCCGTGCACGACGACCGGCTTGAGGCCGGCGTGCCGCAGGAAGACGACGTCCTGGGCGAAGGCGGCCTTCAGTTCCTCGTCCACCATGGCGTTGCCGCCGAACTTGATGACGACGATCTTGCCGTGGTGCCGGGTCAGCCAGGGCAGCGCCTCGATGAGGATCTGGGCTTTCGGCAGTGCCGTGTGTTTGCGCGTCGTGGTCATGAGGAGTAGGCGCTGTTCTCGTGGACGTAGTCGGCGGTCAGGTCGTTGGTCCAGATGGTCGCGGTCTCGGCGCCGGCGGCGAGGTCGGCCACGATGTGGACCTCGCGGTAGCGCATGTCGACCAGGTCGCGGTCCTCGCCGACGCTGCCGTTCTTGCAGACCCAGACGCCGTTGATGGCGACGTTGAGCTGGTCCGGCTCGAAGACGGCCTTCGTGGTGCCGATCGCGGAGAGCACGCGGCCCCAGTTGGGGTCCTCGCCGTGGATCGCGCACTTGAGGAGGTTGTTGCGGGCGATGGAGCGGCCCACCTCGACGGCGTCCTCCTCGCTCGCCGCGTTGACCACCTCGACCTTGATGTCCTTGCTGGCGCCCTCGGCGTCACCGATGAGCTGCCGGCCGAGGTCGGCGCAGACCTGCCGTACGGCCTCGGCGAACTCCTCGTACTCCGGAGTGACGCCGGAGGCGCCGGAGGCGAGCAGCAGGACGGTGTCGTTGGTGGACATGCAGCCGTCGGAGTCGACGCGGTCGAAGGTGACCCTGGTGGCGGCGCGCAGGGCCTTGTCCAGGGTCTCGTCGTCCAGGTCGGCGTCGGTGGTGAGGACGACGAGCATGGTGGCGAGGCCCGGCGCGAGCATGCCGGCGCCCTTGGCCATGCCGCCGACGGTCCAGCCGCCCTCGCTGCTGACGACGGACGTCTTGTGGACGGTGTCGGTGGTCTTGATCGCGATGGCGGCCTTCTCGCCGCCGTGCTCGCTCAAGGAGGCGGCGGCCGTCTCCACGCCCTTGAGGAGCTTGTCCATGGGGAGCGGCACGCCGATCAGGCCGGTGGAGCAGACGGCGACCTCGATGGCGCCCCGGCCGAGCACCTCGGCGGCCTTCTCGGCGGTGGCGTGGGTGTCCTGGAAGCCCTGGGGGCCGGTACAGGCGTTGGCGCCTCCGGAGTTGAGGACGACCGCCGAGACCTGGCCGCCCTTGAGGACCTGCTCGGACCAGAGCACCGGCGCGGCCTTCACACGGTTGGAGGTGAAGACGCCCGCGGCGGCACGGCGGGGCCCGTTGTTGACCACGAGGGCCAGGTCGGGGTTGCCGTTCTCCTTGATCCCGGCGGCGATGCCCGCCGCCGTGAATCCCTTGGCTGCCGTGACGCTCACTGCATCTCCTTGTTCGCTTCTCCGCCCGTGCAGCGCAGCGGTGCGGCCATCGTCGTCGTCTGCGGCCCGGCGGCTGCACGCGCGTCGCTCACGGTGCGACTCCGATCGTGGAAAGACCCGTGGTCTCGTCGAGACCCAGGGCGATGTTCATGCTCTGGACGGCACCGCCCGCGGTGCCCTTGGTCAGGTTGTCGAGGGCGCTGATCGCGATGATGCGGCCCACGGCGGCGTCGTACGCGACCTGCACCTGAACGGCGTTGGAACCGTGGACGGACGCCGTCGCGGGCCACTGGCCCTCGGGGAGGAGGTGGACGAAGGGCTCGTCGGCGTAGGCCTTCTCGTAGGCGGCGCGCACCGAGTCGGCCGTGACCCCCTCGGCGGCGGACGCGCTGCACGTGGCGAGGATGCCGCGCGGCATCGGCGCGAGGGTCGGCGTGAAGGAGACCTTCACGGTTTCCCCGGCGACTGCGCTGAGGTTCTGGATCATCTCGGGGGTGTGCCGGTGACCGCCGCCGACGCCGTACGGCGACATGGAGCCCATGACCTCGCTGCCGAGCAGGTGCGGCTTGGGGGACTTGCCCGCGCCGGAGGTGCCGGACGCGGCGACGATCACCGCCTCGGGCTCGGCGAGTCCGGCCGCGTAGGCCGGGTACAGGGCGAGGGAGACGGCGGTCGGGTAGCAACCGGGCACCGCGATGCGCTTGGACCCCGTAAGCCGGGTGCGGGCGCCCGGAAGTTCGGGGAGGCCGTAGGGCCAGGTGCCGGCGTGCGGGGAGCCGTAGAACCTCTCCCAGTCCGCCGGGTCCCTGAGGCGGAAGTCGGCGCCCATGTCGATGACGAGGACGTCGGGGCCGAGCTGCTCGGCGACGGCGGCGGACTGCCCGTGCGGCAGCGCGAGGAAGACCACGTCGTGCCCGGCGAGGGCCTCGGGCGTGGTCTCGGCCAGCACGCGGCCGGCCAGCGGCAGCAGATGCGGCTGGAGCGCGCCGAGCCGCTGTCCGGCGTTGGAGTTTCCGGTCAGGGCACCGATCTCGACCTCGGGGTGCGCGAGGAGCAGGCGCAGGACCTCTCCGCCCGCGTATCCGCTCGCTCCGGCCACCGCCGCACGTACCGCCATGTCCATCCTCCTCCTGGATGGCATGACTATACGTATCGTTGCACGTTTATGCAATCGACTTGGGGAGCATCACCCAGCGCGAGACGACGAAGGTGACCGGGATCGCCGCCGCGGAGGCGAGCAGCGGGGCGAAGCGGCTGCCGGCGTGCAGGAGGCCGACGATCACGTAGACGCCCGCCGTGGTGATCAGGAAATTCGTCGCGTTCGTCAGCGGGAACAGCAGGAATTTCCGCCAGGTGGGCCGCGTCCGGTAGGTGAAGCGCGCGTTCAGGAAAAAAGACCCGGTCATGCTGAGCAGAAAGGCCAGGATGTGCGCGGCCAGATAAGGAAGAGCGGTCAGGAACAACAGGTAGAGACCGTAGTAGGTCGCCGTGTTCACGACGCCGACCGCCGCGAAGGTCAGAATCTGCCGCATCAGGGGATGAGATCTTTCGTCCGTTCCACGTTGGTCGCCTTCACCAGGAAGTGCGGGCGTCCCTTCACCTCGTAGTAGATGCGGCCGGTGTACTCCCCGATGACTCCCAGCATGACCATCTGGACTCCCGAGAGGGCGGTGACGGCGGTGATGATGGTCACATAGCCGGGGGTCCGGACGCCGTGGGCGAGCGTGGCGCCCACGATCCACGCGGTGTAGAGGCCCGCGCACAGCAGCAGGCCCACGCCCAGCCAGAGCGCGGCGCGCAGCGGGCGGTTGTTGAAGGACAGCAGGCCGTCGAGGCCGTAGTTGAGCAGGCCGCGCAGGTTCCAGGAGCTGCGGCCGGCCTCGCGCGCGGCGTTCTCGTACTCGAAGGTGGTGCTCGGGAAGCCCACCCAGGCGAACAGACCCTTGGAGAAACGGTTGTACTCGGTGAGGGCCAGCACCGCGTCCACCACCCGGCGCGACAGCAGCCGGAAGTCCCCCACGCCGTCGACGAGTTCGACGTCGACCAGGCGGTTGACGAGCCGGTAGTACAGCCGGGCGGTGAGCGTCCGGGTGAACCGGTCGCCGGTCCGGGTGCGCTGGGCGATGACCTGGTCGTGGCCCTGGTCGCGCAGCTCGACCATGCGCTTGATCAGCGCCGGCGGGTGCTGGAGGTCGGCGTCCATGACGATCACCGAGTCGCCCGAGGCGTGCCGCAGGCCGGCGAGCAGGGCCGCCTCCTTGCCGAAGTTGCGGCTGAAGGAGACGTAGCGGACCCGGGAGTCGAGGTCCGCCAGTTCCTTGAGGACGGCGAGCGTACCGTCCCGGCTGCCGTCGTCGACGTACACGAACTCCATGTCGTGGCCGAGGGGCAGCAGTTCCTCGGCGACCTTCTGGACCTCCTCGTGGAAGCGGGCGAGGACGTCCTCCTCGTTGTAGCAGGGCGCGACGATCGATATCAGCATGCGGAATCCCCCCTGGGCGCGGTCAGAGAGCGGTGGTCACGCGCTCGCGCGGTGATGTGGTCGTGGGCGGCGCCTGGGCGCGCCGGCGGCGGACGGCGGCGAGGGCGGTGAGCACGACGAGCGTCAGCAGCGAGGCGGCGCCCACGATCGTGCCCAGCCGCAGGCCGGGTGGATGGAAGGTGCAGGTCAGGCTGGTGGCGGTGCCGTCGAGGGGCATCGCGATCAGGCCGTGGAAGTCATCGGCGGGCCGCTCGGGTCCGTCGCCGCCGGCGCAGCGCCAGCCGGCGATCCGGGGGGCTGCGACGACCGCGACGCCCTTGCTGCCGGCGGGCAGCCGGGCCCGTACCGTGGCGTCGGAGACGGTCACCTCGGTGGCGCCGGTCGCCTTCAGGCGGGCGGCGGCGCCGGCCAGCCGGGCCGTGTCCAGGCAGCCGACGGCGCCGGACGGGATGCGGCCGGGCCGGTCCGGCCGCAGCTCGATACGCAGCGCGCCCGGGGCGGGGGCGGTGCCGAGCGGCTCCATGTCGGCGCGGTTGCGCGGGAACTCGGACCGGAAGCGGGCGGACCCCCCGGCGCCGGCGAGCCGCGCGGTGCCGGAGAAGTGCGGGGCCCACAGGTGGACCTGGGTGCCGGCCGGGCAGCGGGCGGTGATCGTCGGCCGGGCCAGGGCGTTCCCGGTGCCGACCCGGTGGGACGGGACCGGCCGGCCGCCGTCGTCGCGCACGGTGACGCGGGGCACGGTGTAGACGCGGCTGCCCAGCAGCAGTTCCTGGTTGCGGTACGGCGACGGCCCGAACGGTGTCCTGCCGGGCGCGGCCCGGACGGTGACCAGGGGCGGTACCTCACGGCGGGTGACGGTCACCGGACCGGCGTGCGGGGACAGGTACTTCTGGTGCGGGTCGGGCGGGGAGTGCACCCGGGCACCGACGGAGAAGACGACGTCCGTGACCGCGTTGTCCAGGCTCTGCACGTTCCGGCCGCGCGAGGTCCAGCCGCCGCCGAGGGCGGTGAGGGTGCGGCTGAGGACGTCCGGGGTCAGGCTGCTGTAGTACTGGGCGCCCTCGCCGCCCACCAGCAGCGGGTCGTTGCCGACGGTCTGCTCGCGGCCGGGATCGGTGCGGTACCGCGGCCAGTCGTCGGCCCCGGCGATGGCCGCCGCCTGCGTCTCCTGCCGCTCGCCCCAGGGCGCGTAGTCGTCCAGGTGCCCGAGGCGCAGCCGGGTGTCCACGGCGGAGGTGGCGGCCGTCTCGCCCGTCTGGGCGCCGAGGAGCAGGACGACGGCCAGCCCGGCGAGCCGGGTGCGCTGCCCGGCGCGGCCCAGCAGGGCCAGGCCGCCGACGGCTCCCGCGAGGGCGAGCAGCAGCACCGGCCAGGTGTACGGCCGCACCAGCCCGCTGCGGCTCGCGACGGCGGCGATCAGCACGAGCAGGGCGGTCGCGGCACCGAGGGCGCGCCGGCCGGGCAGGCCGTACGCCATGGCGTGCCAGGCGGCGATGACCAGCAGCCCGCACAGCACGAACGCCTGCCGGTAGGGGCTGCCCTGCGGGGTGGCGAAGGCGTGCCAGAGCAGGTGGGTGGGGCCCCACTGGAGGGAGAGGGCCACGACGAGCGCCAGCGCCGTCCAGCCGGCGCGCACCGGGACCGGGACCGCGCGGTGGAAGGGCAGGGCGAGGGCGAGGAGCAGGGCGGTGATGCCGACGTAGAGGGCCGGGGAGCCGAAGCCGTAGGTCGCGGGCAGCAGCCGGGCGGCCACGTCCTCGGTGGGCACCGGGGCGAACTGGCGTACGCGGCCGGGGTAGGCGTGCTTCGTGCCGAAGTAGACGACCGTCACGAGCGGGGCGGCGAGGCCCACGCCGAGGGCGGTGGTGAGGGCGGCGCGGCCGGCCGTGGCGAGCGCCTGCCGGCGCGGCGGCCGGGCGAGCAGCAGGCGCAGCAGCAGGACGAGGGCGGCGCCGAGGGTGGCCATGTAGGCGGTGTAGAAGTTGGCGGTCCAGGCGAGGGCGACGATCAGGACGCCGGTCAGGCGACGGCGTCCGGTGAGCGCCCACTCGCCGACCAGGCACAGCAGGGGCAGGGCGATCAGGCCGTCGAGCCACATCGGGTTGTAGGAGGCGTCGGCCGTGCTCCAGCCGCACAGCGCGTACGAGGCCCCGAGCAGGCCCGCCGCCCACCAGCGGCCGGGGCGCAGGGTGAGCAGCAGCCAGGCCATGGCCGCGGCGGCGGAGGCGGTCTTCAGGAGGGTGACGGCGTAGACGGCGAGGTCGATCTGGTCGCGCGGGAAGAGGGCGACGAGCAGGGCGTAGGGGCTGCCGAGGTAGGTGCCGAGGTCGGGCAGGAAGCTGGCGCCGTAGCCGGACTGCCAGTTCACGAGGAGGCCGCCGTGGGCCCTGCCGTGCAGCAGGTCCCACAGGTGGGCGTGGAAGGGCACGTACTGGTTGCCGAGGTCGTTGACGCTGCGGGTGCGGGGGCCGAAGGGATAGCCGCGCGCCAGCACGTCACCGGCGCAGAAGGCGGTGATCGTGACGGCCGCGGCGAGCAGGGCGGCCCGGCGCGGCGCATCAGGTGTGGTCGAGCGGTCCATTGCGCGGAAGGCCCCCAGCGAATTCATTTCGGTGATTTCGCCGACTTAGACGGGGGGTGTTTCCGAAGGGTTGTGTGCTCACCGAAAAGTGAGGCGACTTCCTCCGAATAAGGGAAACATCGCGTGAATTCGAGGGCGCTTCGGAAAACGGTAGATTTCCGCGAGGGGTTCTCAAGGTGAACCGGCCTCGCGGGCCGCGGAGGCCCCGCCGACCCCCGAGGGGGCGCTGGCGTCGCCGGGCGCGGGCCGCTGCCGCCCGGACAGCAGCCCGCGCCGGACGCCGCTTCGGGGTGATCCGTCGCTACCTCTGCTCGATCCTCAGGAAGGTGATGGAGTTCGCCGGGAAGGTGTAGGTGAACTTCCTCGCGACCCCGGTGAACGTGGACGTCCGCGGGGCGACCGCCGTGGACGTCTCGGTGTTCACCGCGTCCGGCGCGGCGGCGAGCGTCGTCACCTTCGCCGTGGACGCCACCTCGGCGCCGCCGAGGTCGACGGCTGTGCGGGCCGCGGCGGACTGGGCGTTGACGACCTTGACGATCAGCTCGCCGGTCTTCGCGTCGCGGGTGACGACCTGGCGGAACGGCTCGGCCGGCTTGTCGTCGGTGAAGCTGCCCCACTCCTCGCCGTCGAGGTACAGGGTGACCTGACGGCCGCGCACCTCGATGTCGACGTCGTAGGCACGGCCGGTCTCGACCGACCCGGCCTTGGAGATCAGCGTGGACTTGCCGCCGTCCACGGCCTGCTCGACCGCCGACTGGGTGTTGTTCCAGCCGCCGATGTTCCACCAGTAGTAGTTCCCGGTGTCCTTGACGCCGAAGGCGACGAGGAAGCCCTCCTTGCCGGACTTCTTGGTGGCCTTCACGTGCAGGTCGTAGTCGTGCCAGGACGGGTCGCCGGCCTGGACCATGGTGTTCTCGGCGGTGTCGTCCGTCTGGACGTACCGGCCGTCCTGGATGCTCCAGCTGCCGGTGCCGGTGTGGGTCCACCGGGAGGCGTCGGCGGAGAAGTCGTCGCTGAGCAGCGTGCCGCCGTCGGCGCCGGTGACCCGTACGTCGTCGTAGGCGGCGCTGGTGTTCCAGGTGGACAGGCCGACCGCGCCCGTGATGGGCCCGCTGAGGCTCGGGGTGCCGGTGGCCGTGCTCGGCACCACCCGGTCGCCCACGTTCGTCATGAACAGCTTCTGGACCTCGTAGTTCGCCGAGCCCCAGGAGGCGTGGTTGTTGAACCACACCATGTCCGGGCTCCACTGGACGTAGTCCTCGTTGGCGAACAGCGGGGCGTAGGAGGCGAGCTTGACGACGTCCGCGTTGCGCTCCAGGCCCGTCATGTACGCCGCCTCGGCGAGGCCGTTCTTGAAGGCGTTGCCCTGGGAGGCGTACTCGCCGAGGAAGACCTTCGGCCCGGAGCGGTCGTAGGAGTCGTAGCGGTCGTTGTTCTGCAGGAACCACTGCGGGCTGTTGTAGTAGTGCTCGTCGACCATGTCGACCTTGGCGTCCCGGTTGAGCTTCCAGGCCGTGTCGAAGGTCGATCCCGCGTCGTCCGGCCCGGAGTTGGAGATCACCTTCATGTACGGGTACTTCGCCTGGACGGCCGCGCGGAACTGCTGGAAGCGGGCGAAGAACTCGTTCGGCAGGTTCTCCTCGTTGCCGACCTCGATGTGGGTGAGGTGGAAGGGCTTGGGGTGGCCCATCCCGGCGCGCACCTTGCCCCACTTCGAGGAGGCGGGCCCGTTGGCGAACTCGATGAGGTCGAGGGTGTCCTGGATGTGCCGCTTCAGCAGGGCGTCGTCGGCGACGGCCTTGTTCTGGCCGCAGCCGGTGACCAGGGCCGGTACGACGGGCAGCGGCATGGCGCCGATGTCCTCGGCGAACCGGAAGTACTCGTAGTAGCCGAGGCCGTAGCTCTGGTTGTAGCCCCAGAAGTTGGCGTTGGTGGCGCGCTGCTCGACCGGGCCTATGGTGTCCTTCCACTGGTAGGAGCGCTTGCGCTGCCAGCCGGAGGCCTGGCTGTAGTCCTGCATGGAGCCGGTGTTGACCAGGCAGCCGCCGGGGAAGCGGACGAAGCCCGGGTGCAGGGCGGCGATCTTCTCGGCGAGGTCCTCGCGCAGCCCGTTGGGCTCGTGCTTGTAGGTGTCGCGCGGGAAGAGGGACACCATGTCCAGGGCCGTGGCGGCGTCGGCGGCCACGGTGAGCCGGCCGGTGGCGCTGGTGCGGGTGGCGGTGAAGACGGCCTGGTACCGGGCCCAGCCGTTCTTCTTCACGGCGATCCGCCGGGCGGTGGCGAGCGTGCCGCCGGAGTCCTGGAGGGTCACGGTGAGCGTGCTGCCGGCCTCGGCGCGGGCCCAGACCGAGAAGTCGTACGTCTCGCCGTCCCGCACGGCGATGCCGGTGTTGTAGCCGGCGTTGGTGGCCGACGATCCCGCGCCCAGGGAGAGGTAGGCGCGGTTGCGGTCGTTCAGGCGGCCGGAGTCGTCCAGGACCTGCGCGGTGCCCAAGACCGTCCAGGCGGTCAGCGGGGTGTAGGCCTTGTTGTCGTCGGTGGAGTACTCGAAGGACCGGTTCTGGACGAGTTCGGCGTACAGGCCGCCGTCGGCGGCGCGGTTGATGTCCTCGAAGAAGACGCCGTACATCGTCTTGTCGATCTTCGGCCCGGTGGCGGAGGGGTCGACGGTGATCGCGTAGTCGGTGACGTCCTCGGCGTGGGCGGGGGCGGGGAGGGCGGCCGTGGCGAGCAGAACGGCGCTCGTTCCCAGGCCGAGTCTCCAGCGGGCGGTGCGTGACATGGATACTCCGCGGCTCGTTGTTCGAAATATCAGACATTGGTCAGCACTTCGAACGGCAAGATAGAGAAGGGGTATGAGCACGTCAATGGGGCGAGCGCCGCGAAGGGGCGCCGGGAGAGGCACGGTGATGGACGAGTTCTGGCCCGTACCCGACGTACTGGCCCATCTGGCGGGGCGGTGGCGCGTCGAGCGTGCTGTGCGGGATCTGGCGAGCGGGGACGAAGGGCACTTCACCGGGACGACCGTCTTCAGCGCGCTGGCCGGCGGTGGGCTGCTGCACGAGGAGCGCGGCACCTTCACCTGGCAGGGGGTGGCCCGGCCCGCCACCCGGACCCTGCGCTTCCTGCCGGGGCCCGGGCCGGGCCGGGCCGACGTGCGGTTCGCCGACGGGCGGCCCTTCCACGAGCTGGACCTGACCACGGGCCGGTACGTCGCCGACCACCCCTGCGCGGCCGACCTCTACCGGGGCGAGTTCACGGTCCGGGACGCCGACCACTGGCGCACGGTGTGGCGGGTCGGCGGGCCGGCGAAGGACCTGGTTCTCACCACCGACTACGTGCGTGAAGGAGCGGCCGGCTAGCCGCGCGCGGCCTGAGCCGGGACCCCGTCGAAGCGGAGGTTCCAGCGGCCGGCGCGGCCCGTGACCGTCGTCGTGGACAGCGGGCGGACGTCGATGTTCCAGTAGGTCGAGGGAGGCGCCTTCAGGGCGTAGACCAGGGCCGCCCGGATCACGGACGGCTCGGCCACCGCGACGATCCGGCCGCCGTCGTCCACCGGCCGGGTGTCCAGCCAGCCGCCGACCCGGGAGATGAACGCCAGCAACGACTCGCCGCCGTGCGGGGTGGACCGCGGGTCCGCGAGCCAGGCGTCCACCGCCTCCGGCTCCCGGGCCATCGCCTCGCCCAGCGTCAGCCCCCGCCAGCGGCCCATGTCGCAGTCCCGCAGCGCGAGCTGGACCAGCGGGGCGTACCCCAGGGCGTCGCCCGTGGCCCGGCTGCGCGGCGTCGGCGAGCAGTAGCGCAGCTCGGCCGCGGCCAGCGGCAGCAGGCCTGCGGCGACGCGTTGCACCTCGTCCCAGCCGCCCTGGTCCAGCGGCCGGTCGTCCTCGAAGCGCTCCGCGAGCAGCGCGGCACCGCGCGCGGCGGCGACGAACGTCACCCTCAGTGGCATGCGGTGATGGTGAGCCCCGGCGAGCAGCAGGTCAAGAGACGCGGTGCGGTCAGGCGTCCACCGTCTGCCCGAAGGTGTGCACCATGTACAGCTCGGGACGGTCCAGCGGCCGGAAGCCCAGCTTCTCGTAGACCCCGTGCGCGTCCTGCGTCGCCAGCAGCAGCCGGCGCAGGCCGAGTGGCTCCAGGTGCGCGCGGATCCGGGCGACGAACGCCGTGCCGACGCCCTTTCCGCGCACCGACGGGTCGACGTACACATCGGCGAGCCAGGCGAACAGCGCCTGGTCGGTGACCACGCGCGCGTACGCCACCTGCTCCCCTGAGCCCGTGGCGTACACCCCGAAGTTCAGCGAGGACGCCATCGCCCGCTCGTGCTTCTCGCGCGGACGGCCGATCGCCCAGTACGCGTCGGACGACAGCCAGCCGTGCACGCGGTCCACGTCGACCCGGGCGGAGTCGGCGCAGAACTCGTACCCCTCGGGGAGGTCAGGTGTATCGCTCATGCGGTGATCCTCACAGGTCCGGCTGCCGGGCGACGAGCGGATTTCGCAGGACCTCGTCGTACGCCGCCCGCAGCCGCCGCACCCCCTCCGCGATCTCCCCGGTGCCGGCGACCGCCGCGAAGCTCAGGCGGAGGTGGGCGGCGGGGGGTTCGGCGCTGAAGTAGGGGCGGCCCGGGGTGACGGCGACGCCCGCGCGGAGGGCCGCCGCGGTCAGCGCGGACTCTCCCCCGGAGCCGACAGCGCCGTCGGGCAGGCGCACCCACAGGTGGTAGCCGCCGGAGGGGATGTGCGGCAGGGCGAGGCCGGGCAGCTGCCGGGCGAGCGCGCTCGTCATGGCGTCGCGGCGGGTCCTCAGCTCGGCCGACAGCGCCCGCAGATGGCGGGGCCAGGCCGGGGAGCCGACGAGTTCGAGGGCGGCTTCCTGGAGCGGGCGGGGGACGAAGAAGCTGTCCACGACCTGGATGGCGCGCAGCCGTTCCAGCACCGGCCCGTGCGCGGCCAGGGCGCTCACCCGGAAACTGGGCGACGTCGCCTTGGTCAGCGAACCGACGTGGACGACCACGCCGTCCGGGTCGTCGGCGGCCAGCGGGCGGGGCAGCGGGCCGGCGTCGGCGTGCACGAGCCGGCGGACGTAGTCGTCCTCGACGACGAACGCGCCGGCCTCGCGGGCGATGCGCAGCACCTCGGTGCGCCGGGCGGGCGCCAGCACGGCGCCGGTGGGGTTCTGGAACAGCGGCTGGCAGACGAAGACGCGGGCGCCGGTGGCGTGGAAGGCGTCCGCGAGCAGGTCGGGGCGCACCCCGTCGGGGTCGACGGGGACCGGGACGGGCCGCAGTCCGGCCGCGCGGGCGAGGGCCAGCATGCCCGGGTAGGTGGGCGACTCCACGAGCACCGGGGCGCCGGGCGGGGCGAGCGCGCGCAGGGCGGTGGCCAGCGCGGCCTGGCCGCCCGCCGCGATCAGCACCTCGGCCGCGGTGACGGTGCCGCCGATCCCGCGCGCGAACCACTCCCGCAGCTCCGGCAGGCCCTCCAGCGGCGGCCTCCCCCAGGCGCCCGGCCGCCGCCCGGCCCGCGCGAGGGCCGCCGCCATGGCGCGCTCCGGCTGGAGCGAGGGGTGCAGATAGCCGCCGCTGAGTTCCAGGACCCCGGGCGGCGGGGCGGCCAGCGAGACCGTGACGCCGGAGGCGTCCACGGTGCGCGGTACGAGGTCGGCGGCGCCGTCGGCACTCAGCGCGACCTCCTGCCAGGAGGTGTCCCCGGCGGGGGTCTCGGTCCGGTGCGGCCGGGCCCGGAAGGCGCCCGCGCCCGGCCGGGTGACCACCAGGCCCTCGGCGGCGAGCTGGGCGAGCGCCCGCGAGACGGTCACGGGGCTCACCCGGAACCGCTCGACCAGCGCCCGGCTCGACGGGAGCTTTCCACCGGGAGAGTAGCGGTCGAGTTCCCTCCGCAGCTGTTCTGCCAGTTCTCCCACGCTGCTACGCTGTTGCATGAGAACACAGAGTAGCGCTACTACCCCCAGCCCGATAGCAGTCAGCGCTCCGCGGGAGTCCCGGGGACTCGGCACCGTCCAGGCCGCCCTCGGCGTGGTCGCCTTCTCCCTGACCTTCCCCTCGACCGCCTGGGGCCTGGAGAGCTTCGGCCCGTGGTCGCTGGTGGCGGTGCGCGGCGTCCTCGCCGCACTCGTCGCCGGTGGCTGTCTGCTGGCCCTGCGCGTACGGCTTCCGGCCCGGCGGCATCTCGCCGGGCTCGCCGTGGTCGCCGCCGGAGTGGTGCTCGGCTTCCCCATGCTGACCACGCTCGCCCTGCAGACGTCCACCACCGCACACGCGGCCGTCGTGGTGGGCCTGCTGCCGCTGACCACCGCCGTGTTCTCGGCCCTGCGTACCGGCGCCCGGCCCTCCCGCCGGTTCTGGCTGGCGGCCGTGGCGGGCGCGGCGGCCGTGCTCGCCTTCACCGTCGGCCAGAGCGGCGGCGCGCTCACCGCGGCCGACGCGTATCTCTTCGGGGCGCTGCTGGTGTGCGCGGCCGGGTACACCGAGGGCGGCCGGCTGGCCCGGGTCATGCCGGGCTGGCAGGTCATCGGCTGGGCGCTGGTGCTGTGCCTGCCGCTGACCGTGCCGGCCGCGGCGCTGGCGCTGACGTACGAGCCGGTGCGCCTGAGCGGGCACGGCGTCGCCGGCCTGCTGTGGGTGGCGATCGGTTCGCAGTTCCTCGGGCTGCTCGTCTGGTACCGGGGGATGGCGGCCATCGGCATCCCCCGGGCCAGCCAGTTGCAGTTGGCTCAGCCCCTGCTCACACTGGTGTGGTCGGCGCTGCTGCTGGGCGAGCACTTCACGGCGGCCGCCCCCCTGACCGCCGTCGCCGTGCTCGTGTGCATCGCCGTCACTCAGCGGTCGTGATCGTGAGGAGGGCCTGTAGATGCGCGCATCCAAGGGCGACAAGCTGGTCCAGCACGGCAGGGTGGTGGGTCAGCACGACCACGTCTCGGAAGTCGTAGAAGTGCTCGGGCAGGAGGGCAACCCGCCCTACCGCGTCCGTTTCGAGGACGGGCACGAGGCGATCATGTCCCCCGGACCCGACTGCCAGGTCAAGCACAAGGACGAGCAACAGCAGTAGTCAGCGCGGTGGTTCCGCCGGCCCCGGGTAGTGGTCGGCGACCACCCGTGCCATCGCCCCGATCGGATCGGCCGTCAGGTCCGCCGCGGCGAAGAACACGTGCCCGCGCACCTGCGGGTACCGGGCGGCGAGGGTCAGGTGCCGGGACAGTTCGACCGGGTCCTGCCAGGCGGACGGCTGCCCGGCGGCGCCCGCCCGGTACAGGGCCTCGCCGATGTACAGGTGGGTCTTGGTGCCCTTGGCGACCTCCGCCCACCAGGTCACGAGCCGGGCGTAGTCGGCGGCGGAGTACCCGATGTGCCAGTAGAGCTGCGGGACGATGTAGTCGATCCAGTGGTTGCGGACCCAGGCGCGGGTGTCCGCGTACAGGTCGTCGTACGTCTCCACGCCCGCCTGCGTGTCGGAGCCCCGCGGGTCGGTCGACGCGTTGCGCCACACCCCGAAGGGGCTGACCCCGAACCGGGTGCCGGGCCGGACCCGCTTGATGCCGGCGGCCATCTCCCGCACCAGTGTGTCGATGTTGTCCCGCCGCCAGGCGGCCCGGCCGGAGAAGGCGCCGCCGTGGCGGTCGTACGCGTCGTCGTCGTCGAAGGTCTGCCCGGCGACCGGATAGGGGTAGAAGTAGTCGTCGAAGTGGACGGCGTCGACCGGGTAGCGGGCGACCGCGTCGAGCATCGCCTGCTGCACGAAGGCGCGGACCTGGGGCAGGCCGGGGTTGTAGTAGAGCCGGCCGCCGTAGGGCACGACCCAGTCGGGGTGCTTGCGGGCCGGGTGCGAGGCGGCCAGCCGGCCGGGGTCGGTGTGCTGGGCGATCCGGTACGGGTTGAACCAGGCGTGCAGCTCCAGGCCCCGGGCGTGCGCCTCCTGGACGGCCGTGCCGAGCGGGTCCCAGCCCGGGTGCCTGCCCTGGGTGCCGGTGAGGTACTCGGACCAGGGTTCGTACGGCGACGGCCACAGCGCGTCGGCCGTGGGCCGCACCTGGAGGATCACCGTGTTGAGCCGGTCGCGGACCGCGCGGTCCAGGTGGGCGATCAGCTCCTTGCGCTGCGCGCTCGGCGTGAGGCCGGTCCGCGAGGGCCAGTCCCGGTTGACGACGGTCGCGATCCAGACGCCCCGCATCCCGGCGCCGGCGCGCGAGGTGCGGTCGGGGTACGGCGCCGGAGCCGGGCGGGCCTCGCCCGGTGCCGGGACCGCCGCGCTCCTCGTGGGCACAGCCGGTGCCGTCGCCAGCGTGGACAGCGCGCCCAGGGCGAAGGTCCGCCGCGACATGCGCCCCATCGGGACACCCCCATACGCTCCGGATCCGCTCCGTCACGGATCGTTCCGCGGTTCAGGATGCCCCCACCCCGGCGATCGATCATCGATACTTGGCGGTAACGTGCACGATCGGAGCAGGCGCCGAACCCGGAGGTCTGCCAGCGAGCCGGAGAACTCAGCGAAGGGAACGATGTGACCGACATCGAGCGCGTCGGAGTCGTGGGCTGCGGCCAGATGGGCGCGGGCATCGCCGAGGTGTGCGCCCGCGCGGGACTGGACGTGAAGGTCGCCGAGACCACCGGCGAAGCCCTGGAGATCGGCCGCACCCGGCTGTTCAACTCCCTGGCCAAGGCCGCCGAGCGCGGCAAGATCACCGAGGCGGAGCGGGACTCCACCCAGGCGCGGCTGAGCTTCACCACCGACCTCGGCGAGTTCGCCGACCGGGACCTGGTGATCGAGGCCGTCGTCGAGAACGAGCAGGTGAAGACCGAGATTTTCCAGGTGCTCGACCAGGTGGTGACCCGGCCGGACGCGATCCTGGCCTCCAACACCTCCTCGATCCCGCTGGTGAAGCTGGCGGTCGCCACCTCCCGCCCGGACCACGTCGTCGGCGTCCACTTCTTCAACCCGGCCCCGGTGCAGAAGCTGGTGGAGCTGATCCCGGCGCTCACCACCTCCGAGGGCACGCTCAGCCGCGCCCAGGTCTTCGCCGAGAAGGTGCTCGGCAAGCACGCCATCCGCGCCCAGGACCGCTCCGGGTTCGTGGTGAACGCGCTGCTCGTGCCGTACCTGCTGTCCGCGATCCGGATGTTCGAGTCGGGCATCGCGAGCCGCGAGGACATCGACAACGGCATGGAGATGGGCTGCGCCCACCCGATGGGCCCGCTGAAGCTGTCCGACCTGATCGGCCTGGACACCATCGTCTCCATCGCCAACTCGATGTACGCCGAGTACAAGGAGCCGCTGTACGCCGCTCCCCCGCTGCTCCAGCGCATGGTGGAGGCGGGCCGGCTCGGCCGGAAGACCGGCTCCGGCTTCTACACCTACGGCTGATTACGAAGAGCGACGCCTACGGGCCCGGCACCGGATTCCGGTGCCGGGCCCATCTGTTTCACACGCCGTGTGCGCGCCGGGCACGCATATGCCCTTCGCACACGCTCCCCACGTGCCCACCAGGGGAGTTGACTCTGCATGCGCATGCAAGGGATGCGGAACCATCCATTTCGACTACAGAGAGGAGCGGACCCGTGACCGCCGATCCGGAGCATCCCGTGGTCCATGGAGAACTCGCAGAGTTACGGCGCCGCCTCGACGTGGCCTACGTCCGCGTCGAGGGAGGACTGGCGCTGCTGCGTCACCGTACCGAGGAGACCGCCAAGGAGCTGGACGAACTGAACACCCGGATGGCCTCGCTGGAACACGCACGCTGGCCGCTGCCCTCGCTCGCGGCGCTGACCGCGCTCGGTGCGCTCGTGGTGACGGTCTGGCAGGCGCTGGCGGCCCACTAGCCGCCGGCTCACTGACCTTCGGCGAGCCTGAGGTGGTGCAGCAGGAGTAACGCGGCCGCCATGTTGGCGGCCGGGACCTCCCCACGGGCGATCAGGTCGGGGACGAGTTTCAGGGGGACCCATACCCGCCGGTCCGACTCGAAGTCGTCCACGGGGTGTCCGACGTACTCACCCCGGTCGGACCAGTAGATGTGGTGCCGGGCGTCGGTGAGGCCGTTGGACGGCTCCACGCTCATGAGGTGGTGCAGGGGCCCCGGCCGCCAGCCGGTCTCCTCCTCCAGTTCCCTGGCCGCCGCGCTCGCGATGTCCTCGCCGTCCTCGACGACGCCCGCCGCCAGCTCCCAGCCCCAGCTGTCGGTGATGAAGCGGTGCCGCCACAGCAGCAGCACCTCGTTCGCCTCGTTGACCACCGTGGCCACGGCCACGGGCCGCAGCCGGATCAGGAAGTGGTCGAGGTGCCGGCCGTCCGGCAGCTCGACATCCGCGAGATTGACGCTGAACCAGCGGTTTTCATACACAGTTTGTTCGCTCTGTTTCGTCCACTGCACGGTTCTGCCACCTTCCGCCGAGTAAGTGGCAATATCGCAGCAGGGACGGTGCGCCCACAGGGGGCCTACAGCGGTACGCGCAGTGCCCCGTCGATGAGTTCGGCGGCCTCGGCGGTGCCGGCCGAACCGCACCGCACCAGATGCTCGCGTACCGCGCGCAGTCGGTCGCGCAGCCGCTGGGACTCCATTCCCCGTGCCTGCTCCGCCATCTGCACCGCGGTGGCCACGGCCTTGTCGGCGTTGCCCTGGCGCAGTTCGATGGTGCTGAGCATGGCCAGCCGGTGCACCCGCCCCCGGTCGTGGGCCGGGTTGTCGACGGCCGCCGCCGCGTGCTCCCGGGCGGCGGCGAGTTCCCCGAGGCTCAGCAGCGCCTCGGCCACCTGCACATTGACCAGCCCCGGCTGCACATACCCGGTCTCGTCGGGCTCGTAGCCCCGCCGGATCCGCTCGGCCGCCGTCTCCGCCCGCCGGATGCAGGACAGCGCGCTGCCGCCGTCCCCGAGATGCGCGTACGCCTTGGCCTGCATCGCGTACAGGTCGGAGGCGAGCGCCGGGGTGATGTGCCGGCCGGCGGCGCGCAGCGCGGCCTCGGCGAAGGCGACGGCCTGCCGGTACTCCCGCATGAACAGCGACTGGTTGACGAGCAGCGCGATGACGTACGCCCCGAGGCCCCGGTCCCCGCTGGCCTTTGCCAGCCGCAGCGCCTGGTGGAAGTAGCGCTGGGCCAGCCCGTGCGCGTCGGAGTCGTACGCGCAGATGCCCGCGATCGCCACCAGCCCGCCCGTGGCCCGGTGCAGTTGGCGGCCGGTGGCGTCGGTGTAGCTGCCGCGCAGCAGCGGCGCGGCCTCGGCGTTGAGGAACCCGACGATCCGCGTCCGCGTGGCGACACCGCCGGCCTTGCGGTACATCTGCTCGTAGTGCGTCCGGGCGGCTCGCAGCATCTCGATGTCGGCCGTGGTGACCCGGTGCCGGCCGCCCCGGGAGACGTCGACGTCCTCGGGCGGGTTCTCCCACTCCCACACCGGCATCACCGCCGGGGTCCCGGTGACGGCCGGGGCGCCCAGCACATGGGGCCGCTGCTGTTCGTCCGAGCGCCACAGGGCGGTGGCCCGCTCCACGAACCCGCCCAGCGAACCGGCGTGCGGGGTGCTGGGCTCACCGGGCACACCGAGCCCGATGTCGTCGAGCGTGACGGGCCGCCGCAGCCGTGCCGCGAGCACCTCGCAGATCAGGTCCGGCACCTGGCCGCGGGGCCGCTGGCCCTTCAACCAGCGTGCCACGGCGGTGTGTTCGTACCGCAGTGTGAGTCCGCGGGCGCGGCCCGCCTGGTTGACGTGGGCGGCGAGGCCGGCGTGCGAGATCCCCGCCTCGTCCAGGATGGCGTCGAGCAGAGTGTTGGGCTGCATGGGATGCCCCCCGAGTGGCCTGGTGCGGTCAGCGTAGTGGCTCCGCGTTCACACGGGGTGTGAACGGAGTGCCCGTATCCGTGGTGTACGCGCGCTGTCGCGGAGCGTGTCGATCCGGTTGACTGAGATGCCTCGCAAGAGGCCGGCCGAGCCGCCGGCTCCCCCTCGAACGACGGCGGCTCGGCCGGGCCACGGGGGCTACCGGTACGTCGTCGGCTGCGGGTGCGTGGGAGCTGAGCAGGCCCGCGCGGCGGAGCAGCTGATGTCATCGCCCCGCGCCCCCGGGGAGTCACAGCTTGACCCTCTTCGGCCATTGCGCAGGACCAGTACCGCAACGTCATCCGTCGTTCTGCCAACGGTGTGGCGCAGAAGGGCCGTGAAGACGGTGCGCAGGACCGCCTGGGGTGAAACCGGATGGTCGTGTACGGCCTCACGCAAGACTTCCGGCAGCGAGAAGAAGCGACCCTGGCCGTCCCGTGCGTCCTCCGCCCCGTCCGTGAAGAGGACCAGCGACTCCTCCGGACGCAGTCGGCCGCAGGACAGGACCTCCAGCTCCGTCGGCAGCGGAAACGGCCCCAGCGGCGGAAGGGGGTCCCCGCAGGTCAGCTGCTCGACCCTGGTCCCCCTCAGCACATACGGCCACGGATGGCCGCAGTTGAGGACACGCAGGTCGCCGTCCCTGCCGATCTCCAGGAGGAGTACGGTGACGAACTCCTCGGCGACCGGGTTGTCGAGGTCGGCGGGGCCGTTCGCGGGGTGCTCGGCGCGGGCGCGTTCGCGCAGGTGGCGGGCGAGGGCGCGGTCCAGTCTGCCGAGCACGAGGCCGAGTTCGGGCTCGTCGTGGGCGGCCTCGCGGAAGCTGCCGAGGAGGGCGGCGACGGTGCCGAGGGCGGCCAGACCGTGCCCCCGTACGTCCCCCATCACCACCCGGACCCCGTGTTCCGTGGCGATGGCCTCGTACAGATCGCCGCCGACGCTCGCACCCCGGTCGGCGGACAGCTGGGCGGCGGCGACGTCGATCCCGTCGAGTCGTGGCGGCAGCGGACGCAGGACGACGTTCTGCGCGGCCTTCGCCGCCCGCCGGGCGAGCCGCAGCTCCCGCAGCAGGGAGCGGCGGACATGGACTATGAGGCCGGTGCCGACGGCGAAGAACACGGCACTGGTGACGATGCGGGCCCCGAGCCCGTTCTGCTGGGCGAGCGGGCAGCCGAACTTGTAGCCGACCGCGACGGCTCCCCAGACCGTGGGCAGTACGGCTGCCCGCCCGGTGGGCGCCCGTGCCTTGATGCGGATCATGCCTCTGGTCCCCCATATGGGCCCTGACAGAGGAATCGGACCGACCCCGAAAGGCCGGTCCGATTCTGTCGACGGCATGACCCGGGCGGGCAGGATCGCCCTCACTTCCCACCCGAATGAGTGAGCCCCCGTCGGTCAACCCGCATTTATGCAGCTGAGGAGGCGATCAGCCCCGGAGCACCGCCCCGGTCCGCTCACCCGCGAGCGCAACCGCCGCGTCCCGCGCGGCCGAAGCCTCGTCCACGGTCAGCGTGCGATCGGCGGCCCGGAACCGGAGGGCGTAGGCGAGCGACTTCCGGCCCTCCCCCAACTGCTCGGCGTTCTCGTACACGTCGAACAGCCGGATGGACTCCAGCAGTTCACCGGCACCCTCACGCAGCGCCGCCTCGACCTCCACGGCCGGCACCGGCTTGTCGACGACGAGGGCGACGTCCTGCGTGGCGACCGGGAACGAGGAGATGCCCGGCGCCTGCGGGGTACCGTCACCCACCGCCTCCAGGGCGTCCAGGTTCAGCTCCATCGCGCACGTGCGCTCGGGCAGCCCCAGGGCCTTGAGGACCCGCGGGTGCAGTTCTCCCGCATGGCCCACGACCTGCTCGGCGCCGTCCGCGACGACCACCAGCTCGGCGCACCGGCCGGGGTGCCACGGACCGTACTGGCCCTTGCGGACGATCAGTTCGGCACCGGCTTCCCGGGCGACGGCACGCCCCGCCTCGACCGCGTCGGCCCAGTCGGCCGGACGGCCCTTGCCCCACCAGCCGGCCTGCTCACGGGCGCCGGCGAGGACGACGGCCACGTGCCGGGGCTGCGCGGGCAGCGCGGCGTTCAGCGCGGCGATCTCCTCGTCGGTGGGACGCCGGTCGACGGGCAGGTGCGTGGCGCCGCGCGACTCCTCGCGCGGCAGGAAGACCAGCCCGGTCTCGAACAGGGCGAGGTCGTGCGAGCCCCGGCCGTCGTTGCGCCGCAGGGCGCCGAGCAGGCCCGGCAGCAGCGTCGTACGCAGCGCCGGCTCCTCGTCGCTGAGCGGGTTGACCAGCTTCACGACGCGGCGGGCCGGGTCGTCGCCCTCCAGCCCGAGCTGGTCGAAGACCTGCTCGCTGACGAACGGGTAGTTCGGTGCCTCGACATAGCCCGCGCCGGCCAGCGCCCGGCCGACCCGGCGGTGCAGCCGCTGGCGGTGGGTCAGGCCACGGCCCGAGGGCGGCTTGGGCAGCGTGGAGGGCAGGTTCTCGTAACCCTCCAGGCGGATGACCTCTTCGGCCAGGTCGTTCGGGTCGACCAGGTCGGGGCGCCAGGACGGGACGGTGACCAGCAGCTCGTCCTGCCCGTACACGTCGCAGCCGACCTGCTGGAGACGGCGTACGACCGTCTCCCGGCCGTAGTCGACCCCCGCGACCTTGTCCGGGTGGCCGGCCGGGAGGGTGATGGTGTGCGGGGCCGAGGGCGCGATGATCTCGGTGACGCCGGCCTCCGCCGTACCGCCCGCGAGGAGGACCAGCAGGTCCACCGTGCGCTGCGCGGCGGCAGCGGCGGCCTGCGGGTCGACGCCCCGCTCGAAGCGGCGGGACGCCTCGGAGAGCAGCTTGTGGCGGCGGGCCGTCCGGGCGATGGAGACGGCGTCGAAGTGGGCGGCCTCGATGACGACGTCGGTCGTTCCGTTGACGCCTTCCTCGGTCACCTCGTGATCGGCGATCTCCGTGTTGGCGCCGCCCATCACACCGGCGAGGCCGATGGGGCCGCGCTCGTCGGTGATGACCAGGTCCTCGGCGTGCAGCGTGCGCTCGACGCCGTCGAGGGTGACGAGCTTCTCGCCCTCCTGCGCGCGGCGCACGCCGATCGTGCCCCGGACCAGGGACCGGTCGTAGGCGTGCAGCGGCTGGCCCAGCTCCATCATCACGTAGTTCGTGACGTCGACGGCGAGCGAGATCGGGCGCATGCCGACCTTCTGCAGCCGGCGCTGGAGCCAGATCGGGGAGCGTGCCTCGGGGCGCAGGCCGGTGACGGTGCGCGCGGTGAAACGGTCGCAGCCGAACGGGTCGGAGACCTGGACCGGGTAGCCGTAGGCGTTCGGCGCGGGGACGTCGATCAGCGCGGGGTCGCGCAGCGGCAGGCCGTAGGCGATGGCGGTCTCGCGCGCGACGCCGCGGATGGACAGGCAGTCGCCGCGGTTGGCGGTGACGGCGATGTCCAGGACCTCGTCGACCAGCTCCAGCAGCTCGATGGCGTCCTTGCCGACCTCGGTCTCCGGCGGCAGCACGATGATGCCGTGGGTGCCGTCGTCGCCCATGCCCAGCTCGTCGCTGGAGCAGATCATGCCGTGGGAGGTCTTGCCGTAGGTCTTGCGGGCGGCGATGGAGAAACCGCCGGGCAGCGTGGCGCCGGGGAGGACCACGACGACCTTGTCGCCGACCTGGAAGTTGCGGGCGCCACAGACGATCTCCTGGGGCTCACCGGTGCCGTTGGCCTGGCCGACGTCGACGGTGCAGAAGCGGATCGGCTTCTTGAAGCCCTCCAGCTCCTCGATGGTCAGCACCTGGCCGACGACCAGGGGGCCCTTGAGGTCGGCGCCGAGCTGCTCGACCGTCTCGACCTCCAGACCGGCCGAAATGAGCTTGGCCTGGACGTCGCGCCCGGTCTGAGTCGCCGGCAGGTCGACGTACTCCCGCAGCCAAGAAAGCGGGACCCGCATCAGATCTCCATCCCGAACGGCCGGGTGAACCGGACGTCACCCTCGACCATGTCTCGCATGTCTTCGACGTTGTGGCGGAACATCAGCATCCGCTCGATGCCGAACCCGAAGGCGAAGCCGCTGTACTTCTCCGGGTCGACGCCGCAGGCGGTGAGCACCCGCGGGTTGACCATGCCGCAGCCGCCCAGCTCGATCCAGCCCTCGCTGGAGCAGGTGCGGCAGGGCCGGTCGGGGTTGCCGACGGACTCGCCCTTGCAGACGTAGCAGAGCATGTCCATCTCGGCGCTCGGCTCGGTGAAGGGGAAGAAGTTCGGCCGCAGCCGGGTCTTCATGCCCTCGCCGAACAGCGACTGGACCATGTGGTCCAGGGTGCCCTTGAGGTCGGCCATGGTCAGGCCCTCGTCCACGGCGAGCAGCTCGACCTGGTGGAAGACGGGCGTGTGGGTGGCGTCCAGCTCGTCGGTGCGGTACACGCGGCCCGGGCAGATCACGTAGACCGGCAGCTCACGGTCGAGCAGCGAACGGATCTGCACGGGCGAGGTGTGGGTGCGCAGCACGACGCCGGACTCGGCGCCGCCGTCCGGCCCCTGCACGAAGAAGGTGTCGGCCTCGCCGCGCGCCGGGTGGTCCGGGCCGATGTTCAGGGCGTCGAAGTTGAACCACTCCGCCTCGACCTGGGGGCCCTCGGCGACCTCGTAGCCCATGGCCACGAAGATGTCCTCGATGCGCTCCGAGAGCGTGGTCAGCGGGTGGCGGGCACCGGCCGGGACGCGGTCGTACGGCAGCGTGACGTCGACGTCCTCCTCGACCAGCACGCGGGCGTCCCGCTCGGCCTCCAGTTCGGCCTGGCGGGCGGCCAGGGCCTTGTTCACGCCGCCGCGGGCCATGCCGACGCGCTTGCCGGCCTCGGCCTTGGCGTGCGGGGGCAGGGCGCCGATCTCGCGGTTGGCGAGGGCCAGCGGGGAGGCCGGGCCGGTGTGGGCGACCTTCGCCTCGTGGAGCGCGTCGAGGGAGTCCGCGGCGGCGAAGGCGGCGAGCGCCTCGTCCCGCATGCGCTCGATCTCTTCCGGTTTCAACGCCTCGACCTCGACAGGGTCGTACGACTTATTGGGTGCCGACATCTCTTCCCGTGCTTCCGATTGCTGGCGGATGGTCCCCGTGACCATGGATGGGCCGTGTGAAGGACACAAAGGTGCCAAAGGCCGAGTCTAACGGGGTGGAGCTACGCGAATGCGCCCGTGGGCCGCTAGGCGAGATACGCCGGGGCCGCCACGGGCAACGTAAATCGGAACTCGGCGCCGCCGCTCGCGGCCCGGCCGACCGTGATCGTGCCGCCGTGGGCCTCCACGATGCCCTTGACGATGTACAGCCCGAGGCCCGTGCCGCCGCGCTTGCTGCCCCGCCAGAAACGGGTGAAGACGCGGTTCATGGACTCCTCCGGGATGCCGGGCCCCTCGTCGCTCACGGTGACCGACGTGCCGGTTTCCTCGCCCTCGCGAGGGGACGGCGTGGGCGTGACGTCAATGGTGACGGTTCCCTCGCCGTGCCGCACGGCATTTTCGATGAGGTTGCTGAGCACCTGGTCGATCTTGTCGGGGTCGGCCCACAGGGCGGGCAGCGGCTGTTCGATGCGGAGCAGGAAGCGGTCGGCGGGCTGGCCGGCGGCGACGTAGGCCTGGATGTGCCGGGAGACGGCGGCGCCGATGTCGACGGGCTGGCGGCGCACCTCCAGCCGCCCGGAGTCGATCCGGGAGATGTCCAGCAGCTCGGCGATGAGGCGGGTGACGCGGTCGGCGTCGGCGTCGACGGTCTCCAGCATGAGCCGCTTCTGGTCGTCGGTGAAGCGCTCCCACTTGGCGAGCAGGGTGGCGGTGAAGCCCTTCACGGAGGTCAGCGGGGAGCGCAGCTCGTGGGCGACGGTGGCGATCAGCTCGGCGTGGCCGCGCTCGGTGCGCCGGCGGGCCTCGGTGTCCCGGAGGGAGACGACCACGCTCCGCACCGGCCCCAGCGGCTCGTCGCGCACATAGCGGGCGGAGACGAGGACCTCCCGGCCGCCGGGGAGCAGCAGATTGCGCTCCGGCTGCCGCACCCGGATGGCGAGCCCGCCGTAGGGATCGGTGAGCTGCCACCAGCGGCGCCCCTCCAGGTCCTCCAGGGGCAGCGCCTTCTCCAGGGACTGTCCGAGGGCGTCGGCGGGCCGCACCGCGGTGATCCGCGCGGCGGCGGCGTTGAAGCAGGTCACACGGCCGTGCTCGTCGGCGACGACGAGGCCGTCGGGCAGCTGGTCGGGATCGACGCCGGAGCCGGCGCACCGGGGCGCGGGCGCGCGGCGCGCGTCCCGTCCCTCCGGCGCGGTGCTCGTGCCGGCCACACTCATCCCCGTACCCCACCTCTCAGACGGCGCAGGGCCCCGCGCTGGTCACCCTACTAGCTCTCGGTGACGGAGCGGCACCCTCCGGAGGCGCGCTGTGCACGGGCCGACGCGTAGAGACATACGGCGGCGGCGGTGGCGAGGTTCAGGCTCTCGGCCTTCCCGTGGATGGGGACGCGTACGACGGCGTCGGCGAGGGCGCGGGTCTCCTCGGGCAGCCCCCAGGCCTCGTTGCCGAACACCCAGGCGGTGGGCCCGCCCATGGTGCCCTTGTCCAGCTCCTCGTCCAGGTCGCGGTCGCCGGCACCGTCGGCGGCGAGGACGCGCACCCCGGCCTCCTTCAGTCCGGCCACGGCCCGCTCGACGGGGACGCCGACGGCGACGGGCAGGTGGAAGTGCGAGCCGACCGAGGCCCGGACGGCCTTGGGGTTGTACAGGTCCACGGAGGCGTCGGTGAGCACCACGGCCTCGGCACCGGCGGCGTCGGCGCAGCGCAGCACGGTGCCGGCGTTGCCGGGGTCCCGCACATGGGCGAGCACGGCGACCAGCTTGGGCCGGGCCGCGAGGATGTCCTCGAACGGGGTGTCCAGGAACCGGCAGACGCCGACCAGGCCCTGCGGGGTGACGGTGGTGGAGATGTCGGCGATGACCTCTTCGGAGGCGAGGTGCACCCGGGCACCGACGCCGCGGGCCGCGCCGATGATGTCGGCGTACCGCTCCGCGGCCTCGACCGTGGCGAACAGCTCCACGAGGGTGGGGATGCCGTCGACCCGATGCCCGGCAGCCTCTCGCACGGCCTGCGGCCCTTCGGCCAGGAACAGCCGATCCTTGCCCCGGAAGTTCCGCTTGGCGAGACGCCGGGCGGCGGAGACACGGGCGGACCTGGGGGAAATCAGCTCGGGAGAGACGGAGGGCATCCTTTTACCTTCGGCGACTTGTCGCCCCCTCGGGGGCGCGGGGCTCTGTCGATATGCGGCTCCGCCGCGTGGGCGCGAGCGACCACGACGGGCCCGCGGCCGAACGACGTGCAGTGGACCCCAACAACAGGACCCGCAAGCCATAACAGCCTGCGGGTCCTACAGTGAGCGTCGGCCTAGCGCCGGCGCAGCGTCACGCGGCCTTGGGAGCGTTCACGTCCGACGGCAGCGCCTTCTGCGCGACCTCGACGAGCGCCGCGAAGGCGTTCGCGTCGTTCACGGCCAGCTCGGCCAGGATCTTGCGGTCGACCTCGACGTTCGCGGCCTTCAGACCCTGGATGAAGCGGTTGTAGGTGATGCCGTTGGCGCGGGCAGCGGCGTTGATGCGCTGGATCCACAGCTGACGGAAGTCGCCCTTGCGCTTCTTGCGGTCGTTGTAGTTGTAGACCAGCGAGTGGGTGACCTGCTCCTTGGCCTTGCGGTACAGGCGCGAACGCTGACCGCGGTAGCCGGAGGCCTGCTCGAGGATCGCCCGGCGCTTCTTGTGGGCGTTGACTGCCCGCTTGACGCGTGCCACTTGTTAACTCCTTGTAGCGGGGTCGTGGTGGTACTCACACGACCCGGAATCGATTCGGTCCCGGTCCCGACGCACGGCGCTCAGCGCGCCGCCGCGTCACTTGCCGAGAAGCTTCTTGATCTTCGCGGCGTCGCCCGGGGCCATCTCGGCGTTGCCGGTGAGGCGACGCGTGACGCGGGACGACTTGTGCTCGAGCAGGTGGCGCTTGCCGGCGCGCTCACGGAGCACCTTGCCGGAGCCGGTGACCTTGAAGCGCTTGCTGGCACCGCTGTGCGACTTGTTCTTCGGCATAGCGCCGTTCTCTCCTCGTCGGTGGCGCTCCGGTGCCCGGTCGTGAAACCGGGCACGGTGGAGCGTCGCTCTCTTCTTTCGGTTACATCCTCGGGGACGTACGGGAACGCACATCCCCCGGGATCACGCCTCGGCCGGCTCCTCGGACGGCGCCTCAGCCTCGGCAGGGTTCTGCGACTTACCGGGGTTCGCCTTCGCTTCGGCCTTGCGGGCCTCCTGCGCCTGGCGGGCCTCGGCCATCGCCTCGGTCTTCTTCTTGTGCGGACCGAGGACCATGATCATGTTCCGGCCGTCCTGCTTCGGGTTCGACTCCACGAAACCGAGGTCCTGGACGTCCTCAGCGAGCCGCTGCAGCAGTCGGTAGCCCAGCTCGGGGCGGGACTGCTCGCGACCACGGAACATGATCGTGATCTTGACCTTGTCGCCCTGCTTGAGGAACCGGACGACGTGACCCTTCTTGGTGTCATAGTCGTGCGGGTCGATCTTCGGCCGGAGCTTCATCTCCTTGATGACCGTGTGCGCCTGGTTCTTGCGCGCCTCACGGGCCTTCATGGCCGACTCGTACTTGAACTTCCCGTAGTCCATGAGCTTGCACACGGGCGGACGGGCGTTCGCCGCGACCTCGACCAGGTCCAGGTCGTACTCCTGCGCAAGCTCCAGTGCCTTCGCGAGCGGCACGATGCCGACCTGCTCGCCACTGGGACCGACAAGTCGCACCTCGGGAACGCGAATCCGGTCGTTGATGCGGGGCTCGGCGCTGATGGATCCTCCTCGGTAGCACCACACGGCGGTCTGGCGGACAGCCGCGTAACGTCTCTTTTCGTTAGACCTAACCGCGCCGAAGCACAAAAAATGCCCCGGACGATCACAGGCGGGGCTCCAAACAACCGGAGCACCGCCGCGATGCCGCGGGGCGCGCTTTCGGGCGACTCCATCGTCCGTACGGAACGATGGTGGCCGCCTGACCGGGTGACCCGCCGTCCCGGAGGACGGTCAGGTGGGAGATCGGAGCCTCCACTTGTGGGCCGGACACAGTCATGTCCAGCCGGTCGTCCTTCAGATTAGCAGGATCGCTTGACAAGGGCTAATTGAGGGGCGCCGGGCGCGACCACCTATGGTGTGGGGCATGAGTGACACCCCTGCCGAGTCTTCCGAGGCTCCCGACTTCGACGCGATGACCCGGGACATCGCCGAGGTCCCCGCCGTCGAGGTGATCGTGACGGTCGCCGTCAACCTGATGAGCGCCGCTGCCGTGAAGCTCGGGCTGAGCGAGGAGGGCGAGAAGTACAAGGATCTGGACGAGGCCCGCAAGCTGATCACCGCGCTCGCCGGTCTGCTGGACGCGAGCGCGACCGAGATCAGCTCCTTCCACGCCGCTCCGCTGCGCGACGGTCTGAAGTCGCTCCAGCTGGCGTTCCGCGAGGCGTCGATCGTCCCGGACGAGCCGGGCCAGGGGCCGGGCGAGAAGTACACCGGCCCGATCTACGGCTGACCTATTCCTTGATGTACAGGGGCTCGCCCGGAGGCGTGGTCCCGGCCGGCAGCAGTGCCAGGTCGAGGCCGCGCACCAGGCGGGCCCGCAGTGTTTCGTCGGCCGCGAGCCGCTCGGCGACCGCGCGGGCGGCCTCGGCGGGCGGCACGGCCGGGTCGAGGACGAGGGCGAGGGTGCCGTCGGCCTGCCCGGGCCCGAGGTGGGCGCGCAGCACGGCGGGCTCCGCCGCCACCGCCGTACGGACCGCCCCCACCACGGCGGGGTCGGTGAGCGGGTCGATGCTGGTGCGGCCCTCGGCGAGGGCGAGAAGCGCCGGGCCGGTCAGCTCGAACGGCACGGGTCCGGCGAGGTCGAGCACGACCGTGTCGGCCTTCTCGTGCGCGGCGGCCTGGAGGGCCTGGTGCAGGGGTACGGCCACCGGGCGGGCCGCGGGGTCCCAGCGGGCGAGGGAGTCCGTGGAGGTGAAGGCGGGCAGCGCGGTGCGGTCGCCGGCCTTCAGGGTGGGTACGGCCATGTCGCTCGTCTTCTCGCGGCGCAACCCGTTCTCGTCCTCTTCCACCTCGCCGAGCACGGCGACGACGGGGACCAGCAGGCGGGCGCCCTTGAGCGCCTCCAGGACGGACCCGAGGGCGCCGCGGTCCTCGGCCCAGGCGGCGAGCGCGGCGCTCAGCCGGGGGTCGGCGGAGCCGTCGTCGTCGGAGAAGCCGGGGTCGGGAATGTTCTTGTTCGCCACGGTCCCCGACCCTAATCCAGGGTGTAAGCAGCTCGTACCGGGCCCCGCAAGGAACCGGAGGGCGGTTTGCATGGGCAGCGGACGCCGAGCATCGCGGGCGCGTCCGTCCCGGCGCCGTACCCTCCCGTGCACTGCACTCGCCGTCCTCACCGTGGTCGGGGTCACGGCCGGGGAAGGAGGCGTCCGTCACGGAGCCCGCGACGGTGGACCGGCAAGCGGCTCTGAGCGCCGCGATGGCGAGGGTCGAGGTGCCGGCGGGCGCGCGGGTGTCGGCGGCGGTGCTGGCGCCGGAGTCCGGGGAGAGCGCCGTGTACGGCGACGCCGCCTTCGACACGGCGAGCATCGTCCAGGTCGACATCCTGGCCGCGCCGCTGCTCCAGGCGCAGGACGCGGGCCGGCGACTGAGGCACAGGAGCGGGCGTACGCCACGAGGATGACCGGGAAGAGCGACAACGCGTCCGCGACGGCGCTGTGGCACACGGTCGGGCGGGCGGCCGGGCCGGACACGGCGGCAAGTGCCTTAGGCTGCGGGGGACTTGACGATGGCCAGGCCGGAGCACGGAGTCCTCCTCGCCGATGTCCGGGGTCCGGCCGCGGAAGGAGCGCAGTGCCTCCCGTACGCCCCACACGCCGTTCCCTCATCGCCGGTGGCCTGGGAGCCGTCGTCGCCGCCACCGTTCCCCTGCCGACAGCCGCGCACGCCGCGGCGGCGACCGAACTCCGGCTGGCCGGGCCGACCGGGCCCGCGCCGGTGGGTGCGGTGGAGCTGCACCTGGTCGACGGGGCGCGGACCGATCCGTGGTCGGGACGGCCGCGTGAGCTGATGGCGACCGTCACCTATCCGGCCGTGGACGTCCGGGACCGCCCGCTGCTGCCGTGGCTGCCGCCGGGTGCCGAGCGGGCGCTGAAGGCAGCGTACGGCGGTGTGCTGGACGCCTACGCGCTCCCGCCGACGCACAGCGCGGACCGCGCCCCGGCCCGGCCGGGCCGCCGGCCGGTGCTCCTGTACTCCCCGGGCGCGGCCGAGGACCGCACGTTCAACACCCTGGTGGTCGAGGAGCTGGTGTCGTGGGGGTATGTCGTGGTCACGGTCGACCACCCCTACGACTCGGGCGAGGTGGAGTTTCCCGACGGCCGTGTGGTGCTCTCCCACCGCGCCGAGGGCGCGGACGCCATCGCCGCCGCGGTCGCGGTGCGCGCCGCCGATCTGCGGTTCGTACTCGACTCCCTGGCCGTCCTGGTCCGGGGCGGCACCCCGGACGCCGGGCGGCGCCGGCTCCCGCGCGGGCTGCGCGGCGCCCTGGACCTCACCCGCGTGGGGGCCTTCGGCCACTCCCGGGGCGGTGCCGCGGCGGCGGCCGTCATGGACCTGGACCCGCGGGTGCGGGCCGGCGCCGACCTGGACGGCACGATGGTCGGGCCGGTGATCGGGCGCGGCCTGGACCGGCCGTTCCTGCTGATGGACACGGCGGTGCACGACGGCCTGAACAAGGACCCGTCCTGGCCCGAGTTCTGGCGGAATCTGCGCGGCTGGCGCCGCTGTCTGCGGCTCGCGGACGCCGGACACCACTCCTTCACCGACCTCGTGGCCCTCGCCCCGCAGCTTCCGCCCGGGCTGCCGTTGCAGGTCGGCTCGATCCCCGCCGACCGGGCGGTGGCGGCCGTACGGGCCACGGTGCGGGCCTTCTTCGACCTCCGGCTGCGCGGTCGTCCCGACACCGGGCACCTGCTGAACGGCGCTTCACCTCGCTACCCGGAGATCGGGTACATCGCCGGATAGCGGCTCATGCCGCGTGTCTGCGGCCCCGCCACAGGATCACCCCGGCCACCAGCAGGACCCCGCCCGCACCGCCCGCGAGCGGGGCCGCCCAGTCGGAGGGGCCGCTCGTGGCCCTGGAGGTGTCCGGGCCGGCCCCGAAGTACTTCTCGCCGTACGACGCGGCCTTCAGGCCCCGGGGTTCGACGCGGGCGGCAGCCCTCAGGGCCGCCGCCGGGTCGATCATGCCGAAGCCCCGGGAGTCGTCCCGGCCGCCGGCCGGGGCGTCCCGGGCGGTGTCCTCCAGGAGCTTCTTGATCTGGGCCGGGGAAAGGCCGGGGTGGGCGGCCTTGATCAGGGCCGCCGCGCCGGAGGCGAACGCCGAGGCCGCGCTGGTGCCCCAGCCCGCGTAGTACTTGTGGTCGGGGTCGGCGATGACGACGTCGACGCCGGGCGCGCTGACGGCCGCGTACCAGCGGCGGGTGGAGAAGGCGGCGCGGGTGCCGTACTTGTCCACGGCGGTGGCGGCGATGACGCCCGGGTAGGCGGCCGGGTAGGAGACGTGGTCGCCCTTGTCGCCGCCGTTGCCCGCGGAGGCGACGACGACCACGCCCTTCTTCAGGGCGTACTGCACCGCCTCGTCCTCGCCGGGTTCGGGATGGGCCGAGTTCGAGTCGTCGCCGAGGGAGAGGTTGATGACGTCGGCGCCGTGGTCGGCGGCCCAGCGGATGCCGTCGGCGAGGGCGTTGCCGCGGGTGGTGCGGGCCTTGGCGCGGGCGGGGTCGCCGTCCTCCAGGATCACCCGGACGGGCAGGATCTTCGCCTCGGGGGCGACGCCCATGACGCCGTCGGTGTCGCCGGGTCCGTGGCCGTGCCCGGCGATGATGCCGGCCATGGCGGTGCCGTGCCGGGCCCAGGTGCGGTCGCCCGGTCCGGCGCCGAAGCCGATCATGTCCTTGCCGGGCAGGACGTTGCCGGCGAGGTCCGGGTGGCCGGCCTCGACGCCGGTGTCCAGGACGGCGACGGTGACGCCCCGGCCCTTGGTGGTCCGCCAGGCCTCGTCCAGGTGGAGGGCGGTGAGGCCCCACTGCTGGGCTCGGATGCCGTCGGCGTGGGCGGCGGCGGACGGCAGCAGGGCGAGGGGGACGGCGAGCAGCAGGCTCACCGCCGCCTTGGCGGCGTGCTTCATGAAGGCTTCTCCGTGGCCGTGCCGACGGTCTTGCGCAGGCGCCGTTCGATGCGGTCGGCCAGGCCCTGGGCCTCGTTGCCGAGGCCGGCCTGGGCCGGTGCCGTGGTGGCGCCGGAGCGGACGGCGTCCGCGGCGGGCTGGGGCGTGTCGACGGTACGGCCGTCGGCCCAGCCGGAGACGGCGTAGGCGACGACGGGGGCGTCGGTGAGGACGGAGACGGTCCACGAGGCCCGCTGCCGGTCGCCGAATCCGGCGGCGGCCGTGCCGGCGGCGGCGTACGGCCGGGGCATCAGGTCGGCGCGGCTGTCCAGGTGCTCGTCGCGGAAGCGGGCGGCGAGCGCGGACATCGCGGCGGGGTCGGCCTTGGTGAAGAGCAGGCCCACGGTGGTGACGTAGGTCTGGGTGGCGTCGGTGTAGGTGGCGCGCAGCAGCCGCCGGCAGCCGGCCGGGGCGAGGGCCTTGTGCAGCAGCGGGTCGAAGGCGTGGGCGCAGCCGCTGTCCCGCGCCACGGCGATCCGGGTCCAGGTGCGGTCGGCGCCGCCGGGGCCGGCGCCGGTGCCCTGGACGGTGCGCGGGAACAGTTCGTCCACCGGCACGCTGTGCCAGAGGGTCCGGGCGGTGCCGAACGCGCTCCCGGCACTGTCCGCCGCGCCGTCCCCGGTGAGCCAACTCCCGGTCGCGGCACCGCCGATGAGTCCGAGGCCGAGCACGAGACAGGCAGCGGCGGCGACGGTGCGCGCCCCGACTCGGGGACGCGTCCGCCCCCCGAACCCCTCGGGTTCCCCGAACGACACGAGCGGCAGCCCGCCGGTTCCGGCCCCCCACGAGTGGGCGGGGTCGGGCGCGGGACGCACGGGCTGAGCGGGAGCCATGGGACGCCAGGCCCCGGCCATGGCCCGGTCGTTCGTCTGCCCGGGCGGGGGGACGACACCAGAGCGGGGGTCCGTCGCCGCCCCGGGCCCCCCATCCGCACGGGAGTTCCCCGCCTGCCCGGGCACCGGCACGCCACCCGTACGGGAATCCCCCGCCTGCCCAGGCGCGGACACCCCACCGACACGGGGATCGCCCGCCTGGCCGGACGCGGACACGCCCCCCGCACGGGAAGCCTCCGCCCGCCCTCCCACCGGGCCGCCACCCGTACGGGAATCCCCCGCCTGCCCAGGCGCGGACACCCCACCAACACGGGGATCGCCCACCTGGCCGGACGCGGACACGCCCCCCGCACGGGAAGCCTCCGCCCGCCCTGGCACCGGCACGCCGCCCGTACGGGGAGGCGCCGCCTGTCCGGGCGCGGGCTCGCCACTGGTACGGCGGTTCCCCGGCGCCCCCACAGGACCAGCCGGAACGGAGCCGGGGTGCCGGGGGCCGGGGGCCGAAGAGCGCGGGGAATCCGGCGTGCGGGAGGAGACCGGCGGAGTCGGGGACGCCGGCAGGGGCGAGGTCTCCGGGCGGATCGGGCGTAGCCGTGTCGTCGTCTCCGACGGGGTTTCGGCCGGGGCGCCCTGCCCCCCGGGCTCCCTGCCCCGGCGAAGCCGGGCCGTGCTCGTCTCCGCCGCGGTTGCCGAAGCCGTCGGGGCCGGTGCGCCGGCGGACCCCGTACTCGGCGGTGCGTCGGGGAACCGGGCCGAGGCGGGTGGCGGGGGCGGGCTCACGGGGGCGGGGGCTTCGGGTACGGCAGACGGGCGCGGGCGGTGGGCGCGCGGTACCGGGTCGGGTGTGGGCCGGGCACCACGCGGGGTGAAGACCGACGGCTCCTCGTCGGGGTCGTCGTCGGGGCGTGGCGGCGTCGAGGGCGTCGGCGGGCGCTGGGCCGGGGGCCCCGGGGGAGTCGACGGGCGACGCGGGATCGGGGCGTGGCGGGCTTCCGTGCTCATGCACCCCCCGTTTCCTCGTGCCCGGGCCGTCTCCTCGTACGCGGGCCGGTCTGCTGCTCGGCCGCGCCCGGTGTGGAAGCTCCTTCCGGGCACGCATACCCGTACGGCCGGACCGGCATCCCGGTTCACGTGCTGGCCGGGCGCGTTCCGCCGTACGTGCGCGTCACTCTACGGGTTGTCCGGGAGAGAAGGAGAACCGGTCCACGAGCCAGAGGCATCTGCCCGGAACGTCCCCCTACCCTGCGGTAATCCTGTCTGGCAGGCTTCCGTCATGACTGCGCGCGCCGCCGACCGGGCCCGTTACGACCGGGCCACCGCCCATCTCGACGCCCCTCTCGCGATCGTGGACCTGGACGCCTTCGACGCCAACGCGGACGACCTGGTCCGCCGGGCCGGAGGGAAGCCCGTGCGGGTCGCCAGCAAGTCGGTCCGCTGCCGGGCCCTGCTGGAACGCGTCCTGGCCAGGGACGGCTTCCGGGGGATCATGTCGTTCACCCTGGACGAGTCGCTGTGGCTCGCGCGTTCGGGGTTCGAGGACATCCTGCTGGCCTATCCGTCGGCGGACCGGGCGGGCTTCGCGGAGCTGGCCGCCGATCCGAAGCTGGCCGGTGCCGTCACCGTGATGATCGACGATCCGGCGCACCTCGATCTCATCGACGCCGCCCGGAACGGCGGGCGTGAAGTGGTCCGGGTCTGCCTGGAGTTGGACACCTCGCTGAAGCTGCTCGGCGGCCGGGTCCGGGTCGGGGCCCGGCGTTCGCCGCTGCACTCCCCCGCCCAACTCGCCGAGCTGGCGCGGTCCGTGGCCCGGCGGCCGGGTTTCCGGCTGGTGGGGATCATGGCGTACGAGGGGCACGTCGCCGGGGTCGGGGACGCGGTCGCCGGCCGGCCCCTGCGCTCGCGGGCGATCCGGCTGATGCAGGCCGCCGCCCGGCGGGAGCTGGCCGAGCGGCGGGCGGCGGTCGTCCGGGCGGTCCGGGCGGTCGCCCCGGACCTGGAGTTCGTCAACGGCGGCGGCACCGGCAGTGTGCAGCACACCGCCGCCGAGGACGCGGTGACCGAGATCGCGGCCGGCTCGGGGCTGTACCTGCCGCGCCTGTTCGACAACTACACGTCCTTCACCGGCCGTCCGGCCGCCCTCTTCGCCCAGCCGGTGGTCCGGCGGCCCGGCGTGGGCGTCGTCACCGTGCTCGGCGGCGGCTACCCGGCCTCCGGTGCCGCCGGCCCCGACCGGCTGCCGGTGCCGTATCTGCCGGAGGGGTTGAGGTACGACCCGCAGGAGGGCCCCGGCGAGGTGCAGACCCCGCTGCTCGGCTCGCCCGCCGACGATCTGCTCATCGGCGACAAGGTGTGGTTCCGGCACGCCAAGGCGGGCGAGCTGTGCGAGCGGTTCGACACGCTGCACCTGATCGAGTCGGACACGGTGACGGCCACCGTGCCCACCTACCGGGGTGAGGGGCGTACGTTCCTCTGAGGCTCTGAGCCGCCCTACAGAGGCGTGACGTAGGCGCCGGCGATCCCGCCGTCCACCAGGAAGTCGGTGGCGTTGACGAAGGAGGAGTCGTCGCTGGCCAGGAAGGCGACGGCGGCGGCGATCTCCTCGGCCTCGGCGAACCGGCCGACCGGGATGTGGACCAGGCGGCGCGCGGCCCGCTCCGGGTCCTTGGCGAACAGCTCCTGCAGCAGCGGGGTGTTGACCGGGCCGGGGCACAGCGCGTTGACCCGGATGCCCTCCCTGGCGAACTGCACGCCCAGTTCGCGGGACATGGCGAGGACGCCGCCCTTGGAGGCCGTGTAGGAGATCTGGGACGTGGCCGCGCCCATCCGCGCCACGAACGACGCGGTGTTGATGATGGAGCCCTTGCCCTGGCGGCGCATGTAGGGGAGGGCGGCCTTGCAGCACAGGTAGACGGAGGTGAGGTTGACCTCCTGGACCCGCTTCCAGGCCTCCAGGCCGGTCTCCAGGATGGAGTCGTCGTCGGGCGGGGAGATGCCGGCGTTGTTGAAGGCGATGTCGACGCTGCCGTAGGTGTCGTACGCGGCCTTGAACAGCGCCTCGACCTGCTCGGGGTCGGTGACGTCGGTCTTCACGAAGAGCCCGCCGACCTCGTCGGCGGCGGCCTTGCCGCGCGCCTCGTCGACGTCCGCGCAGACGACGTGGGCGCCCTCGGAGGCGAGCCGGCGGGCACTGGCGAGGCCGATGCCGCTGCCGGCTCCGGTCACGACGGCGGTACGGCCCACCAGGCGGCGGCAGACAGTTGTGTCGGTCACGCTGTTGTCGGTCACGGTGCGGGGACCTCCGTGCTGAGGAAGACGTTCTTGGTCTCGGTGAAGCCGGTCAGGGCGTCGGGGCCGAGTTCCCGGCCGAGGCCGGACTGCTGGTAGCCGCCGAACGGGGTCCAGTAGCGGACGCTGGAGTGGGAGTTGACGGACAGGTTGCCCGCGCGGACGGCCTGCGACACGCGCAGGGCGCGGCCGACGTCCCGGGTCCAGATGGAGCCGGAGAGGCCGTAGGGGGTGTCGTTGGCGAGGCGGATCGCGTCCTGCTCGTCGGTGAAGGGCAGCAGGACGGCGACCGGGCCGAAGATCTCCTCGCGGGCCGCCGGGCTGTCGTGCCGCTCGCCGGTGAGCACGGTCGGCGGGAACCAGAAGCCGGGGCCGTCGGGGGCGTTGCCGCGCAGGGCCGGGGCGTCGTCGGGGACGTAGGAGCGTACGCGCTCCAGCTGCCGGTGGGAGATGAGCGGGCCCATCTGGGTCTTGTCGTCGGCCGGGTCGCCCACGACGACGGCGGCCAGCGCGTCGGCGAGCAAGGCGCGGGCCTCGTCCAGCACCGCCTCCTGGACCAGGACGCGGGTGCGGGCGCAGCAGTCCTGGCCGGAGTTGTCCAGGAAGGAGAAGGGGTCGAGGGCGGCCCGCAGGTCGGCGTCGGCGAAGACGACGTTGGGGCTCTTGCCGCCGAGTTCGAGGGTGACCGGTTTGACCAGGCGGGCACAGCGCTCCATGACCTCGCGGCCGGTGCGGGTGGAGCCGGTGAACACGATCTTGGCGACGTCCGGGTGGTCGACCAGCGCGCGTCCGGCGGTGTCGCCGTAGCCGGGCAGCACCTGGAAGAGGTGCTCGGGCAGACCCGCCTCCAGGGCCAGTCCGGCGAGGCGGAGCGCGGTGAGCGGGGTGGTCTCGGCGGGCTTGAGGAGGACCGCGTTCCCGGCCGCGAGCGCCGGGAAGGAGCCCCAGGCGGCGATGGGCATGGGGAAGTTCCAGGGGGCGATGACGCCGATGACGCCGAGCGGTTCCTGGAAGGTGACGTCCCAGCCGCCGGGGACCGGGATCTGCTTGCCGAGGAGGCGCTCGGCGCCGCCGGCCGCGTAGAGGAGCAGGTCGCGGGCGTTTCCGGCCTCCCAGCGGGCGTTGCCGATCGTGTGGCCGGCCTCGCGGACCTCCAGCTGGGCGAGTTCCTCGGTGTGGGCGTCGACCACGTCGGCGAAGCGGCGCAGCAGCCGGGCCCGGTCGGCGGGGGCGAGGGCGGCCCACCGGGGCTGGGCGCGGGCGGCGCGTTCGACGGCGGCGTCGACGTCCCCGGCGGTGGCGGCGGGGACGGTGGCGACGACCTCTTCGGTGGCGGGGTTGAGGACGGTCAGCTCGTTCGGGTCGGGCACGTGGTGACCTTTCACAGGCGTTCGAAGGAGCGGCGCAGCTCCCAGTCGGTGACCGCGGCGTCGAAGGCCTCCAGCTCGACGCGCGCCATGTTGCGGTAGTGGGCGACGACCTCGTCGCCGAACGCCGCCTGGGCGATCGGGCTGTTCTCCCACAGCTCGGCGGCCTCGCGCAGGGTGGTCGGCACCTGCGCGTGGTCGGCGCTGTAGGCGTTGCCGGGGCAGGGCTCGGGCAGCTCCAGCTTGTGCTCGATGCCGTACAGACCGGCCGCGACGAGCCCCGCGACGGCGAGGTGGGGGTTCACGTCGCCGCCGGGGAGGCGGTTCTCGAAGCGCAGGGAGCGGCCGTGGCCGACGACGCGCAGGGCGCAGGTGCGGTTGTCGTGGCCCCAGGCGACGGCGGTGGGGGCGAAGGAGCCCGGCTGGAACCGCTTGTAGGAGTTGATGTTGGGGGCGTACAGCAGGGAGAAGTCGCGCAGTGCGGCGAGCTGTCCGGCGAGGAAGTGCCGCATCACCTCGGACATGCCGTCGGGTCCGGCCATGGCGTTGGTGCCGTCGGCGTCGGCGAGCGAGAGGTGGATGTGGCAGGAGTTGCCCTCGCGCTCGTTGTACTTGGCCATGAAGGTGATCGAGACGCCTTCCTGGGCGGCGATCTCCTTGGCGCCGGTCTTGTAGAGGGCGTGCTGGTCGCAGGTGCGCAGGGCCTCGTCGTAGCGGAAGGCGATCTCGTGCTGGCCGGGGTTGCACTCGCCCTTGGCGGACTCGACGGTGAGGCCGGCGCCGGCCATGTCGTTGCGCAGGCGGCGCAGCAGGGGCTCGATGCGGCCGGTGCCGAGGATGGAGTAGTCGATGTTGTACTGGTTGGCCGGGGTCAGGCCCCGGTAGCCCGCGTCCCAGGCCTGCTCGTAGCTGTCCTTGAAGACGATGAACTCCAGCTCGGTGCCGACCTGGGCGGTGTAGCCGTGCTCGGCGAGCCGCTCCAGCTGGTGGCGCAGGATCTGGCGGGGGGCGGCGACGACCGGGGAGCCGTCGTTCCAGGCGAGGTCGGCGATGAGGAGCGCGGTGCCGGGGTGCCAGGGGACGCGGCGCAGGGTGGACAGGTCCGGGTGCATGGCGAAGTCGCCGTAGCCGCGTTCCCAGGAGGACATCGCGTAGCCGTCGACGGTGTTCATCTCGGTGTCGACGGCGAGCAGGTAGTTGCAGCCCTCGGTGCCGTGGTGCAGGACCTCGTCGAGGAAGAAGCGGGCGGCGAACCGCTTGCCCTGGAGGCGTCCTTGCATGTCGGGGAAGGCCAGGACGACAGTGTCGATCTCACCGCTCGCGACGAGGGCGTGCAGTTCCTCGACGCTGAGCGGGGGTGTGCGGTCTGCCACGGGGGAGCCTCCTTCGGCGCCATCGCGCTTTTTTCGGCCGGGCCGGGAGCCATAAGGTATTGCCGCGAACCATTGCTTGGGAAGGGGGTGCGGCCGGATGTCGCAGCAGGCGGACGCACGGACGGTGGGCGACCGGCTCGCGCCGGTGCTGCGGCCGGTGCGGGCGGGCAACGGCTTCGAGGAGGCGCTGGAGCAGGTCCTTCAGGTCGTACGGCTCGGTCTGGTGCCGGCCGGCGAGCGGCTGCCGGCCGAGCGGGAGCTGGCGGAGCGGCTCGGGATCAGCCGGGTGACGCTGCGTGAGGTGCTGAAGGTGCTCCAGGACCAGGGCCTGGTGGAGGCGCGGCGCGGGCGGTACGGCGGAACGTTTGTGCTGCCGCGGCCGGACGCGGGCGGCGAGGACGAGCTGCGGCGCCGGATCGCCGAGGTCGACATCGAGGACGTGCTGCGCTTCCGCGAGGTGCTGGAGGTGGGCGCGGCCGGGCTGTGCGCGGCGCACGGGCTGACAGAGGAGCGGGCCGAGCGGCTGCGGGAGGCGCTGGACCGCACCCACGAGGCCCCGCTGACGGAGTACCGGCGGGCGGACACACTGCTGCACCTGACACTGGCCGAGCTGTGCGGTTCGCCGTCGCTGACCGCGCAGTACGCGGCGGTCCGGGCCACCGTGAACGACCTGCTGGACTGTATCCCGCTGCTGGTCCGCAACCTGGAGCACTCCCAGCGCCAGCACACCGCGCTGGTGGAGGCGGTGCTGGACGGGGACGCGGACGGGGCGCGGGAGATGACGCGCGAGCACTGCGCGGGTACGGCGGCGCTGCTGCGTGGCTTTCTGGCGTGAGCCGCCCCGAAAAGGTAATCGGATGAACCTTTGATGTCGAGGAGGCAGCATGACCGTACGGCCGCTGATCGGTGTGAGCACGTATCTGGAGTCCGGCGTGCGCTGGGGGGTGTGGGAGCTGGACGCCGTGCTGCTGGCGGCCGGCTATCCACGGCTGGTCCAGCGGGCCGGCGGGCTGGCCGCGCTGCTGCCGCCGGACGCCCCGGAGCACGCCGGGGCGGCGGTGGCCCGGCTCGACGGGCTGGTCATCGCGGGCGGCCCGGACGTCGACCCGGCCCGCTACGGCGCCGAGCGCTCGCCGCGCACGGGGCCGCCCGCGCCGGAGCGGGACGCCTGGGAGCTGGCGCTGATCGACGCGGCGCTGGCGGCCGGCGTGCCGCTGCTCGGGGTGTGCCGGGGCATGCAGTTGCTGAACGTGGCCCGCGGCGGCACGCTCGTCCAGCACCTGGACGGGCACGCGGAGGTGGTCGGCGTGTTCGGCGAGCACCCGGTGAAGCCGGTGCCGGGGACGCTGTACGCCGAGATCGTGCCGGAGGAGCTGACGGTGCCGACGTATCACCATCAGGCGGTGGAACGGCTCGGCGAGGGGCTCGTCCCGTCGGCCTACGCGGCGGACGGCACGGTGGAGGCCGTCGAACTGCCGGCGGACCGGGGGTGGGCGCTGGGGGTGCAGTGGCATCCGGAGATGGGCGAGGACCTGCGGGTGATGGCGGCGCTGGTCGCTGCCGCGGGCTGAGCGCCGGTGCGTGTGCGGCCGTCTCTTCGGTGCGGATGCGTCATGGCTGGTCGCCCGGTTCCCCGCGCCCCTTTTCAGCCTCGTGTCAGGGACAGGAGTTCCCGGGCCGGTCCCGTGGGGCGGTGGCCCGTCGGCCAGACCGCTCTCAGGTCCCGGCGCAGAAAGACGCCCTCGACCGGAATGCTGACCAGGCGCCGCATCGCCAGCTCCTCCCCCACCGCGAGTTCGCTGAGGACGGAGGGGCCCGCGCCGCTGACGGCGGAGGCCTTCACCGCCGTCGTGGAGGACAGCTCGATCAGCGGGCGGGCGAGGCCGCCGAGGGCCGCGTCCAGGACCTGACGGGTGCCGGAGCCCCGCTCGCGGAGGATCAGCGGGGTCGCGGCCAGCTCCGCCGCCGTCAGGGGCCGTCGGCGGCGGGCCCACGGGTGGGCGGGCGCGGTGACGACGATCAGCCGGTCGCGGGCGATGACCGTGGAGTCCAGGCCCGTGGGCACGGTCAGACCCTCCACGAAGCCCAGGTCCGCCTCGCCGGCCAGCAGGAGTTCCGCGACCTTCGCCGAGTTCCCGGCGAGCAGCGAGACCGCCGTGTCGGGCCGCTCGGCGTGCAGCGCGAGCAGCCAGCCGGGCAGCAGGTACTCGGCGATGGTCATGCTCGCCGCGACCCGCAGCCGTGAGTCCCGCCGGTCCCGCAGCGCCCGCGCGCCCGCGTCGAAGGCAGCCGCCGCCTCCACCACCCGCCGGGCCCAGTCCGTGACCAGGGCACCGGCGTCGGTGAGCCGGGAGCCGCGCGGCGAGCGGTCGACCAGGGCCACGCCCAGCTGCCGTTCCATGGAGCGGATCCGGCTGCTGGCGGCCGGCTGGGTGATGCCGACCTCGCGCGCCGCCGCGCCGAGACTGCCCAGCCGCGCCACCGCGAGCAGCAGCTCCAGCGCGGCGAGGTCCGGCACCCGGTGCGCCAGCGATTGCGTGTGTCGCCCCTCCGCCTCACTCATAAGACCAGCTTATGCCTCGTAGACCCATGCTCCCCCGGCCCGCCTCCCGCGCACCCCGCCGGCCCACTGGCCGGAATCGCGCGGGCGGGAAGCGATGCCCTCCCCCGGGGTCTGCGGTGCTGTCTATGATCGGCGCCACAGCACGCACGGCGCGGTGACAGGGGGCTGGGAGGCCGGTGCAGCAGGTGGTGACGGATCCGCGCGGGAGCGGGGGCGGCGTCTGTGCCGGTGCCGGTGTCGTGCCGGCCCCCGCGCTCCGGGGACGGCGTCCGTGACCGCGGGCGTGTCCGCTCTGTACGGCGCCGTCGTCCGGGTCCGCCGCCCGGACGGCTCGATCGTCGGCGGTGGGTTCCTGGTCGCCCCCGGGCTGGTGTCCACCTGCGCTCACGTGGTGGCGCAGGCGCTGGGAACGGACGCCCGGTCGGCCGATCCGCCACAGGGCCGGGTAGGACTCGACTTCCCCCTCCTGGGCTCGGCCGGTCCCGACGCGCCCGCGGGAGTCAGCCGGGGCACCGTGTCCGCCCGTGTGGTGGGCTGGCGGCCGCTACGGGCCGACGACACGGGGGACCTGGCCCTGTTACGGCTGGACGAACCACCGCCGGCGGCCACGGTGCCATGGATGGTGGAGGCGAACGAGCTGTGGGACCACGCGGTGCGGGTGCTCGGCTTTCCGCCGGGCAGCGACCACGGTGTGTGGGTCGCCGGCCGTCTGCGCGCCCTGCAGGGTGCGGGCTGGATACAGATGCAGAGCGAGGCGGGGCCCGCCATCGAGGGCGGGTTCAGCGGATGTCCGGTGTGGGACACCGGCCTCGCCGGAGTCGTGGGCATGGCGGTGGCGGCGGGTACCGGCAGCGGCCGGAACACCGCGTATCTCCTGCCCTCCTCCGTCATTCTGCGGACATGGCCGGAACTGGCCGAGCGCGTTCTGCCGTCGTCGCCCTACCGGGGCCTCAGCTCGTTCACCGAGCAGGACGAGCAGGTGTTCTTCGGCCGGGACGAGGCCGCCGCCCGGCTGGAGACGCTCGTCGCCCGGCAGCCCGTCGTGGTCCTGGCGGGGCCTTCGGGCAGCGGGAAGTCCTCTCTGGTGCGGGCCGGACTGCTGCCGCGGCTGAACCGGGGGAACTGGGCAACGGCGGACTTCCGCCCGATCGCCGGGCTCAGCCCGGCGCAGACACTGGCGGGTGCGCTGGCACCGTTGCTGGAGGGCGAACTCGACGAGCGTGAGCTGACCGGGCGTCTGGCCTCGGCAGGACACGCCGAAGTCGCGGCCAGACTCCGCCGACGGTATCCGCGGGGCGTGCTGCTGTTCGCCGATCAGTTCGAGGAGATGGTCACCGCCGACCAGGAGGCGGCACGGGAGATCCTGGGCCTGCTGTGGGCGTTGACGCGCGAAACCTCGTCGCCCGTGCCCGTCCGGGGGCTGACGACGGTGCGTTCCGGGTCGCTGGATCGCATGCTGACCGAGCAGAATCAGGGCACGCTGGGCGAGGGCGTCATGCTGCTGGCCCCGATGGGGCGCGAGCAGCTGCGGTCGGCGATCACCGGGCCACTGGCCGTCACTCCGGGTGTCACGCTCGAACCCGGCCTCGTGGAACGGATCCTCGACGACGCCGGGGAAGGGCCTGGCCGGCTTCCCCTCGTGGAATTCACGCTGACCCGGCTGTGGGACCGCCACCACGGCGGGGTGCTCACGCACGAGGCGTACGACGGCTTCGGCGGTGTGCCGGGCTCCGTCGCGGACTACGCGGAGGAGGTGTACGACAGGCAACTGCGCCCCTCGGAGCGGGAGTCCGCCAGACGGCTGTTCGTCCAGCTCGCACGGCCCGAGGAGGACGGCGGGTTCACCCGGCGGGCCGTACGCGTCGACGACCTCGACGAGGACCAGCGACGCCTGGTGCCCCGGCTGGCCGACCGCAAACTGCTGGTGACGAGCCGGGCCGTGGACGGAGCGGAGATCGCCGACCTCGCGCACGACGCCCTCATCGGCAGCTGGGGACGGCTGCGGGACTGGCTCGCCGCGGACCGGGAGTTCCGGAGCTGGCAGGAGAGACTGCGCCGGAACCTGCGTCAGTGGGAGCGGATCGGCCGTCTCAACGGCGGCCTGCTGCAGGAGCCGATGCTGACGGAGGCACTGACATGGAGTGAGCGACGGCCACAGGACATCACCGCCGAAGAGCGGGCGTACATCGACGCCGGCCGGGCGCTGCGGAACCGTCGCGCGCGGCGCGGGCGCGTCGTGACCGGTGTGATAGCGGTCCTGGCCGTGCTCGCGGCGACCCTGGCCGGCGTGACATACGACCGGAACCAGACCGTCACCCGCCAGTTGCACGCCCAGGCCGCCGTGCTGCTCGGCCAGGACGCCCAGCGCCGGGCCGACAGCGCCCAGGGCACCGCGGCCCTGCTCGCCCTGTCCGCATGGCACACCGACAAGACCCAGCCGGAGGCATACGGAGCGCTCTTCAAGCTGTACACACGGCTCCGGAACACGGAGAGGGTCCGGGAACTCTCCATCGACCACGCGCTGTCGTTCACCGCAGCGCCCGACGGCAGCGCGGCCGTCGTCGTCGACCAGCGCGGGGTGGTCCACCGCCTGACCGGTCTGCTGGGGAAGGTCGAAGACCAGGTGTTCACGCGGACCCGGGCGCTCAACGAGCACACGCCCCTGGTGAAGATCAGCCCGGACGGCCGGCGGGTCGCCCTGCTGGACGAGCGCGAAGGCCTCACGGTGTGGAGCCCGGACCGTCCGGACAGCCCCGTCCGGCTGCCCGTCCCGGCGGGCTGGGACGCCGCACACACCGTGCGCGACCTCGCTTTCTCTCCCGACGGCTCCCGGCTGGTGGCTCTGTTCGCCGGCCCCCACGAGGGCAAGTCCGAGCGCGACCGGCTGGGCCTGTGGACCGCCGACGGCGGCAGGCCGGTCTCCCGGCGCACCCTGGGTCCCGGTTCCTTCTACCGGGTGGGGTTCGGCGCACGGCCCGACAGCGTTCTGCTGTACCACGAAGGGGACGACGGCGGTTACCTCCAGGTCGACCTGCGCACCGGCGGCGACGCCGGCTCCTTCCCCATCGAGTTCCCCGCTGATCTGGGGCTTGAGGGCCAGGTCGTGGTCGACTGCGCCCCCGGGGGACTGCGCATCCGGTCCACGCGCGACGGCGCCCCGCTGCACACGGTGGCGACCACCGACTGCGCCTCGCAGCTGCTCGACGGCACCCGCCGCTACGCCGTCGTGGAGCCCGGCCAAGCACTCGGCTCCTCGGACCTGACGACGATCAAGCTGGTCGACCTGCGGTCCGGTCTGGTGTCCTGGGCCACCGCCCCGGCCCACGAGGCCCTGGACGGGGCTGACTTCGCGGTGTGTCCACGCGGGGACGGCAGCCTGTCGGTCCTCGCCCTCAAGGGCGGGGAACTGCTGCGTTTCACCGCCCCCCGGCCGTCGCGGCTCGTCCGCCACCCCCTTCCGCACCAGGCATCGGAACTCCTTCTCAGCGATGACGGGCGCTTCCGCCTGCTGGCCGACGAAGAGAAGGGAACGGTGCGGCTCCTCGACACCTCCGACGGCGTGATATCCACACCCGCGGCCGGCGTGCAGCAGCGTCTCCTGACGGCTTGGACGGCAGGACAGACGGTCTTCACCTCCGACGGCCGCCACCTCGTCGCCGCCGACGGGGCCTCCATGACGGTCTACGCCACGCCCCGGCTGACACCGGAACGCACGATCACCCTGCCCTCGGCGCCGGGGGCGCACGGCAGCTTCCCCACAAGCCTGGCCGCCGCGGACGACGGCAGCGTGCTGGCGCTCCGTGCCGGAGCGCTGAGCCGCTGGAACCCGGCCACCGGACGCCCGTTCGGGTCCCCCCTGCCGTTGGTCCATGGCGCGGACCTCGCCTGGCTGGCGGCCCACGGCGCCCGCGTCCTGCCGCGTCCCCGGCATCCGGCGCAGGCGCTCGTGCGAGGGCGTGACGGTGTGACCCGCCTGTGGGACCTCGGCGCACGGCGCTCGCGCGGCGCCTTCCAGGCCGACCCGGACACCATCGGCGCCTGGCCGGGCCAGGCCTTCGACGCGACAGGCGACACCCTTGCCGTCATGAGCAACATGAAGGCCGAGCACGCGGCGACGATCGAGTTTCTCCGGCTGCCGGACTTCCACCTCCTGGCACCGCCGCTCCAGGCCGGTGACACCTACGGACTGGTCGGATTCGGCCCCGACGGGTACCTGATCTCCCAGGGCCCCGATCACCTGGGGGTCTGGCGCTGGAACACGCCCAAGGAGATCGCCGACCTCGCCGTTCCCGACTACCTGTGGTTCGTCCACGGCGCCACGGTGCGGGGCGTCACCGACACCGGGTCGGTCACGCTGCCTCTCGACCCCGACCGGTGGCGTGCCCGGCTGTGCCGCGCCGTGCACCGGCCGCTCACCGGGGCCGAACGCCGGCTGCTGCCGCACGGAACGGCCCCGGGCGAGCCCTGCGGAGACTGAACCGGCACCGTGCGCGGCCGGCTCAGCGGCGCGCTGCTCGCAGCGCCCCGGCGAGTACCCGTGGCGCTTCCGTCAGGGACGGCCCGTACCAGGTCAGGTGGCGTCCGCTGACCAGGGCGCAGGACAGCCCCGGGAACGCCTCCGGGCCGTCGTCGGCGGTGAAGCGGTACGGCTCGTCGGGCAGGACCACCACGTCCGGCGCCTGAGCGCGCAGCTCGTCCAGGGGGACGCGGGGATAGCGCTCGGGGTGCTGGGCGTACACGTGGTCCACGCCGAGGCGGGCGAGGACGTCACCCGCGAAGGTGTCCCGGCCGAGGACCATCCAGGGGCGCCGCCAGATCGGTACGACCGCCGTCCTGCGCTCCGCCGGCTCGGGCAGGGCCGTCCAGGCGTCCTCCGCCTCGGCCAGCCAGCCGGGCCGTCCCGGCGCGCCGCACGCGGTGAGCACCCGGTCCAGCTCACCGATGGCCTGCGGCACGCTCCGCACCTCGGTGACCAGGACGTCCAGTCCGGCCGCACGGAGGGCGTCGAGGTCGGGCGCGCGGTTCTCCTCCTCGTTGGCGATCACCAGGTCGGGAGCGAGCGCGATGATCCGCTCCACGTCCGGATTCTTCGTGCCGCCGATCCGGGTGACGTCCAGCTCCACCGGACGACTGCACCAGTCGGTGGCACCGACGAGGGCTCCGGGGAGCGTCCTCGCCACCGCCTCGGTCAGTGAGGGAACGAGGGAGACGACGCGCGCCCCGAAGGGGCGCGGGGAACTGCGCGACCAGCCACGACGGACCCGCGGACGCCGATGGTCCGGCACGATCCCGTTCGGTGAGCGCTCAGCGGGCCCGATCGTGGACCGCCTCGATGTGCTCCGCCACCGCCACCACGATCACCCTCGTGTCCGGCACCGTCGCCCGCCACCGGTGCCGTACCCCGCCCGTCAGGTACAGCGTGTCGCCGCGTCCGAGTCGGTACGCGCGCCCCTCGGCCTCGATCTCCACCGCCCCGTCGGCGACGTACATCAGCTCGTCGTTGCGGTGCTGGAACTCCCGGCCGGCGTCGTGGTCGCCGGTGAACTCGGAGGCGTGCAGCTGGTGATGGCCGCGCACCAGGGAGCGGGTCCGCGGGTCGAAGTCGCCCTCGGTGACGGCCTCGGCGCGGACGACGTCCACGCTGGCGGCCGGGTCGGCGGCGGCGAGCAGTTCGACGGCCGTGGTGCGCAGGGCGTCGGCCAGCTTCTCCAGGGAGGTGCGGCTGGGCCGGGCCCGGTCGTTCTCGACCTGGCTGAGGAAGGGCACCGAGAGGCCGCTGCGCTCGGCCACGACGGCGAGGGTCAGTTCCAGCGTACGACGGCGCCGCCGGACGGCCGCGCCCACCCGCACGGGCTGCTGCTCTTTGTGGTCGCCCATCGCTCCGGCTCCCTCCCTCGCTCGTCGTGCCGCTCTCCGGGTGCCCGCTCCGGGGCACTCCTCTTCCGATGACTTCTCTGCACCCTACGCATGTTCGGCAAACCGTTTCACGTGCCTGTCACATCCCTGACACTCCCGTGATCCCCGACCCTCACAGTTCGCGCCAGCGCTCGGGGGCCGGGGAGTGCCCTACGCCCCGGTCACCCTGGAGGATGAACATGCCGTCCAGCTGGGCCGGGTCCCGCGGCGCGGCCCATGGCTCCTCACACTGAGTGTTTGGCCGGAACCGTCCCGTAGGTCGGGGGCCGCGGGAGCGGGCGGAAGACCGCGAGGGGCGGGCGGCACCGGACGCGTGTCGGCGTCCGGCGGCGCCCGCCCCTCGGGAGGCGGTCCGGGCCGGTCAGGTCACCCGGCCGCCTGGCTCGTGGCGTCCTCCTTGGCGACCGGGGCCCACGTGTCGACGACGCCGGGGTGCTGCCGCAGCCAGGCGCGGACGGCGCCCTGCTCGTTGCCCTTGCCGGCCTTCTGGATGCGCGCCTCCAGGCCGGTCAGCTGCTCCTCGGTCATCGAGAAGTCCTTCAGCCACTGGCCGGCCTGCGGGTTGTCGGCGGCGAAGCCCTTGCGGGCGAGGGTGTGCACGCCGTCGCCCTTGCCCCCTCGTCCATCAGCAGCACGTCGGCGTCGGTGGCGACGGCGCGGGCGAGGCCGACGCGCTGCTGCATGCCGCCGGACAGCTCGTCGGGCCAGGAGGTCTCCCAGCCGGCCAGGCCGCACAGGGCGAGCGCCCCGTCGGCGCGGCGCTCGCGCTCGGCGCGGGGCACGCCCTGCACTTCCAGGCCGTAGGCGGCGTTGTCGCGGACGCTGCGGTGCGGGAACAGCGCGAAGTGCTGGAAGACCATGCTGATCTTCCTGGAGCGCAGTTCGCGCAGCGACCCGGCCGGTGAGCGCGGTCAGGTCCTGGCCGTCGAAGCGCACGGTGCCCGCGGTCGGCTCCAGCAGCCCGTTGAGCATGCGCAGCAGGGTGGACTTGCCGGAACCCGACAGCCCCATGACGGCGAAGATCTCGCCGGCCCCGACGCGGAACGAGGCGTCGATCACGGCCGCGGTCGTGCCGTCGGCGCGCAGTTCCGTCCGGTCGGCGCCCTCGCGCAGGCGTTCCACTGCTTCGCCGGGTCGTCTGCCGAACACCTTGTACAGGACGCAACGCGTTCCGGGAGCGGGGGCCGCTGTCGGTGCGGTGCGGCATGATGCGTGCGTGACCGGACGACTCATGCTTCTCGACACCGCCTCGCTGTACTTCCGCGCCTACTTCGGCGTCCCGGACTCCGTGAAGGCGCCGGACGGCACGCCCGTCAACGCGGTGCGCGGGCTGCTGGACTTCATCGACCGGCTGGTCAAGGACCACCGCCCGGAGCACCTGGTGGCCTGCATGGACGCCGACTGGCGCCCGCAGTGGCGGGTGGACCTCATCCCCACCTACAAGGCGCACCGGGTCGCCGAGGAGCACGAGGGCGCGCCGGACGAGGAGGAGGTGCCGGACACTCTCGCCCCGCAGGTGCCGGTGATCGAGGACGTGCTGGACGCGATCGGGATCGCCCGCGTCGGGGTCGCGGGGTACGAGGCGGACGATGTGATCGGCACGTTCACCGCGCGGGCAGGGGGCCCGGTGGACATCGTCACCGGCGACCGCGACCTGTACCAGCTCGTGGACGACGAGCGCGGGGTGCGGGTGCTGTATCCGGTGAAGGGCGTCGGCACGCTCCAGCTGACCGACGAGGCGGCGCTGCGCGAGAAGTATGGCGTCGACGGGCGCGGGTACGCGGATCTGGCGCTGCTGCGCGGCGATCCGAGCGACGGCCTGCCGGGCGTGGCCGGCATCGGCGAGAAGACGGCCGCGAAGCTGCTCGCCGAGTTCGGCGATCTGGCCGGGATCATGGCGGCGGTCGACGACCCGCGGGCGAAGCTCACGCCGTCGCAGCGCAAGCGGCTCACCGAGGCCCGGCCGTATCTCGCGGTCGCGCCGAAGGTGGTGCGGGTCGCCGACGACGTGCCCCTGCCGGACGTCGACACGGCCCTGCCGCACACCCCGCACGACCCGGCGGCACTGGACGGACTGGCGCGCAGGTGGGGCCTCGGCGGTTCCTTGCAGCGGCTGCTGACCACGCTCGCGGAGTGAGGCCGGCCCATATTCCGGCAAAGGGATCTCATCGAACGCTCGGGAAAGAGGTGTTGAACCGGAGCGAGGTGCTAACTTAGGTAACCCTAACCAATCCGCAGGAGGCCGTGATGGCAGAGCGTCCGGGACGAAAGCCGCGCAAGCCCCATACCGCCCAGGTGGTGCGCACCGAGCGGCTGACCCCGCACATGCAGCGCGTGGTGCTCGGCGGCGAGGGCCTGGCCGGATTCGCCGCGGACACCTGCACCGACCACTATGTGAAGCTGCTGTTCGGCGCCGCCGGTGTCACCTACCCGGAGCCCTTCGACCTGGAGCGGATCCGCGCCGAGTTCCCGCGCGAACAGTGGCCGGTGACCCGGACCTACACCGTGCGCGCCTGGGACCCCCGACAGCGCGAGCTGACCCTGGACTTCGTGATCCACGGCGACGAGGGCCTGGCCGGCCCCTGGGCCCTGCGCGCGCGACCCGGCGACACCGTGCGCTTCATGGGCCCCGGCGGCGCGTACGCGCCCGACCTCGATGCCGACTGGCACCTGCTCGCCGGGGACGAGAGCGCCCTGCCCGCCATCGCCCGCGCCCTGGAGACGCTGCCCGCCGGCGCCCGTGCGCACGCGTTCATCGAGGTCTCCGGCCCCGAGGAGGAGCAGAAGATCGACACCGAGGTGCCGGTCGTCTGGCTGCACCGCGGGGACCGGCCGGTCGGCGAGGCCCTGCTGGAGGCCGTGCGCGGGCTGGAGTTCCCGGAGGGCCGGCCGCACGCCTTCGTGCACGGCGAGGCGGGCTTCGTGAAGGAGCTGCGCCGGCTGCTGCGGGTCGAGCGCCAGATCCCGCGCGAGGACCTGTCGATCTCCGGTTACTGGCGGCTCGGCCACAACGAGGACGGCTGGCAGGCCTCCAAGCGGGAGTGGAACGCCCGGATCGAGGCGGAGCAGGAGGGCGGCACGGCGGCGGCTGCCTGAGCGACGCGGAGGCGGCGGCGACCGGGAAGGGCGCCGCCGCTTTCGCAGGCCCGGTTGTCCCCCCGTCCGTGTGATCAGTCGCCCCGTACGCGCGCGTGCAGATGCATGTCGTGCCAGCCGTCCTGGTGGAGGTAGGCACTGCGCTTGGTGCCCTCCAGGGCGAAACCGGCCTTGCCGGCGACCCGGCAGGAGGCGGGGTTGGCGATCGCGTGCATGAGTTCCAGGCGGTGGAAGCCGATCTCCTCGAAGGCCCAGTGGGTCAGGGCCGTCGCGGCGCCCCGGGCGACACCCCGGCCCCGCGCCCCCGCCACCGTCCAGTACGCGATCTCGGCGACGCCGTCGCCGAGCACCATCTGGCGCAGCGCGACCCGGCCCAGCAGCTCGTCCGTGTCCTCGTCCACGACGGCCCACTGCGCGTCGCGCTCGTCCGCCCACCCCCTCTGCCACTGCGCGATCCAGTCGGCGGCCTCTTCGGTGGAGTCGCAGGACCGGCCGTGCCACTGGCGCAGCGCCGGGTCCTTGAAGGCGGCGTGCACGGCGGGCGCGTCCTCGGCCCGCCACGGGCGCAGGAGCATGCCGTCGGCGGCGGGGAGGGTGGGCTGTGGGGCACGGGCGAGGGTGCCGGGGGTCAGGACGGGGCTGGTGAGAAACGGCATGGTCCGTATCCTGCCGAGTGCGGGGCCGACAGACCCCCTCATTTCGACGGCCACCGGGGTGACCGTGCCCCGTACCCTTGACCCCGATGAGACGCCGTACGCCGCCCCCGCCCGCCCCGCTCCCCCAGCGCGAGGGCGTGGACCCCGTCCGCGTACGGCTGCCCGTGGACGGGGCGTGGGCCACCGTGCGCGAGCATCTGGTGGAGCGGCTGACGGGGGCCCCGCCCGGGGTGGTCGAGTCGATGTTCGCCGCCGGGCTGGTGGTCGGGGCCGACGGGCGGGCCGTGCCGCCCGACGCGCCGTACCGGCCGGGGATGTTCGTCTGGTTCCACCGCGAGCTGCCCGCCGAGGTAGCGGTGCCGTTCCCGGTGGAGGTGGTGTACCGGGACGACCACATCGTGGTGGCCGACAAGCCGCACTTCCTGGCCACGACCCCGCGTGGTTCGCATGTCGCCGAGACCGCGCTGGCCCGGCTCCGGCGTGAGCTGGGCATCCCGACGCTGACGGCGGCGCACCGCCTGGACCGGCTCACCGCCGGGCTGGTGCTGTTCACGGTACGGCCCGAGGAGCGGGGCGCGTACCAGTCGCTGTTCCGCGACCGGCGGGTGCGCAAGGAGTACGAGGCCGTGGCGCCGTACGATCCCGCGCTCGCCCTGCCCCGGACCGTGCGCAGCAGGATCGTGAAGGAGCGCGGGGTGCCGGCCGCGCGGGAGGTGCCGGGCGAGCCGAACGCGGAGACGCGGGTGGAACTGATCGGACACCGGTCCGGGCTCGGCCGCTACCGGCTCGTGCCGACCACCGGGCAGACCCACCAGCTCCGGGTGCACCTGACCGCGCTGGGCGTGCCCATCCTCGGCGACCCGCTGTACCCCGAGGTGACCGCCCCGGTACCGGCCGGCGACTTCCGCCGCCCCCTGCAACTGCTCGCGCGAAGGCTGGAGTTCACCGACCCGGTCACCGGCACGGAACACACGCTCACCAGCACCCGCGCCCTCCGCGCGTGGACCTCGCCGGAGGCTTGGGCGGACGGGACCTAGCCCCGGCGGGGAGAAGCGACCCCACCGGACGGCGCCGAGGACACAGGACGGCCGGGACCTCACCGGCCACCTGCCGGAGAGAGCCGCTCCCGCCCCACGTGCCCCGGCGGGGAGAACCGACCCTCACCGGACGACGCCGACGACACAGGACGGCCGGGACCTCACCGGCCACCTGCCGGAGAGAGCCGCTCCCTCCCCACGTGCCCCGGCGGGGAGAACCGACCCTCACCGGACGACGCCGACCTCACCGGACGGCGCCGACCTCACAGGAGACGGGCCGACCCTTACCGGAGACGAGTCGGCCCCACCGGACACGGACCGACCCCACGGTCACGGTCGACCCAGCGGTCACGGCCTTCCTCACCGGACACGGCCGACCCCACCGGTCACGGCCTTCCTCACCGGACACGGCCGACCCCACCGGTCACGGCTCACCCCACCGGACGGGCCAACCCCACCGAAGACGGACCGACCCCGCCGGACACGGGCCGACCCTCACCGAACGACCCCGACCCCACCAGAGACGAGCCGACCCCCACCAGACACGGGACCCCGCCGGACGGGCCGGCCCCGCCTGGCAGGGCCGGCGTCGCAGGAGGGCGTCGGTCCGCCGGGCGTGCCCAGGGAGCGGAGTCATCCCAGCCCGACAGAGCCACGCCGGGAGGGGCCGGGCGCGGCACCCACCCCCATCGGAGCAGGAGCCGCCGGGGGCGGCGGCCCCGGTGTCACTCTCCGCGCCACCAGTGCAGCAGTCGGCCCCACAGGCCCCGGGGCCGGCGCGGTTCCGGGGCCGGAGGGGTGGGGGCCGGGGCGAAGGACGCGCGGGCGGGTGCCGGGGCCGGCTCGGCGGCCGGGGCCGGGTCGCTGCTCAGGGTGCCGATCTGCCAGCCGGAGCGCTGCGGCGGGACGGGCATGGCCCGCGGCGGCATGTCGACGTCCTGCTGCGGCTTCGGTTCGAAGCGCACCGGCAGGGCCACCAGGTGCCGGGAGGCGATGGACGACCGCCAGCGCAGGTCCTCCTCGGCGCAGTCGAGCTGGATGTCGGACAGCCTCGTGAGCAGCGCGTCGACGCCGACGTCGGCGATGGCGCGGCCGATGTCCTGGCCGGGGCACTCGTGCGGGCCGCCGCCGAAGGCGAGATGGGCGCGGTTGCCCTGCATGCTCGCGGACAGGTCGGGCCGCACCCGCGGGTCGACGTTGCCCGGCGCGGGCGCGAAGAGCAGCCCGTCGCCCTTGCGGATCTGCCGGCCGCCCAGCTCGGTGTCCTGCTTGGCGTAGTAGCCGAAGACCGTGCTGAAAGGCGGCTCGTCCCACAGGGACTGCTCGATCGCCTCGGGCACGGTCATCTGGCCGCCGTTGAGCTGGGCCCGGAACCCCGGCTCGGTGAGGACCATGCGCAACGCGTTGGCGAGGAGGTTCGCGGTGGCCTCGTAGGCGGCGAAGAGGACGACCCGCAGGTGTTCGCGGACCTCGTCGTCGCTGAGCCCGGCGGGGTGGGTGAGGAGGTGGCTGGTGAAGTCGTCCTCGGGCCGGGCGCGCCGCCGGGTGGTGAGCCGGCTGAGCGCGTCCATGACGTAGGTGTGGCTCTGGATGGCGGTCTCGGTGCCCTTGAGCGCGTCACGGGCGGCCTGCACCATCCGGTCGTTGTACTCCTCGGGCATGCCGAGGATCTCGCACATCACGGCCATCGGAAGATGTTCGGCGAACTGGCCGACCAGCTCGGCCCGGCCGCGCTCGCAGAAGCTGTTGACCAGGATCTGGGTGTAGCGGCCGATGTGCCGGCGCACCCCGCGGTGGTCGATGGTCTCCATGGCCGCGGTGACCGCGCCGCGCAGCCGCTTGTGCTCCTCGCCCTCGGCGTGGGAGCAGATGGGCTGCCAGGCGATGTGCGGCATGAGCGGGTGGTCGGGCTTGACCATGCCCTCGCGCAGCGGGGTCCAGATCCGGCTGTCGCGGGTGAACTGCGAGGGGTTGCGCACCAGTTGGAGGTTCTCGGCGTGGCCGAGGACCACCCACATCGGTACGTCGTCGTGGAGCAGCACGGGCGCCACGGGGCCGTGCTCGTCCCGCAGGCGCTCGTAGAGGTCGCCGAGGTCATCGGCGTCGGGGCCGTAGAGCCGGCGCGGCCCGGCGGGGCCGAGGCCGTGCGCGGGGCAGCCCGGTGGCGGACCGGAGAGGGTGTCGGGTGTCCCGGTCGGTGAGGGGGATTCAGGCGTCACAGTGGTCGCTCCGGAACGGAAGGGTCGGGTTCGGTGGGCTGCCGGTCAGGTGAGGGCGCCGGACATGGCGAGGGAGTGCAGGAAGCTCATCAGGGTCATCAGCACGTCCTTGCTGGAGGCCCGGCGGCGCACGTCGCAATCGATGATCGGGATGTCCGGGCCCAGGTCCAGGGCGGTGCGCAGTTCCTCGATCGGGTAACGGGGCGCGTCGGGGAAGGAGTTGACGGCGACGACGAAGGGCACGCCGCCCTCCTCCAGCCGGCCCATGACGTCGAAGCTGACCTCCAGGCGCCGGGTGTCGACCAGGACGACCGCGCCGAGCGCGCCTTCGAACAGGCCGTTCCACAGGAACCAGAAGCGCTCCTGGCCGGGGGTGCCGAAGAGGTAGAGCACCAGTTTCTCGGTGATGCTGATCCGGCCGAAGTCCATGGCCACGGTGGTGGCCGTCTTCGATTCGGAGCCGTAGTCGTCGTCGATGCCGATGCCGGCCTGGGTCATGGTCTCCTCGGTGGTCAGCGGTCTGATCTCGCTGACGGAACCGACCATGGTGGTCTTGCCGACGCCGAAGCCGCCCACGATCACGATCTTCACCGCGGCCTGCGCGGTATGCGGCAGGTGGTCCTCGGTGCGCGGGCCGGGGAGGGTGTCAGAGCCTTTGGAGTCCATGCATCACCGCTTCGAGGAGTGAACGGTCGGGGAGCGCCTGGCGGGCGATGGGGGCGCGCGCCTGCACCAGTTCGGCCGTGATCAGCTCGGTGAGCAGGATGGTCATCGTGCTGAACGGCAGTCGGAGGTAGGCCGACAGCTCCGCCACGGACAGGGGGGCCTTGCAGAGCCGGAGCACTGCCGCCTGCTCCGGGGTGGCGGAGACCGGGGGCGCGGAGCGTGCCACGATCAAGGTCACCAGGTCGAGTTCGGCGCGAGCGCCGTCGCCGGACCCGGCGACGGAGTACAGCCGTTCCGGGTTGTCGCCCGGCCCCTTGGCCTCCGCCGCCTCCGCCGCCTCCGGCGACAGAGGTGGCGGGGGCTGCGGCAGCCGCGGGGGCCGCGGGGCGGGCGGGGGCTGCGGCCGGCGCCGCGTGCGTCGTGGAGGTGTCATACGGTCTGCCCGTTCCGCCGGGGCGGACTGGTGAGATGGGCGCCGATCCGGACGACGAGGTCGCGCATCATGCCGCTCATCCGCCCCGGTTCGCACGTCACGTCGGAGAGCACGGCGAGGTAGGCGTTGGGGCCGGCGTTCATGAGGTAGAAGTAGCCGCCGTCGATCTCGAACACGACGGTCTTCATGTCGCCGGCGCCCGGCAGCTCCTGGACGATGGCGCCGGCCAGGCTCTGCACGCCCGCGCAGGCGGCGGCGACCCGGTCGGCGGCGTCGGGGTCGCCGCCGTAGCGGGCGATGCGCAGGCCGTCGGCGGACAGGACCACGATCATCTCGATGCCCGGCACGCCGTCGTTCAGCTGCTTGAGCATCCAGTCCAGGTTGCCTCGCTGCTGGATCACTGGGAGTCCCCCTCGTCGTCGGCCTCGGTGGCGCCCTGGACGGGGTCGGCCGAATCTTTGAGCAGATGCACGTACTTGGTGGGGTGGAGCGTGAAGTCGGTCAGTTCGTGGGTGGGGGTGTCCGGGGGCATGCCCTCGCGCAGACCGTCCCAGAAGGCCTCCATCCACATGCCCGGCGGCCGTTCCATGAGCTTCTTGCGCTCGGGGTCCATCTCGGGCTCGGGTTCCGGTTCCGCCTTCTTCTGGGACCAGATGGTCGGCCGGCCCTCGCGTTCGGCGCGTTCGATGGCGGCCTGTTCGGCGTACCGCTGGCTGAGCGGGGTCTTCACCCGGCTGCGGCGCTGCGGCAGGCCTCCCGCGGTCCACTCGGTGACCTCGGGGACGTCGTCCTCCAGCGAGATGCCGGCGGGGATCTTGGGGCTGGTGGGGCGGCGCTTCTTGGGCGGGCGCTTGGGGCCCTCGACGGCGTCCGCGGTGGGGATCTGGGCGGCGGCGGCCCCGATGCCGTGCGCGGCGCCGACGCCGGGTTCGGTGGTCGTCATGACGCGCGGCACCACGAGGATCGCGCGGACACCGCCGTACGCGGAGGAGCGCAGCGAGACGTCCATGTCGAACCGCTTGCAGAGGCGGCCGACGACGGCGAGGCCGAGGCGCGGGTTCTCGCCGAGGTTGTGCGCGTCCTCGCCGTTCTTGGCGTCCTCGATCATCCGCTCGATGCGGGCGCGGGACTCCTCGCTGAGGCTGACGCCGCAGTCCTCGATCTCGATGACGACGCCTGTCTGCACCTCGACGGCGGTGACGTGCACCTTGGTCGACGGCGGCGAGTAGCGCGTGGCGTTGTCGAGGAGTTCGGCGGCGGCGTGGATGACCGGCTCGACCGCGGTTCCCTTGATGTTGATGTTGACGATGGAGGCGAGGTTGATGCGGCGGTACTCCAGGATCCGGGACATCGCGCCGCGCAGCACGCTGTAGAGGGAGACCGGCTTGGGCCACTGGCGGCCGGGCCGGCCGCCGCCGAGGACGGAGATGGTGTCGGCGAGCCGGCCGATCAGCGAGGTGCCGTGGTCGATGCGGAGCAGGTCGTCGAAGACCTCCGGGTTGCGGCCGTGGTCCTCCTCCATCTCGCGCAGTTCGTAGGCCTGCTGGTGGACGATGGCCTGGACGCGGCGGGCGACGCTCACGAAGGAGCGCTCGGTGGCGTCGCGCATCGAGATCTCCTGGTCGGCGCCGCGCAGCGCGATGCGCACCAGTTCGCGGTAGCCCTCGGGCAGGCCGCGCAGTTCGGGATCCGCGTCGAACACGTCGCGTACGACGTCCCGGAGCACCTGGCCGCGCCGCAGCCGGTAGAAGCCGGCGGGCAGGACGTCGGTGGCGAAGCGCTCCATCAGATCGTTGTGCGCGGCGATCCGCTGCTCCAGGTACGCGGCGTGACGGGCGTGTTCGGCCCGCGCCTCGCGGAGCAGACGGCCGCGCCGGGCGGCTTCCCCGGCGGTGCCGAGTACCAGCAGCACGGCCAGTGCTCCGCACACGCCGACGGCGAGCCGGGCCGTGGGCGGTACCAGGGCGACGGCGGCCCCGGCCGCCGCGGCCATCACTGTGGCCGGTGGCAACAGCACACGCGCATAGGGACGTTCACGGCGACCGGGAGGCTTCTGAACACTCACCATGGATGCCTTCTGAGACGAATCGGCTGGGTGTCGGGGGTGCTTGCGGGGGGAAGGTACACGGAACTGTCGGGATGTATGTCACATTGGGGAACAGGCGCACGATTTACCTCAACTCGGTGCGCCGCGGGCGAGCTTAGTCCGACCGGATCATCGCCGTGTCATATTCGGCGAGCACCTGAAATCGCCCCGCGAGGGGAGTACTCTCAACTCCTTTTACACGTGGAGCTTTTACTCGCACACGATGAGTAACGGCGCACGGGCGTACGAAAGTCACTCACCGTACGGAGTGAAAAGGGGACCGTGGCCGCACCTCGGCGGCCACGGTCCCCGTTCCCTTCGCCGTGACCGCCATGACCCGGTCACGGCGAGCACGAGCCGATGCTCTGCCTGCTGCCGCCGGGCGCCGGGCGCCGACAGGCCACCACGCGTGCCCGGGCAGCCCGCAGGTGCGCGACGCGGTGATCCCGGCCGTGGGCAGGGCGACGCCGTCCGGTACGACGGCGAGGCTGCCGGCGGCACCGCGCCCCCGCCCCCGGCACGAAGGCGACGACCCGCGCGCCCGCTTCCGGGCGCCTACATCTCGCTCGACCGGGTCGGGGCGGAGGCGGGCACCGGGTCGGGGCGGAGGCGGGCGTGGGCAAGGGCACGGTCTTCCGGCGCTTCGGCAACCGGCCGGGTCTGCCGCCTTCCTGGATGCGCCGGCCGCGTCGGCGGGCCGCGACGCCACCCTCACAGCGGAGGCTTGCGCGCACGCGGTGCTGAGCGCCTGCGGGCCCGGTGAACGCCCGCCGGGCCCGGACCGCCTGGCGAGAACGGTCCGAGCCCTTGCCGGACAGGTCACCCCACGGACGAGTAGGCGACCACACCCCGCAGCAACTGATCGACAGCCTTGCGCGCGGCCTTGGCCACGGTCGATCCCTCCGCGGGAGCCGCCGCGGAGATCTGCCCGAGCACGTCGATGACCTGCTTGCACCACCGCACGAAGTCCCCGGCCGGCATCTCCGCCTCCCGCAGCACCTCGTCGAGCCCCTTGCCGGACGCCCACATGTACGCGGCCCAGGCGAACCCGAGATCCGGCTCCCGCTGCCCGACGCCCTCGCTCTGGTGGATCCGGAACTCCTCCTCCAGCCCGTCGAGCCGGCCCCAGATCCGGACCATCTCGCCGAGCGCGGCCTTGGCCTTGCCGGAGGGCAGCTTCGGCGCCATCGCGTCGTCGCCGACCCGGGCCTCGTACACCAACGCCGAGACGCAGGCGGCGAGTTCGGCGGGGGCCAGCCCCTCCCAGACCCGCTCGCGCAGGCACTCGCTGGCCAGGAGGTCCAGTTCGCCGTAGAGCCGCGCGAGCCGCTTGCCGTGCTCGGTGACCTCGTCACCGCGCAGATAGTCCAGCTCGGTCAGCAGGCCCACGATCCGGTCGAAGGTCCGCGCGATGGTGTTGGTACGGCCCTCGATACGCCGCTCCAGCTGCGAGGTGTCCCGCAGCAGCCGGTGGTAGCGCTCGGCCCAACGGGCGTGGTCCTCACGGTCGTTGCACCCGTGGCAGGGATGTGCCCGGATCGCCGTCCGCAGCCGCGCGATCTCCCGGTCGTCGGCGGCCTGGGACCGCTTCTTGCGCGCCCGCTCCGGCGGGATGTGCCCGGCCTTGGTCCGCAGCGCGGAGGCGAGGTCCCGACGGGACTGCGGCGAGCGCGGGTTGAAGTTCTTCGGGATCCGCATCCGGTCCAGCGGCTCCACCGGCACCGGGAAGTCCATCGACGCCAGCCGCTTGACCTGCCGTTCGGCGGTCAGCACCAGCGGACGCGGCCCGTCGTGGTGGTCGAAGCCGCGGTGGCCGTTGGACCGGCCCGCGGGCAGACCCGGGTCCAGGACCAGGGCGAGGCCCGCGTACTTGCCGGTGGGCACATGGATGACGTCGCCCGGCTTCAGCTTCTCCAGAGCGACGGCGGCCTCGGCACGCCGCTCGTTCGCGCCCTGCCGGGCCAGCTCGGTCTCCCGGTCCTTCAGCTCGCGGCGCAGCCGCGCGTACTCCTCGAAGTCGCCGAGGTGACAGGTCATCGAGGCCTTGTAACCGGCCAGCCCCTCCTCGTTGCGCTGCACCTGACGCGAGATGCCCACGACCGACTTGTCGGCCTGGAACTGGGCGAAGGAGGTCTCCAGCAGCTCGCGCGAGCGGTGCCGGCCGAACTGCTCGACCAGGTTGACCGCCATGTTGTACGACGGCTTGAAGCTGGAGCGCAGCGGGTACGTGCGCGTGCCCGCGAGACCGGCGAGGTGCTCGGGGCTCATGCCGCGCTGCCACAGCACCACGGCGTGGCCCTCGACGTCGATGCCCCGGCGGCCTGCCCGGCCGGTCAGCTGGGTGTACTCACCGGGTGTGATGTCGGCGTGCTGCTCGCCGTTCCACTTGACGAGCTTCTCCAGCACCACCGAGCGCGCGGGCATGTTGATGCCGAGCGCGAGGGTCTCGGTGGCGAACACCGCCTTGACCAGGCCGCGGACGAACAGCTCCTCCACGACCTCCTTGAAGGTCGGCAGCATGCCCGCGTGGTGGGCGGCGATGCCGCGCTCCAGGCCCTCCAGCCATTCGTAGTAGCCGAGGACGTGCAGGTCCTCCGTCGGGATGGAGGCGGTGCGCTCCTCGACCAGGGCGCGGACCTGCTCCCGCGCCTCCTCGTCGTTGAGTCTCAGGCCCGCGTACAGGCACTGCTGGACGGCGGCCTCGCAGGCGGCGCGGCTGAAGATGAAGGTGATGGCCGGGAGCAGGCCCTCGGAGTCGAGCCGCTCGATGACCTCGGGGCGGCCCGGGGTCCACACGCGCGAGCGCTGTCTGCGCTCGCGCTCCCGGTCGGCCTCGCGCATCGCCCGGCCGCGCCTGCGGTCCTGGTACGACGGCCGGGTGGCCTCCATGCGGGCCAGCCGGACCAGATCGGGGTTGACGGCCTTCTTGTGGCCCTCGCCCTCCTCGAACAGGTCGTACATCCGGCGCCCGGCGAGCACGTGCTGGAACAGCGGCACGGGCCGGTGCTCGGAGACGATCACCTCGGTGTCGCCGCGGACGGTGTCCAGCCAGTCACCGAACTCCTCCGCGTTGGACACGGTGGCGGAGAGCGAGACCAGGGTCACCGACTCGGGCAGGTGGATGATCACCTCTTCCCAGACGGCGCCGCGGAAGCGGTCGGAGAGGTAGTGCACCTCGTCCATGACCACATAGCCGAGGCCGAGGAGGGTCTGCGAGCCGGCGTAGAGCATGTTCCGGAGCACCTCGGTGGTCATCACGACCACCGGGGCGTCGGAGTTCACGCTGTTGTCGCCGGTGAGCAGGCCCACCTTCCCTGTGCCGTAGCGGCGGCAGAGGTCGGCGTACTTCTGGTTGGACAGCGCCTTGATGGGTGTCGTGTAGAAGCACTTCTTGCCCTGCTGCAGGGCGAGGTGGACGGCGAACTCGCCCACGATCGTCTTGCCCGAGCCGGTGGGGGCGGCCACCAGAACGCCCTTCCCCGCTTCGAGCGCCTGGCAGGCCTCGATCTGGAAGGGGTCGAGGCCGAAGTCGTACATCTCGCGGAAGGAGGCGAGCGCGGTGGCCTGCTCGGCTGCCCGCCTGCGGGCTGCCGCGTACCGCTCGGCCGGTGAGAGGTGCTCTGTCATCGTACTTTCGAGCGTACCGGGCCCCACTGACAACAGGACGATCATTATCCGGATCACCCTCCGGACGACAGCCGGAGGGTAAGAAGTCCGGAAGAAACACGACGGACGGCCGGTGAGACACGGATGCCCCCGTCCTCGGGGGCGGGGGCATCGCGTGGCGGCTCGGTGAGGGCTCAGGTCACGTCGTCGTATCCGTTGACCCGGTCGGTGCTCGCCTGCTCGGGCAGGGCCCGGGTGGCCGAGACGGGCTCGACGTCGCCGATGTCCTCGGGCGTGAGGTCCAGCTCGGAGGCCTCGTCGTCGGCGGGGCCCGCGGCCTCGCGACGGCGCCGGCGCCTGTCGTTGAGCAGCGAGAAGGCGACCGCGCCGAAGTACAGCACCCAGATCGGCCCGGCGAGGGCCAGCATGGACAGCGGGTCGGTGCTCGGGGTGGCCACGGCCGCGAAGACCGTGATGCCGAGGATCATGGCGCGCCACCAGCCGAGCATGCGCCGGCCGGTCAGCACCCCGGTGAGGTTGAGCATGATCAGCAGCAGCGGCAGCTCGAAGGAGAGACCGAAGACGAGCACCATGCGGGTGACCAGCTGGAGCAGGTCGTCGAGCGGCAGGAAGTTCCTGATGGACCCGCTCGGCGTGAAGTCGATCAGCACCTTCGCGGTGGTGGGCAGCACCTTGTACGCGAAGAAGGCACCACCGAAGAACAGCGGGGCGCCGGTGAAGACGAAGGCGTAGGCGTACTTCTTCTCGTGCCGGTGCAGACCCGGCGCGACGAAGGCCCACAGCTGGTACAGCCAGATCGGCGAGGCCAGCACGACACCCGCCGTCAGGGAGACCTGGAGGGCCAGCGTGAACGGGGCGAGGAGACCGTTGATCGTGATCTCCGCGCACTGGTGCTTGCCGCCGGCCTTCGCCAGCTCCTCGAAGGTCTCCGGGCAACCGATCGAGTCGAGGATGGGCCTCGTCAGGAAGTTGATGATGTCGTTGTAGAAGAAGGCGGCGACGACCGTCACGACGACGATGGCCAGCATGGCCTTCGCAAGCCGGTTGCGGAGCTCACGAAGGTGATCCGCGAGGGGCATCCGCCCCTCGGGATCCTTCTCCTTGTTGCGGGCAGGCTTGAGCAACCCACGTCCTCATCTCGTGCGGCAGGCCGGGGTTTTCCGGCCGTGCGTCAGCGCTGGGTGGTGTCCGTCGGCTCGTTGACCGGCCGCGAGCTGGTCACGTCACCGGGGGCCGCCTGGATGGTGCGCTGCGCCGGAGGCTGCTCGCCCGTGGTGGGCGCCTGGGCGGACGCGTTGCCGCCCTCTTCCTTCATCGCCTTGGCCTCGCTCTTGAGGATGCGCGCGGACTTGCCGAGCGAGCGGGCCATGTCCGGAAGCTTCTTCGCGCCGAACAGCAGGATGATGACGACGAGGATGAGAATGATCTCGGGAGCTCCGAGCCTTCCGAACATAAGTCTTTACCTTCTCACCGAGGCGGCTGGGTGGGGTGCTGTCCGACCAGTCGGACATGTGTCCGATGGTCGTGCTGGCAGCGATCGTAACGCTCAGGGGTAAACGTGAGGCAATCCCCGTGCGTACTCCCGGTCCACGGTGCTGGCCTCGTTCTCCACACCGCGACCAGCAGCGTACCTGTCCCACAGGGCAGCATGACAGGGCGAAGTGACGCAAAGCGCTTGCGGCGCCGGTCTCACAGGCACCGCTCGGCGCCGCTCACAGCGCGTCCACAGCGCGGGCCGCCCGCACGGTCGCCCGCTCCAGATCCTCGGCGGCCCTGTTGATACGGCGCGCGGAGTCCGCGACCTGCTCCCCGAGACGCCGCGCCTCCAGGAACACCCGCACGGCGAGCACCCCCAGGACGGCGATACCCAGGAAACCCATCGCTACCGCGAACATCGGCCAGAACATGACGCCGAGCCTAGACCGTCCGCCGACGCGGAGCGCAGGGGGCTACACCGTGGAGTGCAGCCGCAGGGTCCTGACCCCGCCGCCGGTGAGCAGCTCGACGATCCGCTCCCCGGCGGGCTTGCGGACGGCGGCGCCGCAGTCGGGGCAGGTGAAGGAGTAGAACGTCGTCCGGCTGCTGGCGCCGATGGCGAGGCGCAGCGCGCCGGCGGCGAGTTCGAAGCGACCGCGGCAGTCCGGGCAGCCGGCCCTGAACATCACCGGGACCGCTCTTCTCATGCCGGCGAAGGCGGTCGCCGCCGTCATCTCACCCGCACGCTCGCTCACAGGCCTCGCTCCTTCTTCTGGTCGTTCGCCAGGTGCGCCGCTGGGAGTGCCGCTTTGTGCCGTTTCGCGTCCGCGGCGCCATGGGGGCCGGTCGCGCAGTTCGCCGCGCCCCTACGGGCGCGTCTCACTGCCCGCGGCCTGCCGGCCGCTCCGTGTCGTACGCCGCCAATGCCTCCGTCGCCGCTCTCCGGGCGCTTTCGGCCAGCTCCGGCGGGGAGACGATCCGGCCGTCGCGGCCGAGGCGCAGGGCGAGCCGGCGCAGCGAGGCCGGGTCGGGGGTGCGCAGAGTGATACGCAGCCCGCCGTCGGGAAGCTCATCGGCGCTGTCGTGCGGGTAGTACTCGGCGACCCAGCGGCCACCGGGGCCGACCTCGACCACGACCTCGGGGTCCTCGGCGGCCGGCTGCACCAGCGCCTCGGAGAGGTCGCGCAGTTCTATCTCGGGCGGCGCCGAGGGCGCGTCGAGGATCCTGATCTCGGCGACCCGGTCGAGGCGGAAGGTGCGCCGTGCCTCGGAGCGGCGGCACCAGGCCTCCACATAGGTGTGGCCGACGCTGACCAGGCGGATCGGGTCGATCTCGCGCTCGGTGACCTCGTCCCGGGCCGGGGAGTAGTAGCGGATCCACAGCCGGCGGCGCTCGGAGATCGCCCGGTCGACGTCGGCGAAGACGCCGCCCTCGGACTCGAAGGTCACCGACAGCCGGGAGCTGGCACCGGCGGCCTCGCCGGCCGCGGTCTCCACCTTGGCGGTGGCCCGCAGCAGGGCCTGCCGGTCGCTCTCCCTGAGACCGGGCAGGGTCGACACCGCTCGGGCGGCGACCAGCAGCGCGGTGGCCTCGTCGGCGGCGAGCCGGAGCGGTTCGGCCGCTTCCTCGCCGAGCGCGGCCGGGTTGTGCCACCAGATGCGCTCGCCGTCGGTGTCGATGTCCAGCAGGTCGCCGCCGCGGAAGCTCGTGCCGCACATGGGCAGCAGATCGAGGTCGGCGACCAGCTCGTCCTCGGTGATGCCGAAGGCGCGCGCGACATCGGCGATCCGGGCGCCGGGGCGCTCTCTCAGATACGTCACCAGGGAGAGCATCCGCCGCGTCTGATCGATGGCGTTGACGGTCCTGGCCGGTTTGACTGCCACAGTCCTGCTCCCCCCTCAGCCCTTGGCCACGGCGCGCAGCCGGTCGACCACGTCGGCCCGCAGCTCGGCCGGCTCCAGGACGACCACGTCTGGTCCGAACTCCACCAGCCAGGCGTCCAGGCCGTGCCCGTACGGAATCTCCAACTCGTCCCAGCCGTCGCCGAGTTCCCGGACCTCGGTGGCCTTCGCCCGAAGGGGGTAACCGGCGCCGGAGCGCAGCCGGATCAGCGCCGAGCGGTCGGCGATCTCACCGGCCCAGCCCGCGACGGTCTCGCGCACGGTGACGACGTCCGGCACGGGCGCGGTGAAGCCCGTACCCCGGGAGCGGACCTTGCCGGTGATCCGGGAGAGCCGGAAGACGCGCTCGGCGCCCCGGTCGCGGTCGAAGCCGGCCAGGTACCAGTGGCCGCGCCAGCACTCCAGCGCCCATGGCTCGACGTGCCGGGGCTCGGGGCGGGCGGCGGAGGCCTTGCGGTACTCGAAGACCACCGGGCGGCGGTCGCGGCAGGCCAGCATCAGCGGCTCGAAGGCGGCCTCGTGCACCGGGATGCGCGGCTCCAGGGCGCCGTGCGCCTCGTACGGGTCGACGTCCTCGGGGAGCCCGGCGGCGCGCAGCTTCTGCAGGGCGCCGCTGGCGGCCCCGGCCAGCCGGGCCTGCTGCCAGACCTTGGCGGCGAGGCCGAGGGCGGCGGCCTCCTCGGCGTCCAGGGTGATGGGGGGCAGGCGGTTGCTGTCGCGGCGGGCGAGGTAGCCGACCTCGCCGTCGAGGTTCTCGACGGTCTCGATGACCAGGCCCAGTTCCCGCAGGTCGTCCTTGTCCCGCTCGAACATGCGGTTGAAGGAGTCGTCACTGCCCGCTTCCAGGTAGGCCTCGATGGACTCGCGCAGCTCCCGCTTGCTGAGCGGCCGCCGCGTCCCGAGCAGACACAGCGCGAGGTTCATCAGCCGCTCGGCCTTGGCAATGGCCATCGACGCCCTTCGCCTTCCCTATGGTGCTTCTGACCGATGACCGTACCGCTCCGCGGGGCGGTGACAAAAGCCGAGGGCCCATGCCCGAGCAGGCATGGGCCCCAGGTGATCGGTTCCGGTCGGAACCGGCCGGTCGACCGGGCGTGGATCAGACGCCGAGCAGGTCGACCACGAAGATGAGGGTCTCGCCGGGCTTGATCGCCGGGGTCGGGCTCTGGTTGCCGTAGGCGAGGTGGGCGGGGATGGTCAGCTGGCGGCGGCCACCGACCTTCATGCCCTGCACGCCCTGGTCCCAGCCCTTGATGACCCGGCCGGCGCCCAGCGGGAAGCGGAACGGGGTGCCACGGTTCCAGCTGGCGTCGAACTCCTCGCCGGTGCTGAAGGCGACGCCCACGTAGTGGACGGTGACGTTCTGGCCCGCCTGCGCGACCGGTCCGTCGCCCTCCCAGATGTCCTTGATCTCCAGGTCCGCCGGGGGCTCGCCGCCCGGGAAGTCGATCTCGGGCTTCTCGATGCTCACGTCAAAAGCTCCTGCTTGTGTACGACACGAAACGTGGACAGTCTTTCATCATCGCGGGCCTCCCGCCCGCCCCGGGCGTCCCGGGCGCTACATCGCCGCGAGGATGTCCACGGTGAACACGAGGGTGGCACCCTTCTTGATCACTCCGCCGCTCGGCGGGTTGTCGCCGTAGCCCAGCTCCGGCGGGATCACGATCAGGACCCGGCTGCCGACCTTCTTGCCGGTCAGGCCCTGGGCGAGGCCCTTGACCGCCTGCTGCATCTGCTCCAGCGAGAACTGGCTGAGCCGGCCGGAGCCGTACGTCCGCTGGAAGGTCTTGCCGCCGTCCCAGACCAGGCCCTGGAACTGGCACAGGACCGTCTGGTCGGCCTTCAGCTCGGGACCGTCGCCCTCCAGGACGTACTCCGACACGAGCTTCTTCGGCGGGTCGGTCCGGGGGACGGTGACCTTGGGCACCTGGCCGTCGGTGTTGGTGGCCACCTTCGGCAGGGCGGCGTCGTTCTGCGGGACGGGCGTGCCCTTGGCGGAGCTCTTGGAGTTGAACGACTCGATCAGGTCGATGACGAAGACCAGGGTGTCGGTGCCCTTGATGCCCGCCTGCGCGTTGCCCTCCTTGCCGTAGCCCCAGGTGGGCGGGACGGCGATCTGGACGCGGCTGCCGGTCTTCCTGCCCGCGAGGCCGTACCGCCAGCCGTCGATGATGCTGCCCTGGGCGAGCTGCATGACCAGGGGGCGCTTGCGGTCGTAGGAGTTGTCGAAGACCTTGGCCGTGCTCCAGATCTGGCCGAGATAGTTCGCCTGGATGAAGTCGTTCTCCGCGATCGTGCGGCCACTGCCCGCGATCAGCGTCTTCACCGCGAGGTTCTTCGACGGGTCGCCCGGCCCCTTGGCGACGGTCGGCTTCTCGCCGAACTTCGCGCCCGCCGTGACCGCCGGCAGCGGCCCGTCCACGATCTTGGGCGGGGGCGCGGACGACGCCGAGGCCGACGGTGAGGCGCCGGTCTTGCTGGAGTCGGACGTGTCGTCACCGCATCCGGCGAGTGTGACCAGTCCTGCGGGAACGGCGGCGAGGAGGAGTGAGCGTCGGCGCACGGAAGAGCCTCGTAATCGGTCGATCTTGCGGATGGCGTGCGCGCAACTCTACGACTTGAGAAGGGCGCCGTACGGGAAACGTACGGCGCCCGTGTGGCGTTCCGGCATTTCGGTGCCGGAACGCTTGACCCACCTTGCGGTGACTACATTCCGGCGATGAGCTTCTCCACCCGGTCGTCCACCGAACGGAACGGGTCCTTGCACAACACGGTCCGCTGCGCCTGGTCGTTGAGCTTGAGGTGCACCCAGTCGACCGTGAAGTCCCTGCGCTGTTCCTGTGCCCGCCGGATGAAGTCGCCGCGCAGCCGGGCACGAGTGGTCTGCGGGGGAACCGACTTGCCTTCGAAGATCTTCAAATCGTTGCAGATCCGGGCGGCTTGGCCCTTCTTCTCCAGCAGGTAGTACAGGCCACGACGGCGGTGGATGTCGTGGTAGGCGAGGTCTATCTGGGCGACCCGCGGGTGCGACATCGTCATGTTGTGCTTGGCCCGGTACCGCTCGATGAGCTTGTACTTCATGACCCAGTCGATCTCGGTCTCGATGCGGTCGAGTTCCTCGTTCTCGATCGCTTCGAGGGTGCGGCCCCACAGGTCCAGGACCTGCGCGACCGTGCCGGTGCGGATGCCCCGGCGGTCGCAGAAGTCCACGGCCTTGTCGAAGTACTCGCGCTGCACCTCCAGCGCGGAGGCCTCCCGGCCACTGGCCAGGCGCACCTTGCGCCGGCCGGTGATGTCGTGGCTGACCTCGCGGATCGCCCGGATCGGGTTCTCCAGGGTGAGGTCGCGCATCACGGTGCCGGCCTCGATCATGCGCAGCACCAGGTCGGTGGCGCCGACCTTGAGCAGCATCGTCGTCTCGGACATGTTCGAGTCGCCGACGATGACGTGCAGCCGGCGGTAGCGCTCGGCGTCCGCGTGGGGTTCGTCGCGGGTGTTGATGATGGGCCGGGAGCGGGTCGTCGCCGAGGAGACGCCCTCCCAGATGTGCTCCGCGCGCTGGCTGACGCAGTAGACGGCGCCGCGCGGGGTCTGGAGCACCTTGCCGGCGCCGCACAGCAGCTGCCGGGTGACGAGGAAGGGGATGAGGATGTCCGCGAGCCGGGAGAACTCCCCGTGCCGGGCCACCAGGTAGTTCTCGTGGCAGCCGTAGGAGTTGCCCGCCGAGTCGGTGTTGTTCTTGAAGAGGTAGACGTCGCCTGCGATTCCCTCCTCGTGCAGGCGTCGTTCCGCGTCCACCAGGAGTCCTTCGAGAATGCGCTCGCCGGCCTTGTCGTGGGTGACCAGTTCGATCACGTTGTCACATTCGGGGGTCGCGTATTCCGGATGTGAGCCCACGTCGAGATAGAGCCGGGCGCCGTTTCGCAGAAAGACATTGCTGCTGCGGCCCCATGACACGACACGGCGGAAGAGGTACCGCGCCACCTCGTCAGGAGACAGGCGGCGCTGTCCCCTGAACGTGCACGTGACGCCGTACTCGTTCTCCAGCCCGAAAATGCGGCGGTCCATGAGGGAACATTACGCCCGATCCCCCGAGCTGAAACGGGGTTCGGCAGCACGATTTGGATCATTTTCCGATGAAGCCGCAACGATCCCGCCCCGCGCGGGAGCTGCGAGGACCCGTCCGGTGGCGAGCAGGACCAGCAGCGACACGGCCCCGGCGGCACCCGGCAGCGTGAACCCCCACAGGGTGCCACCGGCCTGGACCACCGGCCCGGCCAGGCCCGTTCCGGCCGAGGCGCCCACGGTGAACGTCGTCACCAGCCAGGAGAACGCCTCGGTGACGGTGCCCCTCGGCGCGTGCCGGTCGACGATGATGAACGCGCAGGCGATGCAGGGCGCCAGGAACACACCGGCGACCACGCTGAGCAACACCATGGCCACCGCGCCCGGCATCAGCATCAGCGGCAGGTAACACACCGCCAGAAGGGCCACCAGCACTCTGAGTCGCCGTTCGGGTGCGCCGGCCCACGCGCGGGCGCCGTAGACGGTGCCGCCGGCCAGCGCCCCGAGGCCCAGTCCGGCCATCAGCCAGCCGTACACCGCGTCGCCGCCGTGACCGTCCGCGTACGACACCGAGGCGACCGTGATGGAGCCCATCGCGATGCCCACGAACAGGAGGGCGGCGAGCAGCGCGAGCAGGCCCGGCGAGCGCAGGGCGCCCAGCCAGTGGGCCTCGCGCGGGGCCGAGCGCCACGCGCGCGAGGGCGGGGAGAGGACGACGGAGAGCGCGCCGAGCACGCCCACCAGGTTGAGCGCGAGCAGGGCGGCGCGCTCGTCCCACAGGGCCGCGCACACGGTCACCAGCAGCGGGCCGACGGTGAACATGACCTCCTGCGCGATGGCGTCCATGGCGTACGCGGTGTGCACCTGTTCCTCACGGCCCAGCACAGACGGCCACAGGGCGCGCAGGCCGCCCTCCAGGGGCGGGGTGAACAGGCCGGCCGCCGCGACGGCCGCGTAGGCGAGCGCCAGCGGCGCGGTGCCGGAGAAGGCGAAGAGGGCCATGGCGAGGGCGGCGAGGACGGCCGCGGGCAGCTGCACGCACGGCTGGCCGTACAGGTCCACGAGGCGGCCCAGCACGGGCTGGCCGATGGCGTTGGCGACGCCGTACACGGCGGCCAGGGCGCCGGCGAGGCTGTAGGTGCCGCCCTCGGCGCGGACGAAGAGCACCAGGGCGATGGCGGCGGTGGCGTTGGGCAGCCGGCCCACCAGGGTGCCGGTGAGCAGCCGCAGGGCGTGCCTCGCCTTCAGGATGTCCAGGTATCCCGTGGCCATGTGCTGCCCTCCGTGGCTCACCGGGACGCCGTGACGGCCCGAGGTGTTACGTATAACGTCCTTCTTCATACGTACCATGTGCGCTGTTCGCACGTCCAGACGACGGGGAGTCAGTGGTGGCCCGCAGCAGCACGCGCCCGACCAGCCGGGACGTCGCCCAGGCGGCCGGGGTCTCCCAGGCGGCCGTCTCCCTCGTCCTGGGCGACAAATGGCGCGGCCGGGTGTCCGAGACCACCGCCGAGCGCGTCCGCGAGGCCGCGCGCGAGCTGGGCTACCGCCCCAACCTCGCCGCCCGCAACCTCCGCCTGGGCCGCACCCGTACCGTCCTGCTCGTGGTGCCCGCCCTGACGACGGAGTTCTTCGCCGGCGTCTACACCGGCGCCGCGCGCGTGGCGGCCGAACACGGCTTCGGTGTGGTGCTCTACCCCTCCCCCGAGGGCATCGGCCCGGCCCGCGACCCCTTCGCCTCCGCCGAGGGAGCCCTGGACGGCGTCATCGGCTCCTCCATGGCCGCCGACGCCCTCACCGCGATCCGGGGCGACCAGTTGCCCCTGGTCATGCTCGACAGCGACCCGGCGGGCAGCCTGGGCGCCGCGACCGTGAACCTGGACATCGCCGACGGCGTCCGGCAGGTCGCCGCCCACCTGCTGGCCCTCGGCCACCGCCGGGTGCTGCACCTCGCCGCCGACGTGCCCTCCTGGACCTTCGAGGTCCGCGCGAAGGAACTGGCCGCACGCATGGCCGCCGTACCGGGCACCGAGGTCCGGACGGCCCGGGCCCCGATCTCCATCGAGGGCGCGCTCGCCGCCACCGAGGCCGCGCTCACCGCGCCCGGTCCCCGGCCGACGGCGGTGGTCTGCGACGACGACAAGCTCGCCGCCGGCGCCTACAAGGCGCTGCGCCGCCTGGGCCTGCGGATCCCGGACGACATGTCCGTCACCGGCCTGGACGACCTGGCCCTGGCCACCGCGATCGACCCCGAGCTGACGACGGTACGACTGGACGCCGAGCTGTTCGGGGAACGGGGCATGCGGGCCCTGCTGGCGGTCCTGGAGGGCCGGGAACCGGAGGGCGGGGACATACCCGTGGAACTGGTCGTCCGGGGCTCCACGGCGCCGCCACGCGCGTCCACGTGAAAGCCGGGTGCCCCGGCCGGAGGTCCGGCCGGGGCACCCGGCGATACGTGGGGGAGGCGGCTCACTCCTCGTCGGAGTCCTCGGAGCCGTCCGCGCTCTCCGCCTCCGTGCTCGCTCCGTCCGCCGCCAGCAGGCGGGCGAGCTGGCGGCCGACGATGCGCTTGAACTTACGCTTCTGCGGGCGCGTGCGGTCCAGGACGGCCACCTCCAGGCGCTCGGCGGGGATCTCCCGCTCGCTGCCGTTGGTGTCCCGGGACAGGGCCTGCACGGCCAGCTTGAGGGCCTCGGCGAGGCTCATGCCGTCGCGGTGGCGCTGGTCCAGGAAGCTGCTGATCTGCTCGGCGTTGCCGCCCACCGCGACCGAGCCGTGCTCGTCGACGATGGAGCCGTCGTGCGGCAGCCGGTAGATCTGGTCGCCCTCGGGGGTCTCCCCCACCTCGGCCACCACCAGCTCCACCTCGTACGGCTTCTCGGCCGCGGAGGAGAAGATCGTGCCCAGCGTCTGGGCGTAGACGTTGGCCAGGCCGCGGGCGGTGACGTCGTCACGGTCGTACGTGTAGCCGCGCAGGTCGGCGTAGCGGACACCGCCGATGCGCAGGTTCTCGTACTCGTTGTACTTGCCGGCCGCCGCGAAGCCGATCCGGTCGTAGATCTCGCTGAACTTGTGCAGCGCGCGGGACGGGTTCTCGCCAACGAAGACGATGCCGTCGGCGTACTGCAGCACGACCAGGCTGCGGCCACGGGCGATGCCCTTGCGGGCGTACTCCGCCCGGTCGGCCATGGCCTGCTGGGGTGAGACATAGAACGGCGTCGACACCGGTTATCCGTCCCTTTCTGTCATGGTCACTGGATCACCTTGATAAGAACCGGGCCCGCGCTCAGAGCAGGGCGGCCTTGGGGCCGTCGGGCTCCTCCAGGCGCCTCTGGAGCACCGCGCGGGCGATCTCGGAGGCCTCGTCCTCGGTGAGCCGGCGGAAGCCGTCCTCGGTGATCACGGTGATGATCGGGTAGATCCGGCGGGCGACATCGGGACCGCCGGTCGCCGAGTCGTCGTCAGCCGCGTCATAGAGGGCCTGCACCACGAGGGTGGTGGCCTGCTCCTCGGTCAGGTCGTCACGGAACAGCTTCTTCATCGCACCGCGCGCGAAGATCGAGCCGGAGCCCGTCGCCGCGAAGTTGTGCTCCTCGGAACGGCCGCCCGTGACGTCGTAGGAGAAGATGCGCCCCTTCTCGCGGTCCAGGTCGTACCCAGCGAAGAGGGGCACCACGGCCAGGCCCTGCATGGCCATGCCGAGGTTGGATCGGATCATGGTCGACAGCCGGTTCGCCTTGCCCTCCAAGGACAGCTGGGCACCCTCGACCTTCTCGAAGTGCTCCAGCTCCAGCTGGAAGAGCTTGACCATCTCGACGGCCAGGCCAGCGGTGCCGGCGATACCGACGGCCGAGTACTCGTCGGCCGGGAACACCTTCTCGATGTCCCGCTGCGCGATCACGTTGCCCATCGTGGCCCGGCGGTCACCGGCGAGCACCACGCCGCCGGGGAACGTCACGGCCACGATGGTCGTGCCGTGCGGCGCCTCGATCACGCCCTTGGTGGGCGGCAGCTGCCGGTTGCCGGGCAGCAGCTCGGGCTGGTGCTCGGCGAGGAAGTCCATGAACGAAGAGGATCCTGGCGTCAGGAAGGCAGCTGGTAGACGCCCGGTGCCACGAGAGTTGGCTTCCACGAGTTTCCTTCCACGTATACAGCAGCCCGCCGTATGACGTCGGGCCGATCCTTGAACTGCCCCAGCGCTGCGTTGCAGCTGAAGCACAGTACGCCACGGACCCTACCCGTCTCGTGACAGTGATCCACATGAGCGGGCGGAGCCGAAAGACATATGCAGCAGACTCCGCCCTGAGCCGTGACCAACTCGTCCCGCTCGGCTTCGGTGAGGCCGTACTGGCGCTTGAGATGCAGCTCCCGCCCTTGCGCCGCCCGACACGCCTTGCAGCGCGTGGACAACCCGTCGGACGCGGTGGCGTTACGGTGCCACTCGCTGTGCGGCTTGATCTCCCCGCACGTCCGGCAGAGCTTGTGTCCCGCTGGAACGTCCACCTTCTCCCGAACCGGCTTCCCCAAAGCCTCCCGGCGCCGCCGGTAGTGCGCGGCGCCGTATTCCGCCACGCACTCCCGGCAGTCCACCTGGAGGCCGTCACGCCGGTTCCTGTCCCGCGCGAATGCGACCAGAGGCAGGCTTCGCTTGCACTTCCTGCACCGCTTCGCGTCCGCTTCGCCAGCCACCCTTACCCCCCGCCACCTTCAATTCGAAGGTCTAAGGCGCTAGTACCCTTTATTCCCCACCTTTTTGCACGAAGCTCCGCACGAAATCCTCGGCATTTTCCTCGAGTACGTCGTCGATCTCGTCCAGGACCGAGTCCACGTCGTCGCTCAGCTTCTCGTGCCGCTCCTTGAGGTCCTCAGAGGCCTGCGCGTCCTGCGCCTGCTCCTCGACCTCCTCGGTGGAACGTGTGGCCTTCTGCTGGCCGCCGCCCGTGTCCTTGGTTGCCATAACCCTCACCCCGCTCAGTTCGCCTGCCGATCGGTGATGATCAGACCCTACAAGCCGGGTCCGACATCGGCCCCGCAGTTTCTCCAACGTACGGGGGCCACCCGGATGATTCCCGGGCGGTGGGGTTTCCACCCCGGCCGCCCGGGCGCACCGAGTACCCCCCTGGCTCCGCTCACCCGCCGGACAGGACCCTGACCAGGTCTTCCGCGGTACGGCAGCGGTCCAGGAGCTCCTTGACGTGATTTCGCGTTCCGCGTAGCGGTTCCAGGGTTGGAACGCGCTGGAGCGAGTCGCGGCCGGGGAGGTCGAAGATGACCGAGTCCCAGGAGGCGGCCGCGACGTCGTCCGCGTACTGCTCCAGGCAGCGTCCGCGGAAGTACGCGCGCGTGTCCTCCGGCGGCTTCGTACGGGCCCTGTCGACCTCGGACTCGTCCAGGAGCCGCTTGATGCGCCCGCGGGCCACCAGGCGGTTGTACAGGCCCTTCTCGGCGCGTACGTCGGCGTACTGGAGGTCGACCAGGTGCAGCCGGGCCGCGTCCCAGTCCAGGTCGTCGCGGCGGCGGTAGCCCTCCATCAGCTCCCGCTTGGCGACCCAGTCCAGCTCGCCGGCCAGGCTCATCGGGTCGTTCTCCAGCCGGGTGAGGGTGTCCTCCCAGCGGCTGAGGACGTCCTTGGTCTGGGCGTCGGCGTCGGCGCCGAAACGCTCCTCGACGTACTTGCGGGCCAGCTCGAAGTACTCCATCTGCAGCTGGACCGCGGTGAGGGTGCGCCCGCTGCGCAGGGTGACCAGGCGCTTGAGCGACGGGTCGTGCGAGACCTGGTGGAGGGTGCGCACGGGCTGGTCGACGGCGAGGTCCACGGCGATGAAGCCGTCCTCGATCATGGACAGGACCAGGGCGGTCGTGCCCAGCTTGAGGTACGTCGAGATCTCGGAGAGATTCGCGTCGCCGATGATCACGTGCAGCCGGCGGTACTTCTCGGCGTCCGCGTGCGGCTCGTCGCGGGTGTTGATGATCGGCCGCTTGAGCGTGGTCTCCAGGCCGACCTCGACCTCGAAGTAGTCCGCGCGCTGGCTGATCTGGAAGCCGTGCTCGTGCCCGTCCTGGCCGATGCCGACGCGGCCGGCTCCGGCGAAGACCTGGCGGGAGACGAAGAAGGGCGTGAGGTGGCGCACGATGTCCGAGAAGGGGGTCTCCCGCTTCATCAGGTAGTTCTCGTGCGTGCCGTAGGAGGCGCCCTTGTTGTCGGTGTTGTTCTTGTAGAGGTGGATCGGCTGGGCGCCGGGCAGCTGCGCGGCCCGCTCGGCGGCCTCGGCCATGATCCGCTCGCCGGCCTTGTCCCAGAGGACGGCGTCGCGGGGGTTGGTGACCTCGGGCGCGCTGTACTCGGGGTGGGCGTGGTCGACGTAGAGGCGCGCACCGTTGGTGAGGATCACATTGGCCAGGCCGATGTCCTCGTCGGTGAGCTGGCTGGCGTCGGCGGCCTCCCGGGCGAGGTCGAAGCCTCGCGCGTCGCGCAGCGGGTTCTCCTCCTCGAAGTCCCAGCGGGCCCGGCGGGCCCGGTGCATCGCCGCCGCGTAGGCGTTGACGATCTGGGACGAGGTGAGCATGGCATTGGCGTTCGGGTGGCCGGGGACGGAGATCCCGTACTCCGTCTCGATGCCCATTACTCGCCGTACGGTCATGCGGCCCTCCTTGCCCGGCGGCACCCTCGGTCGTGGGCGCCGCTCACATACCGCTGGCGCTCCGGTGCGTGTGCGGTGCCCGTCCCCGCACGGCGCGACTCGGCGGCAGGAACGAGCCTAGAACGCCTTTGCGCTGGTGGGGAGATCATTTGCGTCATTGGCTGCTCCGGTCGTGGCCCGGAAAACAGTCGGCTGCGGGTACCCGCCGAGGGCACCCGCAGCCGCCCTGCCGTTACAGGTACTGACCGGTGTTCGCCACCGTGTCGATGGAGCGTCCGGTGTCCGCGCCCTGCTTTCCGGTGATGAGGGTACGGATGTAGACGATCCGCTCGCCCTTCTTTCCGGAGATCCGGGCCCAGTCGTCCGGGTTCGTGGTGTTGGGCAGGTCCTCGTTCTCCTTGAACTCGTCGACGCAGGCCTGGAGCAGGTGGGAGACGCGGAGGCCCTTCTGGTTCTTCTCCAGGAAGTCCTTGATCGCCATCTTCTTGGCACGGCCCACGATGTTCTCGATCATGGCGCCGGAGTTGAAGTCCTTGAAGTAGAGGACTTCCTTGTCGCCGTTGGCGTACGTGACCTCCAGGAAGCGGTTCTCCTCGGATTCGGCGTACATGTGCTCGACCGCGGTCTGGATCATGCCCTGGACCGTGGCGCCCTTGTCGCCGCCGTGTTCCGCGAGGTCGTCCGCGTGCAGCGGCAGACGCTCGGTGAGGTACTTGCCGAAGATGTCCTTCGCCGCTTCCGCGTCCGGACGCTCGATCTTGATCTTCACGTCGAGCCGGCCGGGGCGCAGGATGGCGGGGTCGATCATGTCCTCGCGGTTGGAGGCGCCGATCACGACCACGTTCTGCAGGCCCTCCACGCCGTCGATCTCGGCGAGCAGCTGCGGGACGATGGTGTTCTCCACGTCCGAGCTGACGCCGGAGCCGCGGGTGCGGAAGAGGGACTCCATCTCGTCGAAGAAGACGATCACGGGGGTGCCCTCGCTGGCCTTCTCACGCGCACGCTGGAAGACGAGGCGGATCTGCCGCTCGGTCTCGCCGACGTACTTGTTGAGCAGCTCGGGGCCCTTGATGTTCAGGAAGAAGCTCTTGCCCGCGGCCTGGCCGGTGACCTCGGCGACCTTCTTGGCCAGCGAGTTCGCCACGGCCTTGGCGATCAGCGTCTTGCCGCAGCCGGGCGGGCCGTAGAGCAGGACGCCCTTGGGCGGGCGCAGCTCGTGCTCCTTGAACAGGTCCGGGTAGAGGTACGGCAGCTCGACCGCGTCGCGGATGGCCTCGATCTGGTTGCCGAGGCCGCCGATCTGCTCGTAGCCGATGTCGGGGACCTCTTCGAGGACCAGTTCCTCGACCTCGCTCTTGGGCACGACCTCGTAGACGTAGCCGGAGCGGGGTTCGAGCAGGAGCGCGTCGCCGGCGCGGATGGTGACGTCCAGCAGCGGCTCGGCGAGCCGTACCACCCGCTCCTCGTCGGTGTGCCCGAGAACCAGGGCGCGCTCGCCGTCCTCAAGGATCTCCTTGAGGGTGACGATGTCGCCGACGCGCTCGAACTCCATGGCCTCGACCACGTTGAGCGCCTCGTTGAGCATGACCTCCTGGCCGCGCCGCAGCTCGTCGAGCTCGACGCTGGGGCTGACGTTCACCCGGAGCTTGCGGCCGCCGGTGAAGATGTCGGCGGTGCCGTCCTCGTTGGCCTGCAGGAAGACACCGAAGCCGGCCGGCGGCTGGGCGAGCCGGTCGACCTCCTCCTTGAGGGCCACGATCTGGTCGCGGGCCTCACGGAGGGTGTTGGCCAGTCGTTCGTTCTGGGCGGACACGCCGGCCAGGTTGGTCTGCAGCTCGACGATCCGCTCTTCGAGAATCCTCGTGTGGCGCGGAGAGTCGGCGAGCTTGCGGCGCAGGACGGCGATCTCCTGCTCAAGGTAGGCGATCTGCCCGGCCGGGTCGTCGGACCCGCGTCCCGGGCGGATGCCGCGGTTCATGTCGTCGTCGTGGGCTGCCACGGTCCTCACCTCCTCCAAGGGGAGCTGGACGCTTCCAGACCCTACCTGGGCTGGTGTCGATTGAAACCCCTAGATCACAAAGACTGTCAAGGTGTGTCGTCGGTCACCCGGTGCACACTTCCTCGCACGGAGGGGATACCCACTCAACGTGAAGGGAAAGCAGCTTGTTCCATGCATGGCGCGGTCGAATCCCTTCATTACTGACCGGAGTTGTCCACGCCCGACCGATGGGCCCGTATACGGGCAGCACACAGAGCGCTCGTACGGTCATCACGCAGAGCGACGGCGCCGGCGGGCGGTGTCACCGCCGTGGCGGCCTGAAGTGATCGATCCGGCCGCCGCGGAACCCCTTTCCCGGTCCGGCGCTGGTACCCGAGCGGGCCGGACCGGAAACCCCGAACCGGTCCCACACGGCAACAAACCGGGCGGAGGTAGGGTCGAGGGTGTTCAACAGCCGCTGGAGCGGACCCGGCTGGCCCTAGGGGTGCCGGGACCGCCCGGCGAACCGACGGCAGGAGAGATGACCGTGCAGCAGGAGGCCCCGGGCGGCGAGGCGCTGGAGGTCTGGATCGACCAGGACCTGTGTACCGGCGACGGGATCTGCGCCCAGTACGCCCCGGAGGTGTTCGAGCTGGACATCGACGGGCTGGCCTATGTGAAGGGCGCGGACGACGAGCTGCTCCAGGCCCCCGGGGCGACCACGCCGGTACCGCTCCCGCTGCTGACCGACGTGGTGGACTCGGCGAAGGAGTGTCCCGGCGAGTGCATCCACGTGCGCCGGGTTTCGGACAAGGTCGAGGTGTACGGGCCCGACGCGGAGTGAGCGCGGTTCAGACGCTCTGGGTCCCGGCCGGGGTGGAACGGAGGAAGGCGCTGCCGTTCCACCGCCACGAGGCCGGGGTCTTCACATCGGGGCAGCAACTGGGCACGGCGTCCGAGGAGTAGCCGAGCAGCGTGGCGGAGACCGCACGCGCGCGAAGCGTGAAGTCGGTGACCGTGAGCCGTTCCTTCGGCTCGACGAGGGTGGCGACCACGCGGGGCTTGCCGCCGTCCGCGGAGCGGGTGAGGACGTAGACCCCGTCGGGCGGGGTGCCCATGGGGGCGTCGCAGTGCACCACCGCGACGGTCTCCGGCCTGCCGTCGCCGTCCAGGTCTCCGGTGGCCTTCTTGGCGACCACCGCCTTCACGGGGCCGCAGTCCAGCGGGAACCGCACACCGGCCGTGCTCGGCGGCGCTACGGCCGCGGCGGCGGACTTGCCCTTGGCGGCGGGGGCGGACTGGGCGGCCGTGGCCGATCCGGGCTGGACGACGGAGGAGAGGGCCACGACACCCGCGACGGCCGTGGCGGTGGCGACCCAGTGGATGGGCCGGGTCTGGGTGTGCGCGAGCTCCGGAACGGCGGATTGCTGCACGAGGAGCGTCTCCTGTGAGGGCTGTGCCGGTGGGATGGGCTGCATGGTGCCACACGTCACAGTGCGCGGGAACGGCGGGGTGCGGGATTCCGGGCCGGATGGTGCGCAAGCCGCACGCGCGCGGGGGAGGCGTCGACGCTGGTGCCGTGTCAACGAAAGGGCGCCGTGGCCGAGTTCCCGGACGCGGTCGGGAACTCGGGCACGGCGCCCTCGCGTTGTATCGGCGTGTGCCCGGTCAGCGTCCGGTGCCGCCGTCGGCGTTCGGTCCGGCGTAGTCCTCGCCGTAGGCGCCCTTTGCGGGGCGGCGGCGGCGCATGGGCGGCTCGACGCCGTCCGCGAGGCGGCGGGCGGTGAGCAGGAAGCCGGTGTGGCCGATCATCCGGTGGTCCGGGCGGACGGCCAGGCCCTCGATGTGCCAGTTGCGGATCATGGTCTCCCAGGCGGTCGGCTCGTTGAAGCAGCCGATCTCCCGGATGGACTCCACGGTCCGGGCGAGCTGGGTGGTGGTGGCCACGTAGCAGCACAGGATGCCGCCCGGGACGAGCGCCTTGGAGACGGCCTCCAGGCACTCCCAGGGGGCGAGCATGTCGAGGATGACGCGGTCGACGTCGGTGTCGGACAGGTTGTCCTGGAGGTCGCCGACGGTGAGCTGCCAGGCGGGGTGCGGGCCGCCGAAGTAGCGCTCCACGTTCTGCCGGGCGATGTCGGCGAAGTCCTCGCGGCGCTCGTAGGAGTGCAGCATGCCCTGGTCGCCGATGGCCCGCAGCAGGAAGCTGCTGAGCGAGCCGGAGCCGACGCCGGCCTCCACGACGCGGGCGCCGGGGAAGATGTCGGCGAAGGCGAGGATCTGCCCCGCGTCCTTCGGGTAGACGACGGCTGCCCCGCGGGGCATGGACAGGACGTAGTCGGGGAGCAGGGGGCGCAGCGCGAGGTAGGCGACGTTGCCGGTGGTCCGGACAACGCTGCCCTCGGGAGCGCCGATCAGTTCGTCGTGCGGGAAGGACCCCTTGTGGGTGTGGAAGTTCTTCCCGGCTTCGAGCGTGAACGTGTAGTGGCGACCCTTGGGGTCGGTCAGCTGTACCTGGTCCCCGACCTTGAAGGGCCCGCGCCTGCGGGCGGCACCGGTCGGTTCGGACATGTGACCAGCGTACCGGTTCCCTGCCGGGGGCTTGACCGACGGAGGGGGTGGGGGGCGAGCGTACGGCGGAACGGTGCGGGCCGGGCGGGGCCGAGCGCGCGGTTCCCCGCGCCCCGTACGGGACGCCCCGGCTCTTGGCGCTGTCAGGCCGGCCTTGCCATGGCCCTGACGAAGGCTCGTTCCACGTCGGCGGCGGACAGGACGCCGTAGATCTCGCCGGTCTCCTCCACCACCAGGTACTCGGTGGCCGGGGTGGCGCGCAGCACGTCCAGCAGTTCTTCGCCGGCCAGCTCGGCGGAGACCCGCATGCCGTCGGTCAGCTCCTGGGCGAGGCCGCTGACGGCCACCCAGGGGCGGCGGTGCTCGGGTACGCCGACGATGGCGGCCTCGCGGACCAGCGACAGCGGGTTGCCGTCGGCGTCGACCACGACCAGGGCGCGGGCCCCGGCGGCGTTGGCGCGGCGCAGCGCCTCGGAGAGCGGGGTGTCGTTCTCCACGGGCACGGCCCGCCGGGTGAGGGCGCGGGCGCGCAGCTCGGGAAGGTGTTCGCGCAGCCGGGCCATGCGCAGGCTGTTGCCGGCGCCGGTCCAGATGATCGCGGCGAGGATGGCGGCGAGCAGGGCGTCGGTGACGGTGTCCATGCCGCCCACGTCCTCGCCGCTGCCGCCGAGGGCGCCGGACTGGTTGAGCAGGGGCAGGCCGATCAGGACGGAGACGGCCAGGGCGCGGCCGACCCAGGCGGCGGCGACCGTGCCGGTCATCGGCTTGCCGCTGATCTTCCAGACGACGGCGCGGAGCATGCGGCCGCCGTCGAGCGGGAGGCCGGGGAGGAGGTTGAAGATCGCCACGATGAGGTTGGAGACCATCAGCCCGGCCAGCAGGACACCGGGCACGGTGCCGGGCTCGACGGGCTTCATGGCCAGGTAGAACAGGCCGGCCAGGGCGAGGGAGAGCAGCGGGCCGACGAAGGCCAGCACGAATTCCCGGCCCGGGGTCTCGGCCTCCTTCTCGATCTCCGAGACGCCGCCGAAGAACTGGAGCTGGATGCGGCGGACCGGGAGCTTGAAACGGATCGCGGCGACCGTGTGGGCCAGCTCGTGGACCAGGACGGAGGCGTAGAAGGCGACCGCGAAGAAGAGGGAGACCAGGTAGCGGGCGGCGCCCAGCTCTGGCAGCACACGGTCGAGCTGTCCGCCGAAGACCCAGGTGATCAGCGCGGCGACGAGGAACCAGCTCGGTGCGACGTAGACGGGCACACCGAAGGGGCGGCCCATGAGAATACCGCCGCCGGGCTCCTTGGGCCGCGGCTCGGGCGGCTCGCCCTTGGCGATGCCGGAATGGGCGAGGGAACGGTGCTCGGGGGCGGCGGCGTGGTGCGTGGGGGCCGGGACCGGGTCGTGCCGGGGGGTGTCGGCCGGGGCTCGGTGGTCCGGGTCGGGCGGGACGGGGGCACCGGGCGCGCTGCCCGCCGTGTCGTTGGTGCTGCCGCTCGTACGGTCGTCCGTGCTGTTTCCGCCGCCCGTAGGGCCCGTGCCGGTCCTGCCCGCCGTGGCCTCTTCCGTCGGCCGGTCGGTGGCGCCGTTCCGTCCGGTGGGCGTCGCCGGCGGCTCCTCGGTGCCGTTCTCGGCTCGGTCGGCGGGGCGCGGGGGTCCGGGCTCCGGGCCTGGAGGGCCGGTGGGTCCGGTCGCCGGGGCCGTAGGGTCAGCGGAGTGCTCGGCCGGCTCGTCGTTGCCGGACCGCGGCTGCCCGCTCCCGCCGCTCACGTCCACGGTGTCCCCTCGTTCGAAGCGTCTTCCGCACCTGCCGGACGGAAGGGTCTGCTGTCGATGGTATGCGGCCGTGGTGGCACGTTCGCCCCGGCACCCCCTGAGTTCCCCCGGGGGTCGCGCGGTCGGCGCGGACGGCGGCTGGGTCACTGTCAGTGGTGGGCCGTAAGGTCTGTGGACATGGACAGCAGCATCGACGAGGCGGCGGCCCAGCCGGGCGGCGCCGTACAGACGCCCCCGGCCACCCCACCCCGGACGCCGGACCCCGCGATGCCTGCGGCCACGGAACCGGCCGGGGAAGCGGCGCCACCGACGGCCCCGGTCCCGCCCCCGGCCGCGGACGGCGCGGGCGAGGAGCGGAGCGCCGTCGCGCCGACCTCCTTGTCGCCCTCCCGGGCCAGTGACTTCATGCAGTGCCCGTTGCTGTACCGGTTCCGGGTGATCGACCGGCTGCCGGAGAAGCCGAGCGAGGCGGCCACCCGGGGCACGCTGGTGCACGCCGTGCTGGAGCGGCTGTTCGACGCGCCCGCCGCAGAGCGGACCGCGCCGCGCGCCAAGGCGCTGATCCCGGGGCAGTGGGACCGGCTGCGCGAGAGCCGCCCGGAGGTGACCGAGCTGTTCGCCGACGACCCCGAGGGGGAGCGGCTGGCCGGGTGGCTCGCCGAGGCGGAGCGGCTCGTGGAGCGCTGGTTCACGCTGGAGGACCCGACGCGGCTGGAGCCGGCCGAGCGCGAGCTGTTCGTGGAGGCCGAGCTGGAGTCGGGGCTGCGGCTGCGCGGCATCATCGACCGGGTGGACGTGGCGCCGACCGGCGAGGTGCGGATCGTCGACTACAAGACGGGCAAGGCCCCCCGCGCCGAGTACGCCGAGGGCGCGCTGTTCCAGATGAAGTTCTACGCCCTGGTGGTGTGGCGGCTGAAGCGGGTCGTTCCGCGCCGGCTCCAGCTCGTCTACCTCGGCAGCGGGGACGTGCTGACGTACGACCCCGTCCTCGCCGACCTGGAGCGGGTGGAGCGCAAGCTGCACGCGCTGTGGGAGGCCATCAAGCAGGCCACGGAGACCGGGAACTGGCGGCCCCGGCCCACCAGGCTGTGCGGCTGGTGCGACCACCAGGCGCACTGCCCGGAGTTCGGCGGCACTCCCCCGCCCTACCCGCTGCCGGTCACAGCGCCCGGGTCCGGGACCGGGTGAACCCGGAAACCCGGGCAGGGCAGAATGGGGCCGGACTAGCGAAGGAGTGTCACGTGGCCATCCGCGTCCTACTGGTCGACGACCAGCCCCTGCTGCGTACGGGTTTCCGGATGATCCTGGAGGCCGAGCAGGACCTCGCGGTCGTCGGCGAGGCCGGTGACGGCCTGCAGGCCCTCGACCAGGTGCGCGCACTCCAGCCGGACGTGGTGCTCATGGACATCCGGATGCCGCGGATGGACGGCGTGGAGGCCACCCGGCAGATCACCGGGCCCGGCCGGGACGGTCCGGCCAAGGTGCTGGTGCTGACCACGTTCGACCTGGACGAGTACGTGGTGGAGGCGCTGCGCGCGGGGGCCAGCGGCTTCCTGCTCAAGGACGCGCCCGCCGACGAACTGGTGCAGGCGATCCGGGTGGTCGCGGCCGGCGAGGCCATGCTCGCGCCGAGCATCACCCGGCGGCTGCTCGACAAGTACGCCACGCATCTGCCGTCCGGCGAGGAGCCGGTGCCGGACACCCTGCACACCCTCACCGACCGCGAGGTGGAGGTGCTGAAGCTGGTGGCGCGCGGGCTGTCCAACGCCGAGATCGCGGCCGATCTGTTCGTCAGCGAGACGACGGTGAAGACGCATGTGGGCCATGTGCTCACCAAACTGGGCCTCAGGGACCGGGTGCAGGCCGCGGTGTACGCGTACGAGAGCGGTCTGGTGCGCCCCGGCGCACAGTAGGCCGGCAGGGCGGTACGACGGCGAAGGGCGCCCTCCCGCGCGGGGAAGGCGCCCTTGCCGTACCGGGCGTCAGCCCTTGCTGAGTTCCCAGAACCGGAACACCGTCGAGGCGTCCAGGCAGTACTCCAGGCCGTACACGCCGTCGCGGACGACCGCGTACTGCTTGGCCTGCCAGACCGGCAGGACGGGCAGTTCGTCGGCGACGATGTCCTGGAGCCTCCCGAAGTCCTGGTCGGTCGCCGAGCGGTCGCTCTGCGCGGCGGTGGCGGGGAGGAGGGACGTGGTGATGGCGCGGTTGCCGTAGTTGTTGCCCAGCACGTTGCCCTCGCCGAAGAACGGGGCCGTGAAGTTGTCGGCGTCCGGGTAGTCCGGCACCCAGCCCTTCACGTACACGCCGTACTTGCCGGCGGCGATGTCCTTCTCGTACTGCTCGAAGGGGACGGACTGCACGTCGGCGTCGAACAGGCCGCTGCCGTTGAGCTGGCCGGCGACGGCCTTCAGCTCGTCGTCGGTGGCGGGGCCGTAACGGGACGGCGTGGACCACAGGGTGAGCCTGACCTTGCCGGTGATGCCGTCGGCGCGCAGCGCGGCGGCGGCCTTGTCCTCGGAGGGGCGGGCGCCGTAGGTGTCGAAGAACGCGGTGTTGTGGCCCGCGATGCCTGCCGGGATGATCGAGTACAGCGGGGTGGCGGTGCCGTCGTACACGTCCTTGATGAGGGCGTCGCGGTCGAGGAGGTAGGCGATGGCCTTGCGGACGCCGAGCTTGCCGGCCACCGGGTCCTTCATGTTGAAGACCAGGTGCTGGACCTCGGCGCTGGTGCCCTCGATGACGTCGACGCCCTTGCTGTCGGCCCCCTGGTCGAGGTCGGCGATGTCGGACGCGGCCAGGCCTCGGTAGGCGATGTCGATGTCGCCGTCGAGGAGGGCCTTGCGGAGGGCGGTCCGGTCGCCGTGGAAGAACTTCAGGGTGACGCCGGAGTTCCTGACCTCGGCGGTGCCCTTGTAGTTGTCGTTGACCGAGAAGACCGCCTGGTCCTTGTCGAAGGAGTCCAGCTTGTAGGGGCCGGAGCCGACGGCCTGGTGGTCGGTGCGCAGGCCGTTCGCGTCGTACTGGCGGTGGTCCACGATGGAGCCGGCGCCAGAGGCGATCTTGCTGGGGAAGGTGGCGTCGGGCACCTTCAGACGGAAGACGGCCGTTCTCGCGTCCGGTGTCTCGACCTTGTCGAGCATCGGGAACATGATGGCCGGACCGGCGGGGTCGTCGATCTTCAGCATGCGGTCGAAGGAAAACTTCACGTCCTCGGAGGTGAGGGCGTCACCGTTGCTGAACTTCAGGCCGTCCTTCAGCTCGCACTTGTAGACCATGGCCCGGTCGTCGGTGAAGGCGCACTGCTTCGCCAGTTCGGGCTGGGGTTCGGTCGCGCCCTTGGGGAAGCCGAGCAGCGACTGGAAGACGTTGTTGAACAACAGCCAGGAGCCGGGGTCATAGCCGGATGCCGGGTCCGTGGTGAGGACGTCGTCGGACATCCCCATCACCACGGAGGAGCCGGTGCCCCCGGAATCACCGGTCTCGGAGCCGCAGCCGGTCAACAGGCCGGAGGCCAGCCCCGCCACGATGGGCAGAACTGGCCACTGGTTGCGCATGTTCACGTGCGATGTGCCTTGTCGTCGGTTCGTCAGCCCGGGGCCGCCGTCCCTGGTCCCGGGCCCCGGGGCCGTGTCGTCCTGGGCCCCGGGTACGGAGAGCCGTCAGCCGCTCACACCGCGGCCGAGCTCCCACAGCTGAAGCGTCGAGGAGGAGTTGAGGGCGTAGGCCACGCCCGTGACGTCGTCCCGTGCGGCGACGTACTGCTTGCCCTGCCACAGCGGCAGGACCGGGACGTCCTCGGCGACGATGTCCTGGATCTCGTTCAGGCTCTTGGAGGCGCTGAGCCGGTCGGCCTCGCGGCGGGACTCCGGGATCAGCGTGCGCTGGATGGTGCCGTTGCTGTACGGCGAGCCGAGAGTGTTGTCCTTGTCGAGGAAGGGCGCGAGGAAGCTGTCGGCGTCCGGGAAGTCCGGGAACCAGCCCATGCCGTAGACGTCGTACTGGCCCTTCTGCTCCGCGGGCCGGAAGGTCTCCCAGGGGTGTCCCTGGATGGAGACGTCGAACAGGCCGCTGTCGTTGAGCTGCTTCTGCAGCACCTCGAACTCCTGCTTGGTGGCCGAGCCGTAGTGGTCGGTGGTGTAGTGCAGGGTCAGCTTCACCGGGGCGGTGATGCCGGCCTTGGTGAGCAGCGACTTGGCCTTGTCGAGGCTGGGGTTGCCGTACTTGTTGAAGAACGAGTTGGAATGGCCGGTGACGGTGGCCGGGACCAGCGAGTACAGCGGCTCGGCCTGGGTGCCGTAGACCTTGGAGACCAGCTCGCCGCGGTTGATGAGCTGGGCCATGGCCTGGCGCACGGCCTTGGACTTGACGCTGGAGGCGTCGGTGTTGAAGGCCAGGTAGCGGATCTCCAGGCCGGGCATGTCGACCAGGTCGACGTTCTCGTCGGTGCCGGCGTCCAGCTTCTGGATCTGCGCGGGCGACATGGTGCGGGTCATGACGTCGATGTCACCCTTGTCGATCGCGGCGCCCATGGCGTCGGCGTCGGCGAAGGAGCGCAGCTCGACCTTGTCGTTGTTGACCGTCACGCCGCCCTTGTAGGAGGGGTTCTTGGTGAAGGTCGCGTTGACGATCGCGTTGTCCTTGACCTCGGCCTTGAAGGTGTACGGGCCGGAGCCGTCGATCTCGAAGCCGTCCCGGAGCTTGTCCTTCGGGTAGTCCTTCGGGTTGACGATGCCGGCGACCGGGGTGGACAGCTTGTACGGGAAGGTGGCGTCGGCCGTCTTCAGGTGGAAGATGACCTGGCGCTCGCCCTGCGTCTCGACGGTGTCGATGGTGTTCAGCAGGGCGGCGGGACCGCCGGCGACGTTGATGCGCAGCGCGCGCTCGATGGAGTACTTCACGTCCTCGGCGGTGACCGGGTCGCCGTTCGCGAACTTCAGGCCCTCCCTTAGCTTGCAGGCGTAGCGCTCGCTGCCGCTGTCGGTGAAGGAGCAGCTCTCGGCGGCGTCCGGGACGGGGTCGCCCTCGCCCTTGGGCTGGGCCATCAGGGTCTGCACGGACTGGCGCAGGATGTTCCAGGTGCCGACGTCGTAGGCGTAGGCCGGGTCGAGGGGCGCCGGGGCTTCCTTGGTGGCCGTGAACTGGTCCGTGGTACCGACGACGATGGCGTCACCGCTCTTGCTCCCGCTGTCGGATCCGCCGCACGCGGCGAGAACCGGGGTGAGCAGGCCGGCCACCGCCGGCAGCACCAAAGTCTTGCGGTTCATGCGGGAGTTTCTCCAGAGCTGTTCGGGTCCGTGTATCCGGCATGCAGGGGTGACGCGGCGGATCACGGGGGTTCTCGGCGATGTTCTCGCGATGAGATTAGTCCGCGCCCGCAGCCGGGTTCACAGCCGCGTGAGCTGACCCCCCATCACGCAGTGGAACCGGCCGCGGACAGACCGAAAACCCGACAGCGGCAGGATTAGTGCAGCTTCCCATCAATCGGGACACAAGGTCGTGCGGAAACACCCCGGCCGGGGCCGGTCAGCACACTTGGCCAACGTTGTCGAGCCCCATCGGCGTGGGGAACGTCACACACCCAACTGTGCGACCAGTCAGCAGAATTCGGCCGCTCCGCTCCCGGCGAATTCCCCTCGGGTGCACTTCCCCGGAAATGTGTCCAGCGCCGCCAATGGACTTAACACGCTGGGTGAACGGCTAGCGCATTTCCGTCATCAGACCCCGCAGAAATGCCAGGTCGACCTCTTCCAGAGAGGCGACGACGGTGCGTCCCTCGGCCGGGCCGATGGGGGCCACGGAGGGGACGGCGACCACCCGGCAGCCCGCGGCCTCGGCGGCGGCGACCCCGGTGGCGGTGTCCTCGACCACCGCGCATCTGGCCGGATCCGCACCGAGTCCGGCGGCGGCGAGCAGGTACGGGTCCGGGAAGGGCTTGGTGCGGGAGACCTCGTCGCCGGCGATGGAGAGGGCGAAGTGGTGCTGCCCGAGCACGGACAGCACACGGTCGATGATGCGCCGGTGGGAGGCGGAGACCAGGGCGGTGGGGACGCCGTGCAGGTGCAGTTCGGCGAGCAGGCGGTCGGCGCCCGGCATCAGCGGCAGAGCCTGGCCGATCCGGCCCTCGAAGCCCTCGTTGAGCAGCACGGTGAGTTCCGCGAGGGTGATGTCGGCGCCGGTCGCCTCGATGAGGAAGCCGGCGCTGCGGGTCATGGGGCCGCCGACCACGACGTGCCGCCAGGACTCGTCCAGGGTGTGGCCGAGGGCGGCGAAGACCTCCACCTCGACGTCCCACCAGAAGCCCTCTGTGTCCACCAGGGTGCCGTCCATGTCGAGCAGCACCGCCTGCAGGGCGGAGCCTTCGGCTGTACGGGTTCCGAGCGCGGGGACCGTACTGGTCATCCGGGCGCACCTCCTTGAGGGACGACCAGGCCGGTTCCCGGGCGGGGAACCGGCCTGCAGTGGACCGACCAGTGTACGACTTGTCCGATCAGTCTGCTGGGTGAGACACGCGTCACCGTGCGTTGAAGTACTTCGCCTCCGGGTGGTGGATCACGATCGCGTCCGTGGACTGCTCGGGGTGGAGCTGGAACTCCTCGGACAGGTGGACGCCGATCCGCTCCGGCCCGAGCAGTTCCGCGATCTTGGCGCGGTCCTCCAGGTCGGGGCAGGCGCCGTAGCCGAGGGAGAAGCGGGCGCCCCGGTACTTCAGGTCGAACATGTCCTCGATGGCGGCCGGGTCCTCGCCGCCGAAACCGAGTTCGGCGCGGACGCGGGCGTGCCAGTACTCGGCGAGGGCTTCGGCCAACTGGACGGACAGGCCGTGCAGTTCGAGGTAGTCGCGGTAGGCGTTGGACTCGAAGAGCTTGGCCGTCTCCGCGCCGATGCGCGAGCCGACGGTGACGACCTGGAGGCCCACCACGTCCGTCTCGCCCGACTCCTCCGGGCGGAAGAAGTCGGCCAGGCACAGGCGCCGGCCGCGGCGCTGGCGCGGGAAGGTGAAGCGGGTGCGCTCGTTGCCCTGTTCGTCCAGGACGATCAGGTCGTCGTCCTTGGACACGCAGGGGAAGTAGCCGTAGACGACGGCCGCTTCCAGGAGGTTCTCGGTCTGGAGCCGGTCGAGCAGACCGCGCAGCCGGGGCCGGCCCTCGGTCTCGACCAGTTCCTCGTACGTCGGGCCCTCGCCGGTGCGGGCCTGCTTCAGGCCCCACTGGCCCTTGAACAGCGCGCCCTCGTCCAGCCAGCTCGCGTACTCCTTGAGCTGGATGCCCTTGACGACACGGGTGCCCCAGAACGGCGGCTCGGGGATCGGGTTGTCGGTGGCGACGTCGGAGCGCACGTGCCCCTCCTCCGGGCGCTCCTCGATCTCCACGGCGGCGGCCCGCACCCGGCGCTGCCGCAGCTCGGGCAGCTTCGCGCCGGGCACGCCCCGCTTGACGCCGATGAGGGCGTCCATCAGGCGCAGGCCCTCGAAGGCGTCCCGGGCGTAGCGGACCTCGCCCTCGTAGATCTCGTGCAGGTCCTGTTCGACGTAGGCCCGGGTGAGGGCGGCGCCGCCGAGGATGACCGGGAAGCGCGCGGCGAGGCCGCGCTGGTTCAGCTCCTCCAGGTTCTCCTTCATGATCACCGTGGACTTCACCAGGAGCCCGGACATGCCGATGACGTCGGCCCGGTGCTCCTCGGCCGCCTCCAGGATCGCGGAGACGGGCTGCTTGATGCCCAGGTTGACGACGTTGTAGCCGTTGTTGGACAGGATGATGTCGACGAGGTTCTTGCCGATGTCGTGCACGTCACCGCGCACGGTCGCGAGCACGATCGTGCCCTTGCCCTCGGCGTCCGACTTCTCCATGTGCGGTTCGAGGTAGGCGACGGCGGCCTTCATGACCTCGGCGGACTGCAGGACGAACGGCAGCTGCATCTGGCCGGAGCCGAACAGCTCGCCGACGACCTTCATGCCGTCCAGCAGGGTCTCGTTGACGATGTCGAGCGCCGGGCGGTCCTGGAGCGCCTCGTCCAGGTCGGCTTCCAGGCCGTTGCGCTCGCCGTCGATGATGCGGCGCCCCAGCCGCTCCTCCAGGGGCAGCGCGGCCAGTTCCTCGGCCTTGCCGGCCTTCAGGGACTTCGCCGTGGCGCCCTCGAAGAGCTGCATGAGCTTCTGGAGGGGGTCGTAGCCCTCGCCGCGGCGGTCGTAGATCAGGTCGAGGGCGGTGCGGACCTCTTCCTCGCTGAACCGGGCGATCGGCAGGATCTTGGAGGCGTGCACGATCGCCGAGTCCAGGCCCGCCTTGACGCACTCGTCCAGGAAGACCGAGTTCAGCAGGATGCGGGCGGCCGGGTTGAGGCCGAAGGAGATGTTCGACAGGCCCAGCGTGGTCTGCACCGCGGGGTGGCGCCGCTTCAGCTCGCGGATCGCCTCGATGGTGGCGATGCCGTCCTTGCGGGACTCCTCCTGACCGGTGCAGATGGTGAAGGTCAGGGTGTCGATGAGGATGTCCTCCTCACGGATGCCCCAGTTCCCGGTCAGGTCGGCGATCAGCCGTTCGGCGATCTCGACCTTCTTCTCCGGGGTGCGCGCCTGGCCCTCCTCGTCGATGGTGAGCGCGATCAGCGCGGCGCCGTGCTCCCGCGCCAGCCGGGTGACCTTGGCGAACCGGGAGTCGGGGCCGTCGCCGTCCTCGTAGTTCACCGAGTTGATCACCGCGCGGCCGCCCAGCTTCTCCAGGCCGGCCTCGATGACGTCGACCTCGGTGGAGTCCAGGACGATCGGCAGGGTGGAGGCGGTGGCGAAGCGGCCGGCCAGTTCCTCCATGTCGGCGACGCCGTCCCGGCCGACGTAGTCCACGCACAGGTCGAGCATGTGCGCGCCCTCGCGGATCTGCTCCCGGGCCATCTCGACACAGTCGTCCCAGCGGCCCTCCAGCATGGCCTCGCGGAACTTCTTGGAGCCGTTGGCGTTGGTGCGCTCGCCGATGGCCAGGTAGGAGGTGTCCTGACGGAACGGCACCGACTGGTAGAGGGAGGCGGCGCCCGGCTCGGGGCGCGGGTCCCGCTCGGGCGGGGTGAGACCCTGGACGCGCTCCACGACCTGGCGCAGGTGCTCGGGGGTGGTGCCGCAGCAGCCGCCGATGAGGGAGAGGCCGTAGTCGCGTACGAAGTTCTCCTGGGCGTCCGCCAGGCCCTCGGGGCCGAGCGGGAAGTGGGCGCCGTCCTTGGTGAGGACGGGCAGGCCGGCGTTCGGCATGCACAGCAGCGGGATGCGGGAGTGCCGGGTGAGGTAGCGCAGGTGCTCGCTCATCTCGGCCGGGCCGGTCGAGCAGTTCAGGCCGATCATGTCGATGCCGAGCGGCTCCAGCGCGGTGAGCGCGGCGCCGATCTCGGAGCCCAGCAGCATGGTGCCGGTGGTCTCGAAGGCCATCGAACACAGCAGGGGGACCTCGGTGCCGAGGCGCTCCATGGCGCGCCGGGCGCCCAGAACGGACGCCTTGGTCTGGAGCAGGTCCTGGGTGGTCTCGATGATCAGGGCGTCGGCGCCGCCGGCGAGCAGGCCCTCGGCGTTCGCCTGGAAGCCGTCCCGGATGGTGGTGAACCCGATGTGGCCGAGGGTGGGCAGCTTGGTGCCGGGGCCGATGGAGCCGAGGACCCAGCGGGGCCGGCCGTCGCGGGCGGAGAACTCGTCCGCGGTCTCCCGGGCGATACGGGCGCCGGCCTCGGAGAGTTCGTGGACGCGCTCGGCGATGTCGTACTCCGCCATGGCCGCGTGGTTGGCCCCGAAGGTGTTGGTCTCGACGCAGTCGACGCCCACGGCGAAGTACGCCTCGTGGACGGAGCGGACGATGTCGGGGCGGGTGAGGTTGAGGATCTCGTTGCAGCCTTCGAGGTTCTGGAAGTCCTCGAGGGTGGGCTCCTGGGCCTGGAGCATCGTGCCCATGGCTCCGTCGGCGACCACCACTCGGGTGGCGAGTGCCTCGCGGAGCGCGGACGCACGGGTCCGGCTGTCGGCGGAAGGGGACGTTGGCGACGAGGCCATGTAGGGGCTCCCTGGAGTGCGACGGCTGTCGGCTATGCGGCTGCCCGGACCGGCCGGGTTGCCGCACGGCGCCAGAGTAACCGGGAGTCGGCTTGGATGGGCAGCGGCGTCCACGAGGCGGACGCGGGTGACCCGGGTGCCACGCCCGGGTCGCGTGTGATGTAACAGGTGCCGTCCGACCATTAGCGGGAGGTCGGCATGGACCGGTAGTGTTCGACATTGCCGAACGGTGATTTTGACACGGCACCGGGGCAGTCGAAGGGGACGGAGGCAGGACGGCGATGGCACGGAACATCCAGTCGCTCGAACGGGCGGCGGCGATGCTGCGGCTGCTCGCGGGCGGCGAGCGGCGGCTCGGCCTGTCGGACATCGCCTCGTCACTGGGCCTCGCCAAGGGCACCGCCCACGGCATCCTGCGCACCCTCCAGCAGGAGGGGTTCGTGGAGCAGGACGACGCCTCCGGGCGCTACCAGCTGGGCGCGGAGCTGCTGCGCCTCGGCACCACCTATCTCGACGTGCACGAACTGCGCGCGCGGGCGCTGGTGTGGACCGACGATCTGGCCCGGTCCAGCGGGGAGAGCGTGTACCTGGGCGTCCTGCACCAGCAGGGCGTCCTGATCGTGCACCACGTCTTCCGGCCCGACGACAGCCGGCAGGTGCTGGAGATCGGGGCCATGCAGCCGCTGCACTCCACGGCCCTGGGCAAGGTCCTCTCGGCGTACGACCCGGTGGCGCACAGCGAGGCGCTGGACACCGAGCGGAAGGCCTTCACGGACCGCACGGTGTGCGACCCCGGCGACTTCGAGCACCTCCTCGACATCACGCGCGCGCGTGGGTACGCGGCCGACGTGGAGGAGACCTGGGAGGGCGTGGCGTCGATCGCCGCGCCCATCCACGACCGGCGCCGGATGCCCGTGGGCGCGGTCGGCATCACCGGCGCCGTGGAGCGGCTGTGCCGGGAGGGCGAGCTGCGCCCCGAGCTGATCGCGGCGGTGCGGGACTGCGCCCGTGCGGTCTCCCGCGATCTGGGCGCCGGGCGGTTCTGACCGCCGGCCCGGGCGGGCAACGACCGAAAGGGCTTCGACGTCCGGGACGCCAGGCGGCGTTCCGGCCGTCGACCTACCCTGAAATCGACCAAATGGGCCAGATCGTACGTCCGTGCACGAACGTTGATAACGCGCAGCGATCAATAACGATCCTGTTTTCGATAACAGAACCCTTGACTCACGTGTAACGCCGAAGCGAGACTCCCGTCCATCGGTCGGCATTGTCGAACACCTTCCGGCAATACGCGCTAGAGTGTGACAACGCCAAGGGCCGGCATCGCTCTCACCCCCTGAGGGCGCCAGAACCCCCGCTGGGACCGGGGTTCGGCTACCCCTGGACGAAGGACAAAGGAGTCGCGGGTGTCCAGCTCCGACATCTTCATCGGCGAGACCATCGGTACCGCCATACTCATCCTGCTCGGCGGCGGCGTCTGTGCCGCCGTCACGCTGAAGGCCTCCAAGGCCCGTAACGCCGGCTGGCTCGCCATCGCCTTCGGGTGGGGCTTCGCCGTCCTGACGGCCGTGTACATCTCCGGACCGCTGTCCGGCGCCCACCTCAACCCGGCCGTCACCGTCGCCCTCGCCATCAAGGACGGCGACTGGAGCAACGTCCCGGTCTACTTCGCCGGCCAGCTGCTCGGCGCCATGATCGGCGCGGCCCTGGTGTGGGTCGCCTACTACGGCCAGTTCCAGGCGCACCTGACCGACAGGGAGATCGTCGGCGGTCCGGGCGCGCAGGCCACGGCGGCCAAGGCGGTCGAGGCCGAGGAGCAGGGCGCCGGCCCGGTCCTCGGTATCTTCTCCACCGGTCCGGAGATCCGGAACGTGGTGCAGAACCTCGCCACGGAGATCATCGGCACGGTCGTGCTGATCCTCGCGGTCCTGACCCAGGGCCTGAACGACAAGGGCAACGGCCTCGGCATCCTCGGCGGTCTGATCACCGCGCTCGTGGTGGTGTCGATCGGTCTGTCGCTCGGCGGCCCCACGGGCTACGCGATCAACCCGGCCCGCGACCTGGGCCCGCGCATCGTGCACGCCCTGCTGCCGCTGCCCAACAAGGGCGGTTCCGACTGGAGCTACGCCTGGATCCCGGTGGTCGGTCCGCTGATCGGCGGCGCCATCGCTGCAGGCATCTACAACGTCGCCTTTGCTTGAGAAGCCTCTTGAGAAGCCTGAAGAAGCACCGAGTCTTCGAGCACGCGCCGTACGTACAGCCCCATCACCACGGATCTTTCAGGAGCACACAGTGACCGACGCCCACACCGCAGGCCCCTTCATCGCGGCGATCGACCAGGGCACGACCTCCTCGCGCTGCATCGTCTTCGACCGGGACGGCCGCATCGTCTCCGTCGACCAGAAGGAGCACGAGCAGATCTTCCCGAAGCCGGGCTGGGTCGAGCACAACGCCAACGAGATCTGGACCAACGTCCAGGAAGTCGTCGCCGGCGCCGTCGCCAAGGCCGGCATCACCCGCGACGACATCAAGGCCATCGGCATCACCAACCAGCGCGAGACCACCGTGCTGTGGGACAAGAACACCGGTGAGCCCGTCCACAACGCCATCGTCTGGCAGGACACCCGCACCGACGCGCTCTGCAGGGAGCTGGGCCGCAACGTCGGCCAGGACCGCTTCCGCCGCGAGACGGGCCTGCCGCTGGCCTCCTACTTCGCCGGGCCCAAGGCCCGCTGGCTGCTCGACAACGTCGAGGGCCTCAAGGAGCGCGCCGAGGCCGGCGACATCCTCTTCGGCACCATGGACACCTGGGTCATCTGGAACCTGACCGGCGGTGTCAACGGCGGCAAGCACGTCACCGACGTCACCAACGCCTCCCGCACCCTCCTCATGAACCTGCACACGATGCAGTGGGACGAGAAGATCGCCGAATCGATCGGCGTGCCGCTGCAGATCCTGCCCGAGATCCGGTCCTCCGCCGAGGTCTACGGCGAGGTCACCGGCGGCAAGCTCGGCGACCTGCTCGGCGGCATCCCGGTCGCCTCCGCGCTCGGCGACCAGCAGGCGGCCCTGTTCGGCCAGACCTGCTTCTCCGAGGGCGAGACCAAGTCGACCTACGGCACCGGCACCTTCATGGTGATGAACACCGGCTCCAAGATCATCAACTCCTACGCCGGTCTGCTGACCACCGTCGGCTACAAGATCGGCGACCAGCCGACGGTGTACGCCCTGGAGGGCTCGATCGCCGTCACCGGCTCGCTGGTGCAGTGGATGCGCGACCAGATGGGCCTGATCTCCACCGCCGCCGAGATCGAGACGCTCGCCCTCTCGGTCGAGGACAACGGCGGCGCCTACTTCGTACCGGCCTTCTCCGGCCTGTTCGCCCCGCACTGGCGCTCCGACGCCCGCGGTGTGATCGCCGGCCTGACCCGGTACGTGACCAAGGCGCACCTCGCGCGCGCCGTCCTGGAGGCCACCGCCTGGCAGACCCGGGAGATCGCCGACGCCATGGTCAAGGACTCCGGCGACGAGCTGGTGACCCTCAAGGTCGACGGCGGCATGACCTCCAACAACCTGCTGATGCAGACCCTCGCCGACGTCCTGGACGCACCCGTGGTGCGCCCGATGGTCGCCGAGACCACCTGCCTCGGCGCCGCCTACGCCGCCGGCCTCGCCGTCGGCTTCTGGTCCAGCACCGACGAACTGCGCGCCAACTGGCGCCGGGCCGCCGAATGGACCCCCCAGATGGACGCGGAGACCCGCGACCGTGAGTACAAGAACTGGCTCAAGGCCGTCGAGCGGACCATGGGCTGGATCGAGGACGAGAGCTGAGCGGCCCAAGACAGCTCAGACATCTCTGACGAGGAGTAAGTACCCGACATGACCAGTCAGTCCACCCTGCAGTCCGTGCCTGCCCTGGGAACGCACCCGGCTTCCGGCTCCAACCCGAGCCGGGCCGAGACCAGGGAGCAGCTCGCCAAGGCGTCGTACGACCTTCTTGTGATCGGCGGCGGCATCCTGGGCATCTCCACCGCCTGGCACGCCGCGCAGTCCGGGCTCAGGGTGGCGCTGGTCGACGCCGGCGACTTCGCCGGTGCCACCTCCTCCGCTTCCTCCAAGCTGCTCCACGGCGGCCTGCGCTACCTGCAGACCGGCGCGGTGAAGCTGGTGGCGGAGAACCACTTCGAGCGCCGTGCGGTCTCCCGCCAGGTGGCCCCCCACCTGGCGAACCCGCTCACCTTCTACCTCCCCGTGTACAAGGGCGGGCCGCACGGCGCGGCGAAGCTCGGCGCGGGCGTCTTCGCCTACTCCGCGCTCTCCGCGTTCGGCGACGGCGTCGGCCACCTGCTCTCGCCGGCCAAGGCGGCGCAGGACGTGCCCGAGCTGCGCACCGAGAACCTCAAGGCCGTGGCCGTGTACGGCGACGACCAGATGAACGACGCCCGCATGGCGCTGATGACGGTCCGCGCGGCCGTCGAGGCGGGCGCGGTCGTCCTCAACCACGCCGAGGTCACCGGGCTGCGCTTCACCAGGGGCCGGGTCACCGGCGCCGACCTCCGGGACCGGCTGTCCGGCGAGGAGTTCGGCGTCAACGCCCGCCTGGTGCTGAACGCGACCGGCCCCTGGGTCGACCACCTGCGCAGGATGGAGGACCCGGGCGCGGCGCCGTCCATCCGTCTGTCCAAGGGCGCGCACCTGGTCCTGAAGCGGACGTCTCCGTGGAAGGCCGCGCTCGCGACCCCCATCGACAAGTACCGCATCACCTTCGCCCTCCCCTGGGAGGACATGCTGCTGCTCGGCACCACCGACGAGGAGTACGAGGGCGACCCGGCGGATGTCGCGGTCAACGAGAACGACATAGCCCAGATCCTGGACGAGGCCGCGTTCTCCGTCCGGGACCAGCAGCTCCAGCGCGACCTCATCACGTACGCGTTCGCCGGTCTGCGGGTGCTGCCGGGCGGCCCCGGCGACACCGCCAAGGCCAAGCGCGAGACCGTGGTGACCGAGGGCAAGGGTGGCATGCTGTCCGTCGCGGGCGGCAAGTGGACGACGTTCCGCCACATCGGCCGGACCATCATGAAGAAGCTGGAGGCGCTGCCGGGCCACCCCCTCGGCGACGACTTCGAGCCGATCTCCTCGCTGCCGAAGAAGCTGCCGCTGCCCGGTGTCGCCAACCCGCGCGCGGTCGCCCACCGGCTGCTGGTCGACGGTCCGGCTCCGGGCCCGCGCATGGCCGCCGACACCGCCAAGCACCTGGCCACCCACTACGGCTCCCTGGCCTTCGACATCGCCCGCCTGGCGAACGAGAACCCGGAGCTGGCCGGGCGCGTCCACCCCGACGCCCCGGAGATCTGGGCGCAGGTCGTCTGGGCCCGTGACCACGAGTGGGCCGAGACGCCGGACGACGTGCTGCGCCGCCGCACCACGCTGACCATCCGGGGCCTGGCCACGGACGAGGTCCGCGCCAAGGTCCAGGACCTGCTGGACAAGAAGTAGCAAGCGGGCGCGTGCACGATCCAGGAGGGGCGGCCCCACGCCGACGGGGCCGCCTCTTCCGCTTCCCCGTGCGCGGGAACGCGCTCCACGGCCCGGCGGCGCCGCCGCATAATGTGCTGACATCCGATGTCCGGGGCGACAGGAGGCCGGCCGTGGCAGTCACCGACGAGGCGATCGAGAAGATCAAGGGGATGATCGTCTCCGGTGCGCTGCGCCCGGGCGACCGGCTGCCGAAGGAGAGCGAGCTGGCCGCCGAGCTGGGCCTGTCCCGCAACTCCCTGCGGGAGGCCGTACGCGCCCTGTCGCTGATCCGGATCCTCGACGTGCGGCAGGGCGACGGCACCTACGTCACCAGCCTCGATCCGCAGTTGCTGCTGGAGGCGATGAGCTTCGTCGTGGACTTCCACCGCGACGACACGGTGCTGGAGTTCCTGGCGGTGCGCCGGATCCTGGAGCCGGCCGCGACCGCGCTGGCGGCCCCCCGGATCGACACCGGGCAACTGGACGCACTGGAGGCCCAGTTGGACGCCCTGGGCGCCGAGCCCTCGGTGGAGCAGCTGGTCGCGGCCGACCTGGAGTTCCACCGGAGCATCGTGCAGAGCGCCGGGAACTCGGTGCTGTGCTCGCTGCTGGACGGGCTGTCGGGGCCCACCACGCGGGCCCGGATCTGGCGGGGGCTCACCCAGGAGGACGCCGTCGGCCGCACCCTGCGCGAGCACCGGGCGATCCTGGGCGCGCTGCGCGACCGGGACGCGGAGGCGGCGCGCTCCTGGGCGACCGTGCACATCGCGAGCGTGGAGCAGTGGCTGCGGTCCACCCTGTGAGTCCGGCTGTGTGACGTCGGCTCTGTGAGTTCGGCTGCTCACGCGTGTTCCGCGGCGGCGAACGGGGCAGTGATCCGTTCACTCCCCCACGCAAGGGGGCTGCGGGCGCCCCCGCCGGACGCCGTAAGGTTGGTGAGTCAAGCGAGGGCACGTCGGAAGGAGGCACTGGGTGATCGAGCTGGAGGGGGTTCCCGAGCTGATCGACCCAGTCATGGTGGCCGCGTTCGAGGGCTGGAACGATGCCGGCGACGCCGCCTCCACGGCGGTCGCGCATCTGGAACGCGAGTGGAAGGGCGAGGTGTTCGCGGCGCTGGACGCCGAGGACTACTACGACTTCCAGGTGAACCGCCCCACGGTGTTCATGGACGGCGGTGTGCGCAAGATCACGTGGCCGACGACAAGGTTGTCGGTGGTCCGCGTCGGCGGTGAGAAGCCGCGCGACCTGGTACTGGTCCGGGGCATCGAACCGTCCATGCGCTGGCGTTCGTTCTGCAACGAGCTGCTGGGCTTCGCGCACGAGCTGGGCGTGGAGCTGGTGGTCATCCTGGGCGCCCTGCTCGGGGACACCCCGCACACGCGTCCGGTGCCGGTCAGCGGGGTCACGTCCGACCCGGACCTGGCCCGCCGGATGGACCTGGAGGAGACCAAGTACGAGGGTCCGACGGGCATCGTCGGCGTCCTGCAGGAGGCGTGCACGCACGCGGGCGTCCCCGCGGTCTCGCTGTGGGCGGCCGTACCGCACTACGTCTCCCAGCCGCCCAACCCGAAGGCCACGCTGGCGCTGCTCAACCGCCTGGAGGACCTGCTCGACCTGCGCATCCCGCAGGGCGAGCTGCCCGAGGACGCGCGGGCCTGGCAGGTGGGCGTGGACCAGCTGGCCGCCGAGGACAGCGAGGTCGCCGAGTACGTGCAGACGCTGGAGGAGGCCCGGGACACCGCGGAGCTGCCGGAGGCGTCCGGTGAGGCCATCGCGCGGGAGTTCGAGCGGTATCTGCGGCGCCGGGACGTGGGCCCTCCGGGCGGCAAGCCGCGGCCTCCGGCGGCCGGGGGCGTGTCCAAGGAGGAGGACGAAGACAGCCCGGAGGACTGAGGATACGGCGGCTGAGGTACGGCGAAGGGGCGCTTCCCATGGGGAGAAGCGCCCCTTCGGGGCCTTACAGAGCCACGCCCAGCAGCGCGTCCACCGCTCGCGTGACCAGGCCGGGGGCGCCGGTGTCGGTGCCGCCCTCCTGCTCCTGCCGGGCCGCCCAGCGGTCCACCGCGGCCAGGGCGGCGGGGGCGTCCAGGTCGTTCGCCAGGGCCTCGCGGATCTCCTCCACCAGTGCGTCGGCGGAGGGGCCGTCGGGACGGGAGACGGCCGCGCGCCAACGGGCGAGGCGGGCGACGGCGTCCTGGAGGACCTGGTCGGTCCACTCCCAGTCGGCGCGGTAGTGGTGGGAGAGCAGCGCCAGGCGGATGGCGGCGGGGTCGACGCCGTCGCGGCGCAGCGTGGAGACGAAGACCAGGTTGCCCTTGGACTTCGACATCTTCTCGCCGTCCAGGGCGACCATGCCGGCGTGCACGTACGCCTTGGCCATGGGGAACTCGCCGGTGAGGACCTGGGCGTGCGAGGCGCCCATCTCGTGGTGCGGGAACGCGAGGTCGGAGCCGCCGCCCTGGACGTCGAAGCCCATGCCGAGGTGGTCGAGGGCGATGGCCACGCACTCGATGTGCCAGCCGGGCCGGCCCCGGCCGAGGGAGCCGCCGTCCCAGCTGGGCTCGCCGGGCCGGGCCGCCATCCACAGCATCGGGTCGACCGGGTTCTTCTTGCCCGGGCGGTCCGGGTCGCCGCCGCGCTCGGCGGACAGCAGCCGCATGGCGGCGGCGTCCAGGTTCGAGACCTTGCCGAAGTCCGGGTCGGACTCGACGGAGAAGTAGATGTCACCCTCCAGCTCGTAGGCCGCGCCGAGGTCGCGCAGCCGCTCCACGAGCGGGACGATGCCGGGTATCGCCTCGACGGCGCCTATGTAGTGCTGCGGCGGGAGCATCCGCAGGGCGGTCATGTCCTCGCGGAAGAGGGCGGTCTCCTTCTCGGCGAGGGCGACCCAGTCGACGCCGTCCCGGTCCGCCCGCTCCAGCAGCGGATCGTCGACGTCGGTGACGTTCTGGACGTAGTGGACCTGCCGCTTGGTGTCGAGCCACACGCGCTGAACCAGGTCGAACGCGTTGTAGGTCGCCGCGTGACCCATGTGGGTCGCGTCGTACGGCGTGATGCCGCAGACATAGATGCGGGCGACGGGACCGGGGTCGAGGGTGACCAGGCCGCCGGTCGCGGTGTCGTGGATCCTCAGGTCGCGGCCCTGACCAGGCAGGGCGGGGACCTCGGAAGCGGGCCAGGCATGCATGTACATGAGCCTAACCGGCGCCGAGCTGCGTATACGAACGGGATCGGGCCGGATGGCCGGTTCCGCGGTCTTGTGACTCGGCGCCGGATGTGCTCACACGGGCGGCCAGGGGATGGCGGGCCACTCCCCGCTCGGTTCCGGATGCAGGCCCGAGGTGAGCAGCGCGTCGACACGCGCGCGCGTGGCGTCGATCTCCGCCGCCGTGATCAGTGCGGCCAGCCGCCGGCCCAGATCCCCCTCCAGGCCTTCGCGCAGCCCCTTGAGGACGGCCACGGCCTCCGGGGTGAGGGGTTCGCCGGCCCAGCCCCACAGCAGGGTGCGCAGCTTGTTCTCGACGTTGAAGCTGACGCCGTGGTCGATGCCGTAGAGCCGGCCCTCGGCGGTGGGCAGCAGATGGCCGCCCTTGCGGTCGGCATTGTTGATCACCGCGTCCAGGACGGCGAGCCGGCGCAGCCGCTCGTCGTCGGCGTGCACCAGCAGCGCGGTGCGCCCCTCGCCGACCTCGGCGAACCCGATCGCCTTCCAGCCCGGCTCCGGCTCCTCGGCGTCGACCAGGGCGAGCAGCTCCGCCTCCGGGTGGACGTCGATCCACAGCTGGCACATGCCCTCGCCGTACGGCCCGTCGCGCAGCACGGTGGGCGGCACGAGCCCCCAGCCGGTGGCCTCGGAGACCTCGTAGGCGGCCACCTCGCGGCCCGCGAGGGTGCCGTCGGGGAAGTCCCACAGCGGGCGCTCCCCGGCCACCGGCTTGTACACGCAGGAGGCTTCCCGGCCGTCCAGGGCGACCGTGCAGAACAGCGCCGCGTTGGACGCCTCGCGGATCCGGCCGCGCACGGTCAGCTCACCCCGCGCGAGCAGTCCGGCGGGGTTCGGATCGGCCGTCACGCTCCGCGGCGGTATCCGTTCTGGCGCGGACATACATGTCCTTCCGGATCGAGCGGGAGGCTGCACAGCGGGCACGGTGGCCGCCCGGCGTTGACGATGTCGAGGGCGCGCTTGGCGAAGGCCCGGGCCTGCGCGCCGGTCAGCCGGACCCGCAGCATCGGGGGTCCGTTCTCCTCGTCCTGGAGCAACCGTTCCTCGGCCTCGGCCAGGTCCTCCTCGGTGTCGGCTTCCAGCTCCACGAGGGCCTGCGCCTCGACGATCATGCGCTGTTCCTCGCCGTCCCAGGCCAGGGCCATGGTGCCGACGCGGAACTCCTCCTCGATGGGGGTCTCCAGCGGCGCGGTGTCGGCGATCTCGGAGGGGGCCACGGCGGGGACCGCGGCGCTGCCGCCACTACGGCGTACGACCTCGTCGAGCAGTTCGTCCATGCGCTCGGCGAGCGCGGCGACCTGGGTCTTCTCCAGGACCACGCTGGTCACCCGGGGGCCTGCGGTGGCCTGGAGGAAGAACGTACGGCGCCCGGGCAGTCCGACCGTGCCGGCCACGAAGCGGTCCGGCTGGTCGTAGAGGAACACCTGACGGGACACGTCCTGTCTCCATTGATGTCGTGGTTTCGAGCGTTTCAGCGGTGCGGGCCATGCGGACACGCGATGGGGTGAGTCGCTTCACCCTACTGCGGCCGACGATCACGGTGCGCCCGCACCACCCCCGACCGGTGCGTCGCCCTCACCGGGTTCCTCGCGCGGGGCGAGCGAAGCGAAGTCGCCGGTGTCGCCGAGGCGGACGAGGAAGGGCCGCAGACGGGTGTAGCGGATGGCGGTGACGGAACAGGGCTCCACGGAGATCCGCTGGAAGAGATCGAGGTGAAGACCGAGGGCGTCGGCGACGAGCGACTTGATGATGTCGCCGTGGGAGCACATCAGGTAGACGGCGTCGGCGCCGTGCTCGCGCTCCACGCGCGCGTTCCACTCGCGTACGGCCTCGGCGGCGCGGGTCTGCATGGCCCGCATGGACTCCCCGCCGGGGAAGGCGGCGGCTGACGGGTGGGCCTGGACGACCTCCATCAGCGGCTCGTCCTTCAGCTCGGCGAGCTTGCGGCCGGACCAGTCGCCGTAGTCGCACTCCCCGATCCGCTCCTCGGTGTGGAGGGGGAGGCCGGGGCGGGCCTCCAGCAGGGGGCGTACGGTCTCCTGGCAGCGCTGGAGCGGGCTGGTGACGACCTCGGAGAGCGGCAGGCCGGCGAGCCTTGCGGGCAGCGCGGCGGCCTGCGCGGCGCCGCGCTCGTCCAGGGCGACGCCGGGCGTCCTCCCGGCGAGCACACCCGAGGTGTTGGCGGTGGAACGTCCGTGCCTGACGAGGATCAGCGTGGGCATGCGGACCAGGGTAGGCGCATGAAGGTGTGCGCCGGCGGCTGGGCGAAGGGAGAATGCGCGGCGTGATCGTTGACTGCGCCATCTATCGGCAGGGGCACCGCACCGAGGGGCCGGAGGACCTGTCCGACGCGCTCGCCGAGGCGCGGGCGGCGGGCGGCTTCGTGTGGATCGGGCTGCACGAGCCGTCCGAGCGGGAGTTCGAGCTGGTCACCCAGGAGTTCGGACTGCACCCGCTGGCCGTGGAGGACGCGCTCAAGGCGCATCAGCGACCCAAGCTGGAGGTGTACGACGACTCGCTGTTCATGGTGCTGAAGCCGGTCGTGTACGAACCGGAGAGCGACGCGGTCTCCGCCGGCGAGGTGATGGTCTTCGTGGGCGACTCATTCGTGGTGACCGTCCGGCACGGCGAGTGCTCGCCGCTGGCGGCGGTGCGGCACCGGCTGGAGGAGGAGCCGGAGATGCTCGACAAGGGGCCCACCGCCGTGCTGTACGCGATCGCGGACGCCACCGTCGACCACTATCTGGAGGTGGCGACGGAGCTGCAGACCGACCTGGACGAGCTGGAGGCGGAGGTGTTCCAGCCCGAGACCGGTGGCTCCCGCAACACCGCGTCCCGGATCTACACCTTCAAGCGGCAGGTCCTGGAGTTCCGCCGGGCCACCGGGCCGCTGACCCTGCCGCTGGCCCGGCTGGCCGGCAACGGCCCGACGGGCGGCACGGTGCCCTTCGTGCACGACAAGGCACGGCCCTTCTTCCGGGACGTGGGCGACCACCTCACGCGCGTGAACGAGTCGGTGGAGGCCCTGGACCGGCTGGTGTCGGACATCCTCTCCGCCCACCTGGCGCAGATGAGCGTCCGGCAGAACGACGACATGCGGAAGATCTCCGCGTGGGCGGCGATGGCCGCGGTCCCCACCATGATCGCGGGCATCTACGGCATGAACTTCGACCACATTCCCGAACTGCACTGGCTGTGGTCGTATCCGGCGGTGATCCTGGTGATGGCCGTGCTGGAGGTGCTGCTGTACCGGCAGTTCAAGCGGCGCGGCTGGCTGTGAGCGCGGCTCAGGCGCACTCGGGCGCGGGTGCCGCCGGTCCGCCGAGGGCGTCGTGGCGCTCGGGCATGGTGAGGGTGACCATGCGGTGCCAGCCGGCGAGGCGTTCGTAGGCGTACACGGCGTGGATGCCGGCCGCGAGCAGCGCGGACCTGGCCTTCGGCCAGCCGAGGATGCGGCTCATGCGGGCCATGACGGCGAGGCTGACGTCCCGGTGGACGCGGATCTCGGTGAGCGCGCACGCGCGCAGGGTGCGCTGGATCAGCCGGCCGTGCCCGGCGGCGGCGAGGCGCAGCAGTTCCTCGTGGGTGTAGGCGAGGTGGTTGTCCTCGTCGTCGGAGATCATGCGGACGGCCTTGCCGATCTCCGGGTGGTCGGCGAAGTACGTCCGCAGCAGCCCCAGCTGCTCCGCGGCGCGCTGTTCGGTGACCCTGCTGTGCGCGAGGTAGACGATGACGTCCCGCACGGTCAGGGGCTCGTCCCGGCGGAGCTTGTCGTGGGCGAGGCCGATGCCGCGCCGCTCCAGGAGCATCGTGTAGTCGGTCTCGGGCGGGACGGGGACGGGGGTGAGGCCGCGCTTCTTCAGCAGGGCGGTGAAGACGCGCCCGTGCTTGTCCTCGTCGGCGCCGTGCCGGGCGATCTTCGGGGCCAGCGCGCGTTCGCTCCGCGGCACCAGCGCGGCGATCCGCCCGTTCTCCCAGCCGCCCTGGGCCTCCCCGCTTGCGGCGATGGAGCAGAAGAGCCGGAAGGACTCGTCGTTGTCGAGGATCTCCTGGAACAGACTCTTGGCCGACAGCATGGCAGGCACCTCTCCGCAGCTCCGCCGGACTCCGCGAAACGGATCCCGCGAAGAACGAGTCAAATGCGCGGCGGACAGGGCCGCAACAGGGGTGCGGGCGGACTGGTCCGAACGGAGGAAGGGGGGCGCGGCGGGCGGGGCGCCGGGGTGTGGACGGTGGGACGCCGGGGCGCGAAGGGCGCGTGGACAGGGGCCGCCGATGCCGTGAACGGCGGGGCGGCGGGTGCCCGCTGGAGTCGTGAAAGAAGGGGTCGCGGTCGTAACCGGGCGGTGCCGGGCGCGTTGTTCTCGGTGACGGCCGTGGCGGGGAAGACCCCCGAGCCCCCACCACGGCCGCTGAAATCCCCTTTACGCGAGCCCGGCGCGCTCCAGGGCCTCGCTGCCGGCCCGCAGGGAGGCGATCCGCTCCTCCAGCGTGAAGCCGGCCGGGGCCAGGCTGAGGGTGGTGACCCCGGCGGCGGCGTAGGCCTTCATCCGGTCGGCGATCCGGTCGACGGAGCCCAGCAGGGTGGTCCGGTCGATGAGGTCCTGCGGGATCGCGGCGGCGGCTTGCTGCTTGTCCCCGGACAGATACCTCCGCTGGATCTCGGCGGCCTCCTTCTCGTACCCCATGCGCTGGGCGAGCTGGTTGTAGAAGTTCTGCTTGGCGCTGCCCATGCCGCCGACGTACAGCGCGGTGTACGGGCGGAAGGTGTCGGCGAGCCGGGCCACGTCCTTGTCGTCGCCGAGCGCGATCGGCAGGGTCGGGCACACGTCGAACCCGTCGAGTGTCAGTCCCGCCTTCTCCCGGCCGGCCCGCAGGTACTTGACCGTGGTCTCCTCCAGGTGCTCGGCGGAGGGGAAGATCAGCAGCGCGCCGTCGGCGATCTCGCCGGTCTGCTCCAGGTTCTTCGGGCCGATCGCGGCGATGTAGAGCGGGATGTGCTCGCGCTGCGGGTGCACGGTCAGCTTGATCGGCTTGCCCGGGCCGCCGGGCAGCGGCAGCGTCCAGTGCTCGCCCTCGTACGTCAGCCGCTTCCGGGTCATCGCCCTGCGCACGATCTCCACGTACTCGCGGGTGCGGGCGAGCGGCTTGTCGAACTTGACGCCGTACCAGCCCTCGGAGACCTGCGGGCCCGAGACGCCGAGGCCGAGCCGGAACCGGCCGCCGGAGAGCGAGTCGAGCGTGGCCGCGGTCATCGCGGTCATCGCGGGCTGCCGGGCCGGGATCTGGAAGATGGCCGAGCCGACGTCGATGCGCTCGGTCTGGGCGGCGACCCAGCTGAGCACCGTGGCGGCGTCGGAGCCGTAGGCCTCGGCGGCCCAGCACACCGCGTAGCCCAGCCGGTCGGCCTCCTGCGCCACGGCCAGGTTGTCGCCGTCCATTCCGGCACCCCAGTAGCCGAGGTTGATCCCGAGCTGCATGGCCGAATCCCCTTACCCATGAGTAACGTCCCTGTGCGGCAGACCTTAGCGCGGGGGCGGGTGCCGGGGGCAGGGTGCCCGGCTTCGGCGGTTCGCCGGTGGGTCTTCGGCGGTTCCTCGGCTGCGGGCCGGGTAGGGGCCGGTCGCGCAGGTCCTCGCGTCCTTCGGGGCACTCCGAACGGGTTGTCCACAGGCAACCCACCGCACCGGGTTCCGGCCAGTAATCTCGCGGGCATGGAGCAGAGGCATCTCGGCCGGACCGGCCTGCGCGTGTCCCGGATCGGACTCGGCACCCTCACCTGGGGCCGGGACACCGACGAGCACGACGCCGCGGACATGCTGAAGGCGTTCTGGGAGGCCGGCGGCACCCTCGTCGACACGGCGGACGTGTACGGCGACGGGGAGGCGGAGTATCTGCTGGGGCAGCTCATGGACGGCCTGGTGCCCCGCCGTGAACTGGTCATCTCCACCAAGGCGGGCAGCGTTCCCGACCCCGACCGCCGCTTCGACGGTTCCCGCGGCCATCTGCTCGCCGCGCTCGACGCCTCCCTGGCCCGCCTGGGCACCGACTACGTCGACCTGTGGCACATCCACGCCTACGACCCCGCCACCCCGCTGGAGGAGACGCTCCACGCCCTCGACCTCGCCGTCAGCAGCGGCCGGGCCCGGTATGCGGGGGTGTCCAATTTCTGCGGCTGGCAGCTGGCCAAGGCGGCCACCTGGCAGCTGGCCGCGCCGGGCGTCCGCACCCGGCTGGCCAGCACACAGATGGAGTACTCGCTGCTCCAGCGGGGCGTGGAGCGCGAGGTGCTGCCCGCCGCGCTCGACCTCGGGGTGGGCCTGCTGCCCTCCTCCCCGCTCGGCCGGGGCGTGCTGACCGGCAAGTACCGGCACACCACTCCCCCGGACTCGCGCGGCGCCTCCGAGCACCTGGCGCCGTTCGTGGAGCCGTACCTGGACGACGCGGCGACCCGCATCGTGGACGCGGTGACGACGGCCGCCGACGGGCTCGCGGTCACCCCGCTCCACGTGGCCCTCGCCTGGGTCCGGGACCGGCCCGGGGTGGTCGCGCCGATCGTCGGCGCACGCAACGCGCAGCAGCTCACGGCGGCGTTGTCAGTGGAGGCCCTTAGTCTTCCTGACGAGATCTGCCGGGCGCTGGACGATGTGTCGGCGCCCGTGCACCGCTATCCCGATCACGACTGGAGCACGCTGTGAGCACGGAGCCGGAGACCACGGAGGAAGCCGGGCCGGGGACGCCGGACACACCGGGGACCACGGAGCAGGGCACCGACGGGACCGTCACGGCCGAGGGCACGACCGACACCGGCGGTGCCGTCGGCGACTCGGGCGCGGCGGATGCCCTCACCGGCGCCGAGAGCACGGACGCCGTCGGCGGCTCCGGCAGTGCCGATGCCACCGGCGACCCGGACAGCGCGGACGCCGGTGGCGACACGGGCGCGGCGGATGGCATCGGCGGCGCGGACGCCGGTGGCGACACGGGCGCGGCGGATGCCCTCACAGGCGCCGAGAGCACGGACGCCGTCGGCGGCTCCGGCGGTGCCGAGGGCGGTGCCGCCGCTGCCGAGTTGTCCGAGGCGGAGGCCGAGTTGGCCGCGCAGCGGATCGAGCGGGAGCGGATCGAGCGGCGCAAGGCCGAGAAGAGGGGCCCGATCGACAGCGGCACCAAGCTGAGCGGCAAGGCCGCCGACCTGCTCGCGGCGGTCCGGGCCGTGGAGAGCGGCGAGAAGCCGGTGGCCGCGGTGTTCGCGGAGCCCGCACCGGCACCGCGCCGCCCCGCCCCGGAACCGGTGCGCAGGCCCCAGCCGGCCCCCGCCCCGGTCGCGCCCAGCGGCCCCGCGCCGGAGACCGTCGACGCCGTGCGCCGCGTGCTGGCCGAAGGCGGCGCACCCGACACCCTGGCCCCGCAGGTCGCCGCGGCCCTCGGTGAGGGCGCCGACACCGCCCTCCGGGAGGACCCCTGGCAGTTGCTCCGCATCGGCGGCGTACGGCCGGACCAGGCCGACGGCTTCGCCCGTGCGCTGCTCGGCGCGGCCTGCGGCCCGGACGACGAGCGGCGGGGCCGCGCGCTGACCGTCTGGCTGCTGGAGCAGGCGGCCGTGGCCGGGCACACCGCCCTGGAGCTGCCCACGCTCACCGCGGCGCTCGGCAAGCAGGGCGTGCCGGACCCGGACGCGGCGGTGCAGGGCGCGCTCGCCGAGGGTGAGGCGCTGGTGTTCCAGGACGCCCTGGAGGAGCCCGGCGCCGCCGCGCCCCAGGCAAGCGACGAGGACACCGACGAGGAGGGGGAGCGGCCGGTCCGGGTTCTCGTCGGTCTGGAGCGGTACGCGCTGGCCGAGGAGAGCCTCGCGGACGGCCTGGCCCGGCTGGTCAACTCCCTGTCCAAGGAGGCCGGGCAGGCCTGGGAGGGCACCGCGGCCGGATTGTCCGGCGGTGCTGCGGAGCTGGCCCGCGCGGTCGCCGCGCACGGCCTGGTGCTGCACACCGGCGGAGAGGCGGCCCGCGCCGAACCGGCCGCGCTGCTCGGTGCCGCCCGTGCCGCGGGCCTGCGGGCCTTCGCCGCCTGCCACACCCCGGACGGGCGCCGGCGACTGGCCGAGCGGCTGGGCGGGGAGCCGGCGGAGCACGGCGTGGGCACGGTCGCGGGGCTGCTGTCCGGCACCGAGGGCCCGGGCCGCGACGCGGACGGCGCCCTGGAACTCGATCTGCTGATCGTGCTGGACGCGCCCCAGCTCGACGTGGAGAGCGCCGCGATGCTGGTGGAGTCGCTGCCCGACGGGGCCCGGCTGCTGCTGAGCGGTGACCCCGGGGTGCTGTGGTCGGCCGGTCCGGGCCGCGTCTTCGCCGACCTGCTCGCGGCCCGCGCCTGCCCGCAGACCGCCTCCCGCGTCCCCGACCCCGGTCCGCTCGGCGAGCTGGTCTCCGGCATCGGCGTCGGCGAGCTGAACCAGGTCGCCGCGCCGGGCAAGGAGATCGTCATCGTGCCGGTGCGGGACGCGGGCGAGGCCGTGCACCGGACGGTGCAGCTGGTCGCGGACTCGGTGCCACGGGCGATCGGCGTCCCGGCCGACCAGACCGTGGTGATCACCCCGGGCCACGGCGGCGCCGCGGGCACACGCGCCCTCAACTCCGTCCTGAAGGAGCGCCTCAACCCCGGCCCCGGCCGGTTCGGCGGCTTCGACCCCGGCGACCGGATCGCCTACTCCCCCGCACCGGGGCGCACGGTGCCGGGTGTGGTGGTGAAGGCCGACGCCGACGGGCTGCACCTGTCGTGCGCCGGCGCCCCCGTCGTCGTACCGCGCGAGCGGGTGGAGGGCAGCGTGCGGCACGGCTGGGCGCTGACCGCGCACCAGGCGGTGGGCACCCGCTGGCCGGCGGCGGTCGTGGTCCTGCCCGGCGACGCCGCGCAGGCTCTCAGCCGCCCCTGGGTGTACACGGCGTTCGGCCGGGCGGAGCGGCACCTGTCCGTGGTGCACGGTGTGGAACAGGCCCTGCCGAAGGCGGTGGCGGAGGTCCCGTCCAAGCCGCGCACGACCCGACTGCAGACGCTGCTGCGCACGCAGGTCGCGGCGACCTGAGTCTTCGCCCGCGCGTCTTCGCCCGCGCGTCTTCGTACGATCGTATTCCTCCGCGCCTCTGCCTCCGCCGCGAGCGGCGATCACGCGACCGGGGATCAGTCGCGACGGCGGAGTCCGGCGGTGCCGTACCGGCCCCAGGCCCACGGCACCGCCACCGCCGTCACTTCCACCCCGCACTTCCACCCCGTCACTTCCACCTCTTCACTTCTCGGCGTCGAGCGCTTCCAGCTCCCCGTCCCCGTCCCCGTCCCCGTCCTCGTCCTCGTCCTCGTCCTCGTCGACGAAGTCGATGTCGTCCTCGCCGTCGGAGACCTCGTCGTCGAACACCGCGCTCACATCGAACCGGCACACCACCTGCTGCGGATCGATGTGCTCGAACGGCGCCTCCAGCCACTCCCCCGCCTCGGGCGGCTCCTCGGCCGCGGTGACCCAGAGCGTGGAGTCGCCTTCCTCCAGGCCGAACTCCTTGTGCCGGGAGGCGATCTCGTCCGGTTCGAACTCGCCGAAGAGGATGCCCAGCGCCCCCGGAACCGTCCCGGCGGCATCGTCTTCGTCCACGACGTCGTCGAACTCCGCCGCCTCGACCCGCTGGGCCTGCGCCAGCAGGCGCTGGGGTTCTGCCACGGTGTAGTCGCGGCGGATCAGCACACTGATCGCGTTCGGCTCCTCCGGGCCCGCGTACGGCGGCAGCGCTTCCTCCGCGCCGGGGATCTCGAAGGGGGTGACCTCGTCGAAGCGGTCGTAGAGCAGTTCGTCGTACGCCTCGGCGGCAGCGGCCAGCTGGTTGAACGCCTCGGACACGGCCGGGTCGTCCTCCCCCGACCTGCGTTCGACCGCGGCGAGATGACGGTCGAGCGCGGTCTTGACGGCCTCGGCGGCGGCGCGTACCTCGGCAGCGGTGGGCTGCGCAGCATCAGACATAGTGCAGACGCTATCCGTACCGGGCACCAGCCCGCACAATAGATGCGATGCCGGAATACGAATTTGTCGACGTGTACGTACCTCGCGGGGTCTCCCGCAAGGAGGCCACACGTCTGCTGACGGACCATGCCGAGTACGGACACTGGGAGTTGGACCGACTGAGCCTGTTGCGCGACGGCAGCCGCAAGGTGCGGTTGCGCCGGCGGATCATCCGCCAGGTGCGCGCGACATGGTGAGCGTGATCACAGGGTGAGTGTGGACAGATGAACGGAGCGGGCCCCGCCGGCATGGCAGGGGCCCGCTCCGTTTCGGGTCACGCCCTGGCGCGCGCCTTGCGGTAGAGCACCGCTCCGGCGAGCAGCGCGCCCGCGCCGGCCGGCAGGGCGATGCCGAGCGGCACCTCGCTGCCCGTATGGGCGAGCTGGCCGGTGCTCACGGGCTGACCGGAGCGGCCCACCTGGGCCCTGACCTGGGACGTACCGTGCGTGCCGGAGCCGCCCTCGCCGGTCTGGGTGCCGGTGCCGGGGTGGCCCGGATGGCCGGGGTGCCCCGGGTTGCCAGGCTTACCGGGCTGCCCGGGATGACCCGGCTTCCCCGGATGCCCGGGCTCACCAGGCTTCCCCGGATGCTCTGGCTCTCCCGGCTTCCCGGGATGCCCGGGCTCCCCCGGGTGACCCGGGTGCCCCGGCTCCCCGGGCGGATTGCCGTGCCCGCCCTCGTTGGCGCAGTCGTTCCCCACCGCGGCGTTCCCCACCCCGATGACGTCGACGCTGTTGCCGCACACGTTCACCGGGACATCGATCGGCACCTGCACGGTGTTGCCGGAGCCGACGCCCGGCGAGCCGCCGGTGTGGCCGTCCGCGTGCGAGCCGCCGGAACCGCTGTGGTGACCCCCGGAGGTGCCGCCGTGGTTGGCGCATGCGTTGCCCACCGACGGGTTCAGGAGCCCGACGACGTTCACGGTGTTGCCGCAGATGTTCACCGGCACGTGCACGGGCGCCTGCACCGTGTTGCCGGACAGTACGCCGGGTGATCCCCCGGCAAAGCCCGCCGCGCCCGAGTCGGCGTGTGCGTAGCCGCCCGCGGCGGCGATGACACCGGTCGCGGCGGCCATGGTCATCAGGCTCTTGCGTGTGCCTTGTCGCATGCTGAATACCCCCCTGCCTTCCATGTCTTCGTTTCCGGAAAGACCGGTCGGGCGCCGCGGGGGGGCGCGCGCCCACGGCCACGAGCGGGAGAAATAGACACCAACGGGCACCCC
>NZ_JBFATL010000020.1:0-7384 GCF_040678315.1 Streptomyces sp. NPDC052721 | reverse complement strand
CTCCCTCTAATCCGACCTCGCTCCAGTCTCTCCTGCGTCGTCCAGTTTGGCGGGTCGGGCTGCCGGCGCCCCAGCGCCCGTGCGCCGACGGCTCGTAAAAGACGCCCCTCAGGGAGCCGGCGTCACTTGTTGACGCAGGCGTTGCCGGCGGCGGGGTTCAGGAGCCCGATCACGCTGATCGTGTTGCCGCACACGTTCACCGGGACGTGCACGGGCGCCTGGATGGCGTTGCCGGACCCGACGCCCGGGGAGTGCACGGCGGCACCCTGGGCACCGGATTCGGCGACGGCCAGGCCCGCGCCCGCGAGAACCAGCCCACCGGTGGCAGCCGCAGCAGCGACGACCTTCTTGATCATTCTTCCTCCTTGTTGGCAATGCGACCCCAAGGCGCGGGGTCACATCAGATGCAACGAGGAGGAACTAATGAAGCTACGAACCTATCGTCGCATTCACCCTTCTCAGTCGGTCCCGTACGGCTGCCCGATTACCACGGTGCGCGCCCTCGGGCGGGGGCCCGGGCTCACGACGCGTCGATGAACCGGTCGAGCACCCGCACACCGAACTGCAGGCCGTCCACCGGCACCCGCTCGTCCACGCCGTGGAACATGCCGGCGAAGTCCAGCTCCGGCGGCAGCTTCAGCGGCGCGAAGCCGAAGCCGCGGATGCCGAGGTCGTCGAAGGACTTGGCGTCGGTACCGCCGGAGAGCATGTACGGGATCGCCTTGGCGGTCGGGTCCTCGGCGAGCAGGGCGGCCTGCATGGCCTCGACCAGGGCGCCGTCGAAGGTGGTCTCGACGGCCTTGTCGGCGTGCACGTCCTCGCGGCGGACCTTCGGGCCGAGCAGCCGGTCGAGGTCGGCCAGGAACTCCTCCTCGTGGCCGGGCAGGAAGCGTCCGTCGATGTGCGCGGTGGCCTCGCCCGGGATGACGTTGACCTTGTACCCGGCGTTCAGCTGGGTGGGGTTGGCGGTGTTGCTCAGGGTCGCGCCGATGAGCTTGGCGATGCCGCCGAGCCTGGCGAGGGTGGACTCCATGTCCTCCGGGTCCAGCTCGATGCCGAGCGCGTCGCCCAGTTCGTCGAGGAAGGCCCGGGTGGTCTTCGTGACCCGCACCGGGAACTTGTGCCGGCCGACCCGGGCGACGGCCTCGGACAGTTCGGTGATGGCGTTGTCGCGGTGGATCATCGAGCCGTGCCCTGCCGTCCCGGCCACGGTCAGCTTCATCCAGTGCATGCCCTTCTCGGCCGTCTGGATGAGGTAGAGCCGCCGCTGCTCGTCCACGGTGAAGGAGAAGCCGCCGACCTCGCTGATCGCCTCGGTCACGCCTTCGAACAGCTCGGGGTGGTGGTCGACCAGGTACCGGGCGCCGTACGTGCCGCCCGCCTCCTCGTCGGCGAGGAAGGCGACGACGATGTCCCGCGGCGGCCGGCGCCCGCCGCGCAGCCGGTCGCGGACGACCGCCAGCGTCATGGCGTCCATGTCCTTCATGTCGACGGCCCCGCGTCCCCACACGCAGCCGTCGGCGATCTCGCCGGAGAACGGGTGGTGGGTCCAGTCCACCGCGTTGGCCGGTACGACGTCCAGGTGGCCGTGGATGAGCAGCGCGGGCCGGGACGGGTCCTCGCCCTCGATGCGGGCCACCGTGGAGGCGCGGCCGGGGTGCGACTCGTAGATCTTCGGCTCCAGCCCGACCTCGGCGAGCTTCTCGGCGACCCACTCGGCGGCCTTGCGCTCACCGGGGCCGGAGTGGTCGCCGTAGTTGCTGGTGTCGAACCGGATCAGCTCGCGGCAGAGGTCCACGACCTCGTCCTCGCCGGTGACGCTTCTGGCCGTGTCCGTCTCGCTCACGCTGCTTCCTCCCACTGTCACTGCTGGTGGTCCCTGTCATCCTCTCTCCGGCGCCGCCCCGGGCCCAAGACCGGTCCCGGCCCGTCACACGCCGTTCACGCGCGACCGGCCCCGGCGCCGGGGGGTGATCAGCCACCCTCGAAAGCCTGGTAATGTTTCCTTCGTCGCCGCGAGGGAAACCCCGCCGAGAGGCAGACCTCGCACGACAGACACCTTGTCCGGGTGGCGGAATGGCAGACGCGCTAGCTTGAGGTGCTAGTGCCCTTTATCGGGCGTGGGGGTTCAAGTCCCCCCTCGGACACCAGTGAGGCCCCTGCTCAGCAGGGGCCTTTCGCGTGCCCCGGCGCCGCTTCCTAGACTTGAGGGGTGGCTCGGCGTAACGGCGAGGTCGAGGCGCTTCTGCAGGAGTACGCCGATCTCATCGCGATCACCGGAGGCGACGCGTTCAAGGCGCGCGCCTACGAGAAGGCGGCGCGGGCGATCGGCGGGTATCCGGTGGACATCTCGACGCTGGACGCCGACGGGCTGCGGGAGATCCCGAACGTGGGCCGGTCGATCGCCGAGAAGGTGGCCGAGTATCTGCGCACGGGCACGATGGCCGTCGTGGAGGAGCGCCGGGCGAAGATCCCGGCGGGGGTGCGGGAGCTGATCACGATCCCGACCCTGGGGCCGAAGAAGGCGCTGCGGCTCTACGAGGACCTGCACATCTCGTCGGTGAGCGAGCTGGCGGCGGCCATCGAGGCGGACGCGCTGGCGGATCTGAAGGGCTTCGGCGAGAAGACGCAGGAGAACATCCGGCACGGGATCGAGCTGCTCCAGCGGGCGGGCGCGCGGGTGCCGCTGTCGCTGGCGCTGGACACCGCCGAGGAGATCGTCGCCCAGCTGTCCGCCGTGACGGGCTGCGAGCGCTGTGGGTACGCCGGTTCGCTGCGCCGGATGCGGGAGACCGTCGGTGACCTGGACGTGCTGGTCTCGGCGCGGCGGTCGGCGCCGTTCATGGACGCGCTGTGCGAGCTGCCGGTCACCGCGGAGGTGATCGCGCGGGGTACCAAGAAGACGTCGGTGCGCACCGGCAAGGGGCTCCAGGTCGATCTGCGGGTGGTGCCGCCGGAGTCGTGGGGCGCCGCGCTGCAGTACTTCACCGGGTCCAAGGCGCACAACATCCGCACCCGGACCATCGCCGTGCACCAGGGGCTGAAGCTCTCCGAGTACGGCGTGTTCGACACCGGGAGCGGGGAGTCCGTAGCGTCCCGCACCGAGGAGGAGGTGTACGCGCGGCTCGGCCTGCCGTGGATCCCGCCGACGCTGCGCGAGGACCGCGGGGAGATCGAGGCGGCGCTGGGCGACGGCCTGCCCGAGGTGGTGACCGAGCGGGACATCCGCGGCGACCTGCACACGCACACCGATCTCACGGACGGCCTGGCCTCGCTGGAGGCGATGGTGGAGGCCGCCGCCGAACGCGGTCACGCGTACTACGCGGTCACCGACCACGCGCCCAACCTGTACATGCAGCGCATGACGGACGAGAAGATCCTCGCCCAGCGGGAGCGGCTGCGGGAGCTGGACGGCACCCGGCGCCGGATGCGGCTGCTGCACGGCACCGAGCTGAACATCGGTCCGGACGGGGAGGTGGACTGGCCGGAGGAGTTCCTGGCCGGTTTCGATCTGTGCGTGGCCTCGCTGCACTCCCACTTCGACCTGGACCGGCGGGCGATGACGCGGCGGCTGGTGCGGGCCTGCGAGCATCCGTACGTCAACATCGTCGGACACCCCACGACCCGGCTGATCGGCAAGCGGCCGGGTGTCGACGCCGACTGGGACGAGGTGTTCGCGGCGTGCGCGCGCACCGGCACCGCGCTGGAGGTCAACGCCCAGCCGGACCGGCTGGACCTGCGCGACGAGGACATCCTGCGGGCCAGGGAGCACGGGGTGAAGTTCGCCGTGAACACCGACGCGCATTCCGTCCCGCACCTCGGGCAGCTGCGCTACGGGGTGGCGACCGCGCAGCGCGGCTGGCTCACCGAGGAGGACGTGATCAACACCTGGCCGCTGGCCCGGCTGCGGAGGTTCCTGCGGAAGGGCGGGCGCCCCTGAGCGTCCGGGGTCACCGCAGCGCCCGAACCGTGAGCGTGCCGCCGTCGCCGTGCTCGACCCGGGTGCCGAGGCCGCGGGCGTACCCGTCGAGGACCGTGCGCAGCCAGGCGGTGTCCTCGGCGGAGGCGTGCTCCAGGCGCAGCCGGCGCGCCTGGAAGGGCACCATCCGCAGACCGGTCAGCCGGCCGGTGCCGGGCTCCACCGACACCAGGTACAGCAGCCGCAGGTCGTCGCGGTAGCGCTCGTAGCCGCCGATGCCCTCGTAGTCGTCGACGAGGTCGCCGCAGCCGTACAGGACGAGCCGGTCCCGGTAGACCTCCGGCGGGCGCGGATGGTGCGAGGAGTGCCCGTGGACGACGTCGACGCCCGCGTCGATCAGCGCGTGGGCGAAGCGGACCTCGGCACGGGAGGCCGTATAACCCCAGTTGGGTCCCCAGTGGACGGACGCGACGACGACGTCGCCGGGCCGCCGCTCGGTGCGCCGCAGGCGGTCGGCGAAGTCCGTGGCGGCGGCGGTGGTCGGCGCGGTGACGAGGGCCACGCCCGGGCGTTCGGCGGTGGCGGCCCAGCTGTGCGGGATGCCGCTGGACGGCATCCCGAAGGCGAAGACCAGGACGCGTCCGCCCGGCCGCAGCGGGACGGCCGCCGGGCGCCAGGCCGCGTCCGCGTCCGGGCCCGCCCCGGCGGTGCGCAGCCCGGCGGCGGCGAGGCAGTCGAGGGTCTCCGCGAGGCCGGCCGGACCGAAGTCGAGCACGTGGTTGTTGGCGAGGACGCAGACGTCGGGTCGGACGGCGGCGAGGCAGGGCAGGTTGGCCGGGTGCATCCGGTAGTGGACGCCCTTGCCGGGTGCGAAGTCGCCGTCCCGGGTGACGGCGGTCTCCAGGTTGATCACCCGCACGTCCGGGGCGGCACCCTCCAGCACGGGCAGGGCCTCGCCCCAGGGCCATGCGGGGTCCACGGGCCGGGGCACCGGTCCGTTGGCGGTCTCCGCCAGGGCCACGTAGGAGCGGGCGTCGCGGACGTAGTCCTCGCGCAGGGCCGGGTCGCCGGGGTGCGGGAGGATCTGGTCGACGCCCCGGCCGAGCATGACGTCACCGGCGAGGAACAGGGTGACGGCCTTGTCGCCCATGGCGGCGGGACTATACGTGCGCGGGTGCCATGTGGTCCGTGAACCAGTCACGTGCCAGCTCGGTCACCCGTTCCAGCGTGCCGGGCTCCTCGAAGAGGTGGGTGGCGCCGGGGACCACCTCCAGCCGGTTCTCGCAGCGGAGTTGTGCCTGTGCCTCCCGGTTGAGTGCGAGGACCTGCGGATCGGCGCCGCCGACGACGAGCAGGGTGGGTGCCGTCACCGCGGCCAGCCGGGGTCCGGCGAGATCGGGCCGGCCGCCGCGGGAGACGACGGCGGCGGGCCGTGCGTCGGGGTCGGCGGCGGCCCACAGGGCGGCGGCGGCGCCGGTGCTGGCGCCGAAGAAGCCGACGGCGAGGCCTTCGGTGCCGGGTTCCTCGCGCAGCCAGCGGGTGGCGTCCAGCAGCCGTCCGGCCAGCAGGGCGATGTCGAACACGTTGCCCCGGTCGGCCTCCTCCGCGTCGGTGAGCAGGTCGAACAGCAGGGTGCCGAGGCCGGCTTGGTGCAGTCCCTCGGCGACGAACCGGTTGCGCGGGCTGTGCCGGCTGCTGCCGCTGCCGTGCGCGAAGGCCACGACGCCGGTGGCGTCCTCCGGCACGGTGAGCCGTCCGCCCAGCCGGGCGCCGCCGGCGGTCACCGTCACCTCCCGGTCGGTGGACCCGGCGCCCACGGTGTGCCGGTGGCGGCTCGCGGCCCGGCGCAGACAAGCGGTGACCTCCTCGTCCTCGACCTGGGCGAAGTCGGCGTAGAACTGGCCGACCGCGGCGAAGTGCCACGGGGTGTCGAGGCAGACCAGTTCGTCGGCGTCCCCGCCCAGTCGCCGGGCGAAGTCCCGGGGGGCCACGGGGACGGCCAGCACGATGCGGGCGGCGCCCCGCGCGCGGGCGATCCGGCAGGCGGCCCGCGCGGTGGAGCCGGTGGCCACACCGTCGTCCACCACGACGGCGGTCCGGCCGGCGACGGAGACGGGGGGTGCGGCGCCCCGGTAGCGCCCGGCCCGTTGCTCCAGGACCCGGCGCTCGCGTTCCTCGACGCGAGCGAGGTCCGCGGTGGAGACCCCGGTGCCGCGCAGCACCTCCTGGTTGATCACGCGGACGCCGTCCTCGCCGATCGCGCCCATGCCCAGCTCGGGCTGGTACGGCACGCCCAGTTTCCGCACCAGGCAGACGTCCAGGGGCGCGTCGAGTGCCTCGGCGACCTCGGCGGCGACCGGTACCCCTCCCCGTGGCAGCCCGAGCACCACGACGTCCTGGCCCCTGAGGTACTCCAGGCGTTCACCCAGTCTCCGTCCCGCTTCCAGGCGGTTCGTGAAGTGCACGGTGGGCTCCTTCACTCCCGTGGCTGCCAGAGCGGCGCCGGGGCGTCCGTGTCGGCGGCTCCGGTCGCCTTCATGTCGCCGTCGGCGGCGCGCAGCAGCATGCGGCCCATGGCGATGAGCGCGCGTCCGGCGGCGAGTTCGTCGCCGATCTCCGGCATCGCCGGGTCGTAGGGGTTGCGGCGGGCCTCCGCGTGGCTCTCCAGGACGTTGTCGCCGGTGTCGAGGATGATCCGGGCCGTGGTGTCCGGATCGTGCTCGGACAGGTACAGGTTCAGCCGCCATTCCTTGACGGCGGGACGGCTGCTCATGGGTCCGGTCATCGTCCGCCACCTCGCTCCGCGGATCGTGCCGCGACGGGCCGCCGGCCGTGGGCCGGTCCGTCGTGGCTGGTCGCGCAGTTCCCGGCGCTCCTACGGGGCGCCGCGGTCCGGCACTTCCACTGTGCACCCGACCCGCGGCGGACGCCTCCCCTGCCGCGGGCAGAATGTGGGTCATGACCTCGCGCACCTGCCCCTGCGGACTCCCCCGGTCCTACGACGCCTGCTGTGGCCGCTTCCACGCGGGCTCGGCGACCGCGCCGACGGCCGAGCGGTTGATGCGCTCGCGGTACAGCGCGTTCGTCACGGGGGACGCGGGGTATCTGCTGCGCACCTGGCATCCCCGGACCCGGCCCGCCCGGCTGGACCTCGACCCGCGGATGCGGTGGACCGGGCTGGAGATCCTGGACACCGCCGACGGATCCGCCTTCCACAGCACCGGCACGGTGACGTTCCGCGCCTCCTACCGGGGCGGCTCGCTGCACGAGCGGAGCCGGTTCGAGCGGGTGGACGGGGCGTGGGTGTACGTGGACGGGGACTTCCTGGGCGAGTAGCCCGGGCTAAGGTCCTGTCGTCAAACTCCCGTCGTCCGCCCTCCGGGCGGACGACTTCCGCTTCGGCTTCGGCGACGACAGCGTCACGATCACGAACCTGCGGCACTCCGCCGACACCTCCGATCTGCG
>NZ_JBFATL010000019.1:0-143557 GCF_040678315.1 Streptomyces sp. NPDC052721 | reverse complement strand
CAGCATGATCGTGCCGTGCATCGTGAACGCCTGGTTGAACTGCTCGTTCGACATGATCTGCAGGCCCGGACGGGCCAGCTCGGCGCGCATGATCAACGCCATCACGCCACCGATCAGGAAGAACGCGAACGACGTCGCCAGATAGAGCGTGCCGATCGTCTTGTGGTCGGTGGTCGTCAGCCACTTCACCACGACATTGCCGGGCTGCTTGCGCCGGACCGGCAGCTCGTCGGCGTGCGAGCCTTCAGCTGCCGCGGCACCCTGGGGTTCGTTGAGGATGCTCACAGGATGTTCGTCCTCTGGTTCTTCTCGTGGCTCGTCTGCGTGATGCCGGCCGGGATGTAACCGGTCTGCCCCTTCTGCGCGAGCTCCTTGAGGTGCTGCGCGTAGCGCTCCGGGGAGACGACCTTCACGTTGAACAGCATCCGGGAGTGGTCGACGCCGCAGAGCTCGGCACACTTGCCGAGGAAGGTGCCCTCCTTGTTGGGGGTCACCTGGAAGGAGTTGGTCCGGCCCGGGATGACGTCCTGCTTCATCAGGAACGGCACCACCCAGAAGGAGTGGATGACGTCACGCGAAGTGAGGACGAAGCGGACCGTCTTGCCCTTGGGGAGCCAGAGCGTCGGACCGGGGTTGTTCGTCTGGGGGTTCCGCGTACCGGGCGTACCGACGTCGTAGACGCCGCCGGCGTTCGCCGGGAACTGCTTCCGCAGCTGGTCCGAGATGCCGGCCAGGTTCTTGTCGGTCCTGGCGTCACCGGTGGAACCGGGGACGTTCTCGATGTAGTTGAAGCCCCAGCTCCACTGGAAGCCGACCACGTTGACCGTGACGTCGGGCTTCTTGGACATGTCGAGGAGCTTCGACTCGTCCCGGGCCGTGAAGTAGAAGAGCACCGAGATGATGATGATCGGGACCACCGTGTACAGGGCCTCGATCGGCATGTTGTACCGGGTCTGCGGAGGGACCTCGACCTTGGTGCGGCTGCGCCGGTGGAAGAGGGCACTCCACAGGATCAGGCCCCACACCAGCACGCCGACGGCGAGCGCGGCAGCCCAGGAGCCCTGCCACAGGGAGAGGATCCGCGGAGCCTCTTCCGTGGTCGGGGTGGGCATGCCAAGGCGGGGGAAGTCCTTGTATGTGCAACCGGTTGCGGTCGCCAGGACCAGGCCCGCGGTCAGTGCCTGCAGCAGCTTCCGCCGCATCGGGCGCCGCGGCGAGCGGTCGGAGCCGTTGGGACTCACGTAGCGCCTTCCCGAGAGTCTCGCCCGCGCGGTCGGCTGCGGCCTTCTCGCTGGTCGGTCGCCGCCCTGCGTCGGGCAGGGGTTTGGATGTTTATGCGGACCAAACCCTAGCCCACCCTCTCCGAGGGTTCGCGGGGAGGGGTGCCTACTGGCTCGGGTGGTTCGCTTGATTGGCGGCTGCGGGTGTGTTGTGGCTGGTCGCGCCGTTCCCCGCGCCCCTTCGGGGCGCTGCCCCGACCGGCGGTCTAGCGTTGCCGTATGGCCTACTTTGACGCTGCTTCCGCCGTTCCTCTCCATCCCGTCGCCCATCAGGCGCTGTTGGCCTCTTTGGATGACGGGTGGGCCGATCCGGCCCGGCTCTACCGGGAGGGACGCAAGGCGCGGATGCTGCTGGACGCCTCGCGGGAGGCGGCTGCCGAGGCCGTCGGCTGCCGGGCGGACGAGGTGGTGTTCACGTCGTCCGGCACCCGGGCCGTACACACGGGGCTCGCGGGGGCGTTGGCCGGGCGGCGGCGGGTGGGACGCCACCTGATCGTGTCGTCCGTCGAACACTCCTCCGTCCTCCATTCGGCGGAGGTGTTCGAGGCGGACGGTGGGGCCGTCACCCGGGTGGCCGTCGACCGGGCGGGAGCCGTCGACCCCTCCGGGTACGAGGCCGCGCTCCGGGCGGACACCGCGCTGGCGTGCCTGCAGTCGGCCAACCACGAGGTGGGGACCGTACAGCCGGTGGCCGAGGTGGCCGAGGTGTGCCGGGCGGCCGGGGTGCCCTTGCTGGTGGACGCGGCGCAGTCGCTGGGCTGGGGGCCGGTCGAGGGCGACTGGTCGCTGCTCGCGGCCAGCGCGCACAAGTGGGGCGGGCCGTCGGGGGTCGGGCTGCTCGTCGTACGCAAGGGCGTGCGGTTCGCCGCGCAAGGGCCGGTGGACGAGCGGGAGTCGGGGCGGGCGCCCGGATTCGAGAACATCCCGGCGATCGTGGCGGCCGTGGCCTCGCTGCGCGCGGTGCGGGCCGAGGCGGCCCAGGAGGCGGTACGGCTGCGGGGGCTGACGGAGCGGATCCGGGCGCGGGTGCCGGAGCTGGTGCCGGACGTGGAGGTGGTCGGCGACGCCGTGCGCCGGCTGCCCGGGATCGTCACGTTCTCCTGCCTCTACGTCGACGGCGAGGCGCTGCTGCACGAGCTGGACCGGGCCGGCTTCTCGGTGTCCTCCGGCTCCTCCTGCACGAGCAGCACGCTGACTCCCAGCCATGTGCTGAAGGCGATGGGGGTGCTGAGCGAGGGCAACGTACGGGTGTCCCTGCCGCCCGGCACGGCGGAGGCGGACGTGGAACGGTTCCTGGAGGTGCTGCCCAAGACGGTGGCGGGCGTCCGGGAGAAGCTGGGGGTGCCGGCCCCGACGACGGCCGTCCAGGCGGAGGAACTGCTCGTCGACTCCCTGGGCAAGCGGTGCCCCATCCCGGTCATCGAACTGGCGAAGGTGTTCGGCCGGGTGCCGGTGGGCGGGACCGTCCGGGTCCTCTCCGACGACGAGGCGGCCCGCCTGGACATCCCGGCGTGGTGCGAGATGCGGGGTCAGGAGTACGTCGGGGAGGAACCGGCGGAGAGGGGAACGGCGTATGTGGTGCGCCGGGTGAGCTGAGCGGTCCGGGAGGGGCGCGGGGCCGTGTCAGCTGAGGTGAGCCCGCACCTCCTGGCCGGCCTCGTCCCCGTACGCCTTCACGAACCGCTCCATGAAGTGCCCCCGCCGCAACTGGTACTCCTGCGTCCCCACGGTCTCGATGACCAGCGTGGCCAGCATGCACCCCACCTGAGCGGCGCGCTCCAGGGAGACGCCCCAGGCCAGCCCCGACAGGAACCCCGCGCGGAAGGCGTCGCCGACACCCGTGGGGTCGGCCTTGCGCTCCTCCTCCGGGCAGCCGACCTCGATGGGGTCCTCACCGGTCCGTTCGATGCGCACGCCACGGGAGCCGAGCGTGGTGACCCGGTGGCCGACCTTCGCCAGGATCTCGGCGTCGCTCCAGCCGGTCTTGGACTCGATGAGCCCCTTCTCGTACTCGTTGGAGAAGAGGTAGGTCGCCCCGTCCAGCAGTATCCGGATCTCCTCGCCCTCCATCCGGGCGATCTGCTGGGAGAAGTCGGCGGCGAACGGGATGTTCCGGGAGCGGCACTCCTCGGTGTGGCGGAGCATCGCCTCGGGGTCGTCGGCGCCGATCAGGACCAGGTCGAGGCCGCCCACGCGGTCGGCGACCGTCTTCAGCTCGATCAGCCGGGCCTCGCTCATCGCGCCGGTGTAGAAGGAGCCGATCTGGTTGTGGTCGGAGTCGGTGGTGCACACGAAGCGGGCGGTGTGCAGGGTCTCGGAGATACGGACCGAGTCGGTGTCGACGCCGTGCCGGTCGAGCCAGGCCCGGTACTCGTCGAAGTCGAAGCCGGCGGCGCCGACCAGGATGGGCTCGGTGCCGAGCTGGCCCATGCCGAAGGCGATGTTGGCGCCGACGCCGCCGCGGCGTACGTCGAGGTTGTCGACCAGGAAGGAGAGCGAAACCGTGTGCAGCTGGTCCGCGACGAACTGGTCCGCGAAGCGGCCGGGGAAGGTCATGAGATGGTCGGTGGCGATGGAGCCGGTGACTGCGATGCGCACGACGGGGATTCTCCTGCGGAAGTAAGAAGGTGCGCGCGTGAGCGCTCGTTGGAAGGGCGGCGGGTTGACAGTTCACGCTACCCGGTCGGAAGCCGCCACTGAAGCTGGCAAAACTACCCGATAGTAGCTCTTTTGCCGCAGCCCGGGCCGTGCCTACGGTGCGGGCATGACGAACCTCAAGGTCACCTCTTCCGCCCCGGCCGATCCCGACGGCGACCTCGCCGCGCTGCGCGGCGACTGCGCCCGGATGGCGCCGCACTGGGCGGTCCCGGAGCACGCCGAGTCCCGGCCGGTGCCGCCGTCCCTCATCCACGGGGTGCGCGTGCCGGCGCGCTCCGCCCGGCTGCTGGACGCGATGTCGGACTACGGCGACTGACCGCGGGGCGCGAGCCCGGGAACCGCGCGCTCCTCTCCCGCGTCCCATCGCCGTCCCCCGCGCAGGGGGCGCGGGACACGACCCAGCGAGGAGCGATGCGGTGAACAGCGAGCGGCCTGAGAACTCCGGCGCCCCCGAGGAGCGCGACCAGACCCCCTCGGACCCGCGGTCGACGACGGCGGAACCGGGGCGGGCGAGCGGCCGCCGCCCCACCGCCGTCATCGTCGCCGTCGCCACCGCGGCCGTCCTCCTGATCGGCGGCGGTGGCGCCTACCTCGCCGCGGGCAACGGCACAGACGGCCGTACGGGCAGCCCGGCTGCCCCCGGCGGAGCCCACGGCACTCCCCCGCCGCTCACCCTGGACGGCTGGGCGCACTCCGGCACCGGCGGGATCGCGCCCGGCGAACCGGACCCGAACGGCACCCGGTACGTGGCACGGGGCGAGCTGCCCGACGGGCCCGGCTCGGCGCCGGTGTACGAGCCGGGGACCGAGGTCGGCCGGGAGCAGGTGGTCCGGCTGGCGAAGGCGCTCGGCGTCGACGGGACGCCGGTGGCCGAGGGCCGGATCTGGCGGGTCGGCGGGCAGGACGGCTTCGGACCGAGGCTGACGGTGAACCGGGACGCGCCGGGCGGCTGGAGCTTCGACCGGTACGCGCCCGGCACCGACAACTGCCGGAAGGTGACCGTCTGCGCGCAGGACCCGGGCGCTCCGGCCGGCGACCCGGTGAGCGTGGCCGAGGCCCGGAAGGCGGCGGCACCGGTGCTGAAGGCGGCGGGGCTGGACGACGCGAAGATCGACGCGGGCCAGGTCATGGGGGCGCGGCGGGTGGTCGACGCGGACCCGGTCGTCGGCGGGCTGCCCACGTACGGCTGGACGACCGGCCTGACCGTCGACCGCGGCGGCGAACTGGTCGGCGGTCACGGGCTGCTGGCGACGCCGGTGAAGGGTGACACGTACCCCGTCGTGGGCGCGGCGAAGACGCTGGAGCTGATGAACGGGGCGGCGAAGGGCGGCCACCGGATGGGGATCGGGGGGTGCGCGAGCCCGGAGCCGCTGAAGGACCGGCTGGAGCGGCCGTGCGGCGCGTCCACGGGGGCGCCGAAGGCGGTCCGGGACACGGTGACGGTCGAGAAGGCGGTGTTCGGACTGGCAGCGCACTCCGTCGGCGGGCGGCAGACACTGGTGCCGTCCTGGCTGTTCCGGGTGCGGGGGTCCACGGCGGGCGGCGCGTTCACGGTGACGTATCCGGCGGTCGACCCGGCGTACCTGACCTCGGCGTCCGCGTCCCCGGCGCCGCGGCCCTCCCAGGCGTCCCCGGCGCCCGGGGAGAGCCGGAGCGTGAAGGTGAACGGCTACACGGCCGACGGGCGGACGCTGAACCTGAGCTTCTACGGCGGGGTGTGCGCCGACTACAGGACGTCGGCGCGGGAGAGCGGCGGCCGGGTGACGGTGACGGTCACCGAGCGCCCCTGGCCGGGCCGGGTGTGCATCCTGATCGCCAAGGAGTACGTGAAGAGGGTGACCCTGGACGCGCCGCTGGACGGGCGGGCGGTGGTCGGCACGGACGGCAAGGCGATCCCGAAGGCGAAGCCGGGCTCACTGCGGCCGGACGCGTCGGCGCAGCCGCGCTGACCGGGCGGGAAAAGCGGAGGCGGCGGCCCCCGGAAGGGGACCGCCGCCTTTCTCGACCGTCAGACCGTGCGGCCGGGCCGGCCGTCGGCTCAGCTGAAGGAGTCGCCGCAGGCGCAGGAGCCGGTCGCGTTCGGGTTGTCGATCGTGAAGCCCTGCTTCTCGATCGTGTCCACGAAGTCGATGGTGGCACCGCCGAGGTACGGAGCGCTCATGCGGTCCGTGACGACCTTGACCCCGCCGAAGTCCTTCTCCACGTCACCGTCGAGCGAGCGCTCGTCGAAGAAGAGCTGGTAGCGCAGGCCGGAGCAGCCGCCGGGCTGGACGGCGACGCGCAGCGCCAGGTCGTCACGGCCTTCCTGGTCGAGCAGGGCCTTGACCTTGGCCGCGGCGGCGTCGGTCAGGATGATGCCGTCGGTGACGGTGGTGGTCTCGTCCGATACGGACATCTACATCTCTCCCGGGTTGTACGGAGACTGCTTGCCGACGAGTGCAACCGGCGCTTCCGCGGATTCATTCCGGGCCGGGCATTCGCGTTGTCGCGTTGTTGCTTCCGACTTCATGCTCGCACATGCTCCTGGGCGCCGACAGCGGCCTGTGGAGGGACGGGAGCGGGATTCACGTCACATGGACGCTATGGCCATCGTCAAAGTGACGTGAACCAGTTATGATAGATAGCGTCAGTTAGACGAAAAGTAGAAAGGGTGCGTGTCGTGACCACCGCCCAGACCCCGGAGCTCGACGTGCAGCCGACTCCGCTCGCCCTGCTGCTGCTCGGCCGCGAGGCCGACCCGAAGAGCGAGCGGGGCGTCGAGTGTCCCGGAGACCTCCCGTCGCCCTCCGACCCCGACCTGGTCGAGCGCGCCCGTGCCGCCAAGGCCCGGCTCGGCGACAAGGTCTTCGTCCTCGGCCACCACTACCAGCGCGACGAGGTCATCCAGTTCGCGGACGTCACGGGCGACTCCTTCAAGCTGGCCCGGGACGCGGCCGGGCGCCCGGAGGCCGAGTACATCGTCTTCTGCGGTGTGCACTTCATGGCCGAGTCGGCGGACATCCTGACCTCTGACGACCAGAAGGTCGTCCTGCCCGACCTCGCCGCCGGCTGCTCCATGGCCGACATGGCGACGGCCGAGCAGGTCGCGGAGTGCTGGGACGTGCTGACCGAGGCGGGCATCGCCGAGCAGGTGGTGCCGGTGTCGTACATGAACTCCTCCGCCGACATCAAGGCGTTCACCGGCAAGCACGGCGGCACCATCTGCACCTCCTCCAACGCCAAGCGCGCCCTCGACTGGGCCTTCGAGCAGGGCGAAAAGGTCCTCTTCCTGCCGGACCAGCACCTGGGCCGCAACACCGCCGTCCGCGACATGGGCATGTCCCTGGACGACTGCGTGGTCTACAACCCGCACAAGCCGAACGGCGGGCTGACCGCGGACGAGCTGCGCGCGGCGAAGATGATCCTGTGGCGGGGTCACTGCTCGGTCCACGGCCGCTTCGCCCTGGACTCGGTCAACGATGTGCGCGCGCGCATCCCCGGCGTGAACGTGCTGGTCCACCCCGAGTGCAAGCACGAGGTCGTCGCGGCGGCGGACTACGTCGGCTCGACCGAGTACATCATCAAGACGCTGGAGGCGGCCCCGGCCGGCTCCAAGTGGGCGATCGGCACCGAGCTGAACCTGGTCCGCCGGCTGGCGAACCGCTTCGCGCCGGAGGGCAAGGAGATCGTCTTCCTCGACAAGACGGTCTGCTTCTGCTCGACGATGAACCGCATCGACCTGCCCCACCTGGTCTGGGCGCTGGAGTCCCTGGCCGACGGCAACCTGGTCAACCGCATCGAGGTCGACAAGGAGACGGAGGCGTTCGCCAAGCTGGCCCTGGAACGGATGCTGGCGCTTCCCTAGTGCGCGCGAAGGGCCGGGTCCGCGACGAGACCCGGCCCTTCGTCGTGCCGTCACACTCCGGCCGGCTCCGGCGCCTTCTCCGCAGTCGGCCGGTTCTTCGCCGCCCGCTTCTTCGCCCGGCGCTCCTTGCGGAGCTCCAGCATCGCGTAGAGCGTCGGGACCAGCAGGAGCGTCAGCAGGGTGGAGGTGATCAGGCCGCCGATGACGACCACCGCCAGCGGCTGGGCGATGAAGCCGCCCTCGCCGGTGACGCCCAGGGCCATGGGAAGCAGGGCGAAGATCGTCGCCAGCGCCGTCATCAGGATGGGGCGGAGCCGGTGCCGGCCGCCCTCGATCACCGCTTCCACCACGCCGTAACCCTGCGCCCGGTACTGGTTGATCAGGTCGATCAGCACGATCGCGTTGGTCACCACGATGCCGATCAGCATCAGCATGCCGATCATCGCGGGCACGCCCATCGGGGTGCCGGTGGCGACCAGCAGACCGATCGCACCCGTCGCCGCGAACGGGATGGACACCAGCAGGACCAGCGGCTGGACGAGCGAGCGGAACGTCGCGACCAGCAGGATGAAGACGATCGCGATGGCCGCCAGCATGGCCAGTCCCAGGTTCTTGAACGCGTCGTCCTGGTCGGAGGACACACCGCCGATCTCGGCCGTGGCACCCGCCGGCAGCTTCAGGTCCTTGATCTTCGACTGGAGCTTGGTGCCGATCGCACCCGTGTTGTCACCCGTCGGCTTGGCCGTGATCGTGGCGGCGCGCTGCCCGTCGATACGGGTCATGGACACCGGCCCGTCCACCAGCTTCACCGTGGCGATGTCACCCAGCTTCACCGGACCGAGGCGCAGCGCCTTCAGCTGGGCCAGCGTCGTCGCGGGCTCGGCCGACTTCACGACGACGTCCCGCTCGGTGTCGTCGAGGACCGCCTTGGCCGCCGTCGTACCCCGCACGGCCTGCGCCACCGCGGCGCCCAGCTTCTGGTCGTCGAACCCGGCCGCCGCCGCCTCGGCGTTCGCCCTGACCGAGATCCGCGGCACGCTCTGCGCGAGGTCGCTGGTGACGTCCGTGACGTGGTCGAGGCCGGCGACCGTGGAGCGGACCTGCTCCGCCGCCGTCCGCAGCACCTCGGGGTCGGACGCCTTGACGACCACGCTGAGGTCCTGGTCGCCGAAGCCGTCACCGGCCGACACGGTGGTCGTACCGATGCCCTTGAGCTTCTTCAGGCCGCCCTCGAGTCGCTTCCGCACGTCGTCGTAGGACGCGGAGTCCTTCAGCATCACCTGGTACGACGCCTGGTTGGTGTCGGTGCCGCCGCCGAAGGCCGCCATGAAGCCGGACGAGCCGACGGTGACCTGGTAGTCCTTCACGCCCTCGGTGGAGGCGAGCAGCTTCTCCACCCGCCTGGCCTGCGCGTCGGTGGCGGCGAGGCCGGTGCCGGGCTTCAGCTCCTGCTTGACGGTGAGGACTTCCTGATCGCCCTGGTCGAAGAAGTTCGTCTTCAGCAGGCCGGACATGCCGAACGTGACGACCAGGACCACGATCGCGATGAGCACGCTGGTCAGCCGGCGACGCGTCGCGAACCGCAGGACGGGGACGTACGCCCGCTGCAGGCGGCTGCCGGCCTCCTTCTCCTCGGCCCTGCGGCGGGCCTCCGCCGCGTCCTGCGGGGTGCCCTTCGGAGGGCGCAGGAACCAGTACGACAGGACCGGCACGACCGTCAGCGACACGAGCAGGGAGGCCAGCAGAGCCGCCGTCACCGTGAGGCTGAACGAGCCGAACAGGGCGCCCACCATGCCGCCGACCAGGCCGATGGGCAGGAACACGGCGACCGTGGTGAGCGTGGAGGAGGTGACCGCGCCGGCCACCTCGCGCACCGCCGTGAGGATCGCCTCCTCGCGCTCCTCGCCGTAGCCGAGGTGCCGCTTGATGTTCTCCAGTACCACGATCGAGTCGTCGACGACCCGGCCGATGGCGATGGTCAGCGCACCGAGCGTGAGCATGTTCAGGGACAGGCCCCGCGTCCACAGCACGATCAGGGCCAGCACCACCGACAGCGGGATGGAGACCGCCGTCACCAGCGTCGAGCGGACCGACGCGAGGAAGACCAGGATCACCAGGACCGCGAAGAGCAGGCCGAGCGCGCCCTCCGTGGTCAGGCCCTTGATGGACTTGGACACGGCCGGGCCCTGGTCACTGACGACCGTGAGCCTCGCACCCGCCCCGAGGTCCTCGCGCAGGCCGGGCAGCTTGTCCTCGACCGCCTTCGAGATGGAGACGGCGCTGCCGTCGTGGTCCATCGTGACGTTGACGGCGAGGCTGGGCCGGCCGTCGGTGCGGGTGAGGGAGTCGGCCGGGGCCGGCTGCTCCTTCACGGCGGCCACGGCACCGAGACGCACCGGCCGCTTCGCGCCCTGGCCGGTGACCATCAGGTCCTTGATCTGCTTCAGCGACGTGAAGCCGCCGCCGACCTGGACGGTGCGGCTGGCACCGTCCTCGTCGAAGGAGCCGGCCGGTACGGTCGCGCCGCCCGCCTGGAGGGCCTGGCCGAGCGCGGCCGGGGTGAGGCCGGCCCGCGCCAGCTTCGCGTCGTCCGGGGTGACGGTGACCTGGAGGTCGCGGACGCCGGTGACCTGGACGCGGCCGACGCCGTCGATGTCCTTCAGGGCCGGAACGACCGTCGTGTCCAGCTGGTCGGCGAGCGCCTGCTGGTCCTTGCCGGAGGTGACGGCGAGGACCACGGTCGGCATGTCGTCCGTGGACCCGGAGACGACCTGCGGGTCCACGTCGTCCGGGAGCTGGTTGCGGGCCCGGTTCACGGCCTGCTGGACGTCGGAGACGATCCGCTTGGTGTCGTTGCCGTAGTCGAAGGACGCCATGATCACGGCGTTGCCCTCACTGGCGGTGGAGGTGACACCGGTGACGCCGTCGACGCCTTGCAGGTTGTCCTCGATGGGCTCGACGACCTGCTTCTCGACCACGTCGGGCGAGGCGCCCTGGTACGGCGCGATCACCGACACCATGGGCAGTTCGATGGTGGGCAGCAGCTGCTGTTTGATCTGGGGTATCGCGATCAGCCCGAAGGCGAGCGCGATCAGGGACACGAGCCCGACGAGGGCCCGTTGCGCGAGGCTGAATCTGGACAGCCAGGACATGGGTGAGGGTCTCTCTTCGGTGAGCGGCAGAAGTCTCCACCACCCTGAGCCATCCCGGAGGGCCCTTCCGTAGACCCCAGGTCCCGTTCCTTCACCGGTCCCTACTCCGCGCGCAGTAGACGCGGGTGGAGATCAGTCCATCCTCGGACGTACCAGCCCCGACTCGTACGCGATGACGACGAGCTGTGCCCGGTCCCGCGCGCCCAGCTTGGCCATGGCCCGGTTGACGTGCGTCTTCACCGTCAGCGGGCTGACCGCGAGCCGCTCGGCGATCTCGTCGTTGGAGTGGCCGCCGGCGACCTGGACGAGGACTTCCCGCTCCCGGCCGGTGAGGGTGCCGAGCCGCTCGGAGCGGGCGGGGTCGGGGCCGTCGCCGTCGTCGCCCCGGGCGAGGAAGCGGGCGATCAGGCCCTTGGTGGCGGTGGGGGACAGCAGGGCCTCACCACCGGCCGCGACCCGGATGGCGTTCAGCAGCTCGTCCGGCTCGCTGCCCTTGCCGAGGAAGCCGGAGGCACCGGCGCGCAGCGCCTGGACGACGTAGTCGTCGACCTCGAAGGTGGTCAGGATGACGACGCGGACCTGTGCGAGCGACGGCTCGGCGCCGATCTGCCGGGTGGCGGCGAGACCGTCGGTGCCGGGCATCCGGATGTCCATGAGGACGACGTCGGGGCCGTGCTCCTTCGCCAGCCGGACCGCTTCCGCCCCGTCCGAGGCCTCCCCGACCACCTCCATGTCGGGCTCGGAGTCGACCAGCACCCGGAACGCGCTGCGCAGCAGTGCCTGGTCGTCGGCGAGCAGGACACGGATGGTCATACGGGCTCCCCCTGGGCCGTCGTCGTCTTGACGGGCAGGATCGCATGGACGCGGAAGCCGCCGCCGTAGCGGGGTCCGGTGGTCAGGGTGCCGCCCAGGGCGGTGACCCGCTCGCGCATGCCGAGCAGCCCGTGCCCGCCACCGGCCTCGGGCGTGCGGCCGGCCTCGGCGGCGCCGGGCTTGCCCGGGCCGTCGTCCAGGACGGTGACCTCGACGTTCGGCCCGACGCGTACGACGCTCACCTCGGCCTCGGCCTCGGGGCCCGCGTGCTTGCGCACATTGGTCAGGGCCTCCTGGACGATCCGGTAGGCGGCCAGGTCGACGGCGGCGGGCAGTTCGGTGCCCTGGTCGGCGCGGGCCACGGACACCGGCAGGCCCGCGCTGCGGAAGGTGTCGGCCAGCTCCTCCAGGCGGCTCAGGCCCGGCGCGGGTTCGGTGGGGGCCTCGGGGTCGCCGCTCTGGCGGAGCAGGCCCACGGTGGCGCGGAGTTCGTCGAGCGCGCTGCGGCTGGCCTCGCGGACGTGCGCGAGGGCCTCCTTGGCCTGGTCGGGCCGCTTGTCCATGACGTGCGCGGCGACACCGGCCTGCACGTTCACCAGGGCGATGTGGTGGGCGACGACGTCGTGCAGATCCCGGGCGATCCGCAGCCGCTCCTCGGCGACCCGGCGGCGGGCCTCCTCCTCCCGGGTGCGTTCGGCGCGCTCGGCCCGGTCCCGGATGGCCTGGACGACCGCGCGGCGGCTGCGTACGGCGTCGCCGGCGGTGGCGCCGATGCCCGTCCAGGCGAGGACGCCGAGGTTCTCCTGGGCGTACCAGGGCAGCGGGCCGGCGAGCATGGCGGCGGCCGTCAGCACGGTCATGGTGAGCAGGCCGAGGCGCCAGGTGGTGGAGCGGTCGGTGGTCGCGGCGACGGTGAACAGGGCGATGACGGCGGACATCGCGACCGGGGCGCGGGGGTCGCCGGTGACGCACTCGACGAGGGAGACGGTGCCGGTGACCGCGAGGACCGTCTTGGGCGCCCGGCGCCGGAAGACGAGCGCTGCCGCCCCGGCCAGCATGAGGACGAGGCTGAGGGCGGCGGGGGTGCGGACGCCCCAGGACAGGCCGTGGTGACCCTGGGGTGCGGCGAAGGAACCGGCGACCATGCAGGCCAGCACGCCGGCGGCGAGCGCCGCGTCCGCCGCCAGGGGGTGCGCCTTGAGGCCGCACCGGGCGCGTTCGAGAGTGCTCACGGTGTGCACAGTACGGGCCCGGAACCGGCCGACGGCAGGCGCCCGGTGCGGAGCCCGGCCCGGGCGGGGTGACCAGGGAACGTCTGAAAGGCCCGGGGTACTACGCGACCAGCCACAGGCGGGGTGACCGAGGAGTGCCCGAAGGGGCGCGGGGAACCGCGCGACCAGCCCCACACGACCCGCAGCCGCACGACCGCACGACCGCACGACACCCCGGGCTATCAGGCACCGCGTCCGCCGCGCAGCCCGGCCGACCGCACGACACCCCGGGCCACCAGGCACCCCGCCCCCAGGGGACCGTCAACGCTCAGCCCGGGATCAGCCCGTCGTCGCTGAGCATCTCCCGGACCTCCTCCAGCGTCGCGTCCGGCGCCGGGAGGATCAGCTCGGAGGGTTCCAGCGCGTCGTCCGGCAGCGGGGTGCCGAGCCGGCGGACGGAGTCGAGGAGCGCGCCGAGCGTGCGGCGGAAGCCCTCCTCGTCGCCGCTCTCCATCTCCTTCAGCAGCTCGTCGTCCAGCTTGTTCAGCTCGACGACGTGGGAGTCGTCCAGCGTCACCTGGCCCTCTCCCATGATCCGTACGATCACGTCGGCCTCCTCGGCTCGGGCCCCGGCGCCGGACTACTGCTTGTCGAAGCGCGGGGTGTCCTGCGGCTGCTGCTGGGACTGCCCCTGACCGGTGCCGCCCTCGATGGCCTGCTGCGGGGAGCCCCCGGCCAGCTCGGCCTTCATGCGCTGCAGTTCCAGCTCTACATCCGTACCACCGGAGAGCCGGTCCAGCTCGGCCTGGATGTCGTCCTTGTGCATGCCGGACTGGTCGTCCAGGGCGCCCGAGGCGAGCAGCTCGTCGATGGCGCCGGCCCGGGCCTGGAGCTGGGCGGTCTTGTCCTCGGCGCGCTGGATGGCGAGGCCGACGTCGCCCATCTCCTCGGAGATGCCGGAGAAGGCCTCGCCGATGCGGGTCTGGGCCTGGGCGGCGGTGTAGGTGGCCTTGATGGTCTCCTTCTTCGTACGGAAGGCGTCCACCTTGGCCTGGAGGCGCTGGGCCGCCAGGGTGAGCTTCTCCTCCTCGCCCTGGAGGGTCGCGTGCTGGGTTTCGAGGTCGGTGACCTGCTGCTGGAGGGCGGCGCGGCGGGACAGCGCCTCGCGGGCCAGGTCCTCACGGCCGAGCGCGAGCGCCTTGCGGCCCTGGTCCTCCAGCTTGGAGGACTGCTGCTGCAACTGGTTGAGCTGGAGTTCCAGGCGCTTGCGGGACGTGGCCACGTCGGCGACGCCACGGCGGACCTTCTGGAGCAGTTCCAGCTGCTTCTGGTACGAGTAATCGAGGGTCTCGCGCGGGTCCTCGGCCCGGTCAAGGGCCTTGTTCGCCTTCGCGCGGAAGATCATCCCCATACGCTTCATGACACCGCTCATGGGCTTCGCGCGCCCCCTTCTGACGGACTCCAGCTCACAGATCCTGCGACAGGTCCCACAGTACGGGCCCTGCTTCCATTACCGCACTGTTCGCGGGGTGATGCGCTCATCCCCGAGGACGACTGCGGACCGATCCGCTCCGGCGCAGGGAGTAGGTGATCCACCCCGATGCCGCCGGAAGCCCTCTGTGTGTCCCCTCTGTCCCCCTGGAGACGTCCGGTGTTGCCGGATCGTTCCCCACCGGACTGGGGTCCATGCCGGTGCAGCCCTTACCCTTGGGTTTTGTGTTCCGTAGCCGTGCCAAGGAAGAGAAGGCCCCGACCGCCGACAAGGCGCCGGTGACCCTCTCCAAGCAGCCCCGCGACCCGCAGGCCCCGAAGGGCAGGCCCACTCCCAAGCGCAGTGAGGCCCAGTCCCAGCGCCGCAGCGTCGCCCGTACGCCGACGAACCGCAAGGAGGCCGCGAAGCGCCAGCGCGAGGAGCGGCGCCAGGCCCTGGAGCGACAGCGCCAGGCACTGGCCAGCGGCGACGAGCGGTATCTGCCGGCCCGGGACAAGGGCCCGGTCCGCAAGTTCGCCCGGAACTGGGTGGACTCGCGGTTCAACGTGGCGGAGTTCTTCCTGCCGCTCGCGGTGGTCATCCTGGTGCTGAGCGTGGTGCGGGTGCCCGCGATCCAGAGCATCGCGCTGCTGCTGTGGCTGATCGTGATCGTGCTGATCGTGCTGGACGCGGCGGTCAGCGGCTTCCGGCTGAAGAAGCGGCTGCAGGAGCGCTTCCCGGACGAGAACACGCGCGGCGCGGTCGCCTACGCGCTGATGCGGTCCCTGCAGATGCGCCGGCTTCGGCTGCCGAAGCCGCAGGTCAAGCGCGGAGAGCGGCCCTGAGCGCTGACGCTTTCACCGGGGGCGCGGCCGATGCCTGGCTGGACAAGCTGGGCGGCCTGCGGGATGTCGTACGCCAGGAACTGGTGGCCCGGCAGCTGGACGAGCAGATAGCCGGGCGGTTCGCGGTCGGGCAGCGGCTGCGGGTGCTCGACGTGGGGATGGGCCAGGGCACGCAGGCGCTGCGGCTGGCCCGGCTCGGCCACCATGTGACCGGGGTCGAGCAGGACGCGACGATGATCGCCGCCGCGCGGGAGGCCGTGGCGCGGGAGCCGGAGGGCATCCGGGAGCGGGTGCGGCTGGTGCAGGGCGACGGGCGGGACACCGGTGTGCACTTCCTGCCGGGCAGCTTCGACGTGGTGCTGTGCCACGGCGTGCTGATGTACGTGGAGGAGCCGGACCCGCTGGTGGCGGGCCTGGCCCGGGTGCTGGCGCCCGGCGGCCTCCTGTCCCTGCTGGTCCGCAACGGCGACGCGCTCGCCATGCGCCCGGGCCTGGCCGGGGACTGGTCGGGGGCCCTGAGCGCCTTCGACACCACCGCTTATCGCAACCGCCTCGGCCTGGACGTCCGCGCCGACCGGCTCGCGGCCCTCACCGCGACGCTCGACGGCATCGCCGCCCCGCTGCACGCCTGGTACGGCGTCCGGGTCTTCACGGACACGGCGGCGGACGACGCGGCGGTCCCGGACGACCTGGAGACACTGCTCGCGGTCGAGGAGCGGGCCGGCCGCACGGACCCCTACCGCGGAGTGGCGGCGCTGTTGCATCTGTGCGGGGTACGGGGCTGAGCACGTTCGGGGGAACAGCGCGGGACGGGTGATCACCGTGCGGTGAGACTCGGGACATGGACGCTTCCCGTACCCGCGCGTGTGCCCTGCGAAGAGCCGTCCTGGCCGTCGCGCTGGTGTGCTGCGCGGCCCTCGCCGCCGGCTGCACCGCCCCCGCCGCCCGGTCCGGGCGGGACACCGCCGCGGCGACCCCGGCGGCCGTGCCGATGGCCGCGAACGACCTGCAGAGCCAGTACCAGAAGGTGATCCGGGAGGTCCTGCCGTCGGTCGTGCAGATCCAGGCGAGCCGGGACCTGGGCTCCGGGGTGGTGTACGACGACAAGGGGCACATCGTCACCAACGCGCACGTGGTCGGGTCGGAGAAGACCTTCCAGGTGACCGCGGCCAACAACGAGGAACCGCTCACCGCGAGCCTGGTCTACTCCTACCCCGAGCAGGATCTCGCCGTGGTCCGGCTGGACAAGGTGCCGGCCGGGCTGAAGCCGGCGGTGTTCGGGGACTCCGGGAAGGTGCAGGTCGGGCAGATCGTGCTGGCCATGGGGTCGCCGCTCGGGCTGTCGTCCAGCGTGACCCAGGGCATCGTCTCGGCGACCGGACGGACCGTCAGCGAGGGTGACACGGGCGGCGGTACGGGCGCGACGATCGCGAACATGGTGCAGACCTCGGCCGCGATCAACCCCGGCAACAGCGGTGGCGCCCTGGTCGACCTCGACGGGCAGGTGATCGGCATCCCGACGCTCGCGGCGGCCGACCCGAACTTCGGCAACGGCGCGGCGCCCGGCATCGGGTTCGCGATCCCGGCGTCGATGGTGCGGACGGTCGCCGACCAGATCGTCCGGGAGGGGAAGGTCGTCGAGTCCGGGCGGGCGGCCCTCGACATCACCGCGCGGACGGTCGTGGACGACCGCTACCAGCCGAGCGGGGTCGCGGTGGTCACCGTCCGCGCCGGCGGCGCGGCCGACCGGGCGGGCCTGCGCGCCGGTGACATCATCACCGGACTGGGTGACCGGCCCGTCACCACCATCACCTCACTCGCCGAGGCGCTGGCGGATGACAAGCCGGGCCAGCGCACCACGGTGACCTACCAGCGGGACGGCACCGAGAAGACGGTCGAGGTGACGCTGGGCGAGCAGTGAGGAGGGTGACCCCTCCTCACCTCGTTCACGGCCGGATCACGCGTCGGCGTGCAGGCTCATCGGCCCGTAGATCTCGCTGGTCTCCTCGAACAGCCGCACCTGGTCGGCCCCGCCCTCCAGCAGCGCCTTCCAGTGCTCGCCGATCCAGGACTCGGCATCGCCCTGCGTGGTGAACTCCTCGGGCTGCACGGCCGGCTGGACCTCCGTCCCGTCGGCCTTCTCGAACCGCCACGTCCATGCCGTCATCTGGGCCTCCTTCGATCCAACACCTGCCCCCGCAGCGTATGCGCTCCGCCGGGTCGCCCGTTAGAGGCGGTGGATCATCCGGGTGGCCGGTCGCGCGAGACCTTCGGGGGCAGGCGAAAATCAGTCCGTGGAAGTAACTCTGCTCGGTACCGGTGCCCCGGCGGGACTGCCTCGCCCCGACTGTTCCTGTGCCGCGTGCGCGACCGCGCTCGGGCCGGACGCGCGGGCCGCGACCGCGGCGCTCGTGGACGGGACGCTGCTGCTGGACCTGACGCCGGGCGCGGCGTTCGCGGCGGCCCGCGCCGGGCAGTCGCTGGGCGGGGTACGGCAGGTGCTGCTGTCGCATCCGCACGACGGCCCGGCGGTGGAGGTCCCGGCCGGGCTGCCGCAGCCCGGGCGGGTGCCGGACGGGCGGGAGTTGGCGCTGCTGACGGGGCATCGGGTGCGGGCCGTGGCGATGGACGCGGGCGGCACCGGGTACGCGGTGACCGGGCCGGACGGGCAGCGGCTGCTGTATCTGCCCCCGGGCGGGGCGCCGGCGGGTCTGGAGGAAGCGACGGCGGAGTCGTACGACATGCTCCTCGCGGACGTCGTGGGCCGTCCCGACGCGCTCGCCCGGCTCCGCGCGGTCGGCTCGGTCGGCCCCACGACGGATGTGCTCGCCGTCCACCTGGACCACGATGTGCCGCCCGGAGCGGAGTTGCGGCGCCGGCTCGCGGCGGCGGGGGCGCGGGCGGTGCCGGACGGTACGACGCTGGTGGTGGGGGCGTACGAGGAGGTGCCGGACGTGCCGCGGCGGACGCTGGTGCTGGGCGGGGCGCGCTCGGGCAAGTCGGTGGAGGCGGAGCGGCGGCTGGAGACGTTCCCGGAGGTGCTGTACGTGGCGACGGGCGGTACGCGGGGCGGGGACACCGAGTGGGCGGCCCGGGTGGCCGTGCACCGGGAGCGGCGGCCGGGGTCGTGGCGTACGGCGGAGACGACGGACCTGGTGCCGGTGCTCGCGCAGGACGGGCCGCCGGTGCTGATCGACTGTCTGTCGCTGTGGCTGACGGACGTGATGGATTCCGTGGGGGCGTGGGACGACGCGGAGTGGGCGGGCGGGGGTGAGAAGGCGTTGCGGGAGCGGGTGCGGGAGCTGACGGCGGCGGTGCGGGGGACTCGGCGGACCGTGGTGGCGGTGTCCAACGAGGTCGGCTCCGGAATCGTCCCCGCGACGGCTTCCGGCCGCCGCTACCGGGACGAACTGGGCCGGCTGAACGCGGCGTTCGCGAACGAGTGCGAGCAGGTGCTTCTGGTGGTGGCGGGGCAGGCGCTGGTGCTCCGGGGATGACGGGTTGCCCTGCGCCCACCGGTGCCGCCCGTGGTCACCCCCCGTCCTTGCGCGCCACCACCCGGTACGCGTTGGAGAAGCGGGTGCGGCGGAACAGCGGAGCGCACCCGTGGTCCAGGGCCGAGGCCAGGGCCTGCACGGGGATCGCCGCCAGTTGGACGGCCGGGTGGGCCTGGGCCACGGCGAGGGCGACGGCCGCTGAGAGGTCGTACGGCACATGCGGGGTCGTGCGGTCCGTGACCAGGACCGTGCAGCCCAGGGACCGCAGTTCCGCGCGGAGGTTGGCGAGCGGCACCAGGTGCAGATGGCGCGGCTGGCCGTACGGCAGCCACCACCTGCCCAGCAGCGTGGCGAACAGGCAGCGCGGGTCCGGGACTTCGACGACCAGGTGGCCACCGCGCCGCAGCACGGTCAGCGCGGCGCGCAGTTCGGCGCGCGGGTCGGGCGCGTGCTGCAGATGGTGGAACATGGTGACGACGTCGTAGCGGGCGCGCAGCCGGTCCGCCATGCCGGGGGTGGTGAGGTAACCGCGGTGCGCCTCCTCCACGCGCCCCTCCCGCAGCGCCTGCTCCACCCGGGCCGTCGGGTCCAGCCCGTCGAAGCTGGTGTAGGGGAAGAACTCCTTCGCCGCCTCGGGAAACCGGGCGTGGCCGGTGCCGACGTCCAGCCAGCTCTCCGGTTCCCGCAGCGCGGACAGCCGCCAGGCGGTGGCGCGGTGCCGGCGGCGGACCGCCCGGGCGGGCAGGATCCGCGCGTCGAACTCCTCCAGGTGTCTCTCGTAGAAGTCGCGGTGGAAGAAGGCGAGCCCCTCCGCGCTGAGCCGGGGGTTCTGGAAGGCGTGGCCGCAGTCCCGGCACCCGTCGAGGACGAACCTGCCCCACCGGTGCCGCAGCGGGTCGGGCGCGCGCAGCCGGGTGCGCAGGCGGCGGGAGCCGCACCAGGGGCAGTCCTCGCGGCGGGGCTCCTGGAAGGGGTCGTGGGGGGTGGTGATCTGCGGGGTGAGGGGCGAGGTCGGCATGGGCGTGCTCCCTGTGCGACATTCCGCGGCAAACCGGAACGTATGGGATCACGCTCTGAGGTGCAAAGACGTCGTGGGGGTGTGGTGGCGATGTGGCGCGGGCGCGTTCGTTCGCTGGCGGTACTGTTCGGCGAATGAGCAGCCTTAATCTGGACGACTTCACCGATCTGATCGAGCGCCCGGACGGGGGCGTACGCCGTGACGCCGAGGCCCGGCGGGAGCGCCAGATCGTGCCGCCGGGAGCGCTGGGCCGCCTGGACGAGCTCGGCGAGTGGCTGGCCGCCGCGCGCGGCACCGTGCCGGTGCGGCCGGTCGGGCGGCCTCGGGTGGTGCTGTTCGCCGGCGACCACGGCATCGCGGAGCTGGGCGTCTCGGCGCGGCCCGCGGGCGGTGCGGAGCAGCTGGTGCGGGCGGTGCTGGAGGGCGCGAGCCCGGTGGCCGTGCTCGCACGCCGGCTGGAGGTGCCCGTACGGGTCGTGGACATGGCCCTGGACTGCGAGCCGGACACCTTCCCGAAGGACATGGTGCGGCACCGGGTGCGGCGGGGCAGCGGCCGTATCGACGTCGAGGACGCGCTCACCCTGGAGGAGGCCGAGGCCGCGCTGCGGGCGGGTGTCGCGGTCGCCGACGAGGAGGCCGACTCGGGGACCGATCTGGTGGTGCTCGGCGATGTCAGCGTGGGCGGGACCACGCCGGCGGCGGTGCTGATCGCCGCGCTGTGCGGCACCGACGCGTCCGTGGTGACCGGGCGGGGCGGGGTCGCGATCGACGACCTGGCGTGGATGCGCAAGTGCGCGGCGATCCGGGACGCGCTGCGGCGGGCCCGGCCGGTGCTCGGGGACCAGTTGCAGCTGCTGGCGGCCGTGGGCGGAGCGGACCTGGCGGCGATGACCGGGTTCCTGTTGCAGTGCGCGGTGCGGAAGCTGCCGGTGATCCTCGACGGGGTCGTGGCCGCCGCGTGTGCGCTGGTCGCGCAGCGGGTCGCGTTCCGGGCGCCGGACTGGTGGCTGGCCGGGCACGACAGCGGGGAGCCGGGTCAGGCGAAGGCGCTGGACCGGATGGCCCTGGAGCCGCTGCTGGACCAGGGGGTGAGGGTCGGCGAGGGCGTCGGCGCGCTGCTGGCGCTGCCGCTGGTGCAGAGCGCCGCCGCGCTGGCCGCGGAGCTTCCCGAGAGGCCGGAGGCCGAGAAGGAGCCGGAGGAAGAGAAGGAAATGTGAGGCCGCTGCCACCGAGGGGCTGAAAAGTGCGGTTCGCCGGAGCCGCACCCATATGATCCTGCCCTATGGGAGATGTCCGGATTGCCGTGGAGCAGCGAGCCGAGGCGGCGCGGACGGGTGAGCGGGCGCGGCGGTCCACCGGGGCTTCCCGGCGGGCCGCCGCGTTCGCCGTCTGGTACCTGCGGACCGTCGCCTTCGTCAACTTCCTCAGCGCGGTGTGGGTCTCGCTCGGCCAGGACGTGCGCCGGCACAACCAGGACGACTTCTTCACTCCGTACCTGCTGACGGCCGGCTTCGCCTCCGGCGTGTTCACCGCCTTCCTCGCGATCACCATGCGGCGCCGGAAGCGGGCCGCGTGGATCCTCAACCTGGTGATGAGCGGGCTCTTCCTGGCGCTGTTCGCGTTCGCCATGGCGTTCCCGGAGATCCGGCGGTACGCGCAGAACTGGGTCTCCCTCGCGCTGACGGCCGCCTTCGTCGGCGCGCTGCTCGTCGGCCGCCGGGAGTTCTACGCCAAGGGCGACCGGTCCAACCCCCGGCTCGCGGCCACGGTGGCCGTCGGCGGCGGGCTGGTGGCGAGCCTGCTGGCCGGTCTGCTGGTGACGGTCACGAACCAGGCGCCGGACGCGGCCCGGTCCACGTTCCCGGAGCGCTGGCACTACGGCGCCCTGCGCCTGGTGTCGGTGGCGGCCGAGGAGTCCCACTTCCCCGGGATCGACCCGCCCAACTGGGCCAACGTGGCGATCAACGTGCTCAGCACGGCGCTGGTCCTCGCCGTGTTCTACGCCGCCTTCCGGTCCCGGCGGGCCGTCGACCCGCTCGGCGAGGACGACGAGAAGCGGCTGCGCGAGCTGCTGGAGCGGCACGGCGACCGCGACTCGCTCGGCTACTTCGCGCTGCGCCGGGAGAAGAGCGTGGTGTGGTCGCCGACCGGGAAGGCCGCCGTCGCCTACCGGGTCGTCGGCGGGGTGAGTCTCGCGTCCGGGGATCCGATCGGGGACCCCGAGGCCTGGCCGGGCGCGATCGTGCCCTGGCTCGCCCAGGCGCGGGCACACGGCTGGATCCCGGCGGTCATGGGGGCGAGCGAGGAGGCCGGGACCGTCTACGCCCGGCACGGACTCGACGCGCTGGAACTCGGGGACGAGGCGGTCGTGGAGGTCGCCGAGTTCACCCTGGACGGCCGGGCGATGCGCACCGTCCGGCAGGCGTACAACCGGGTGAAGCGGGCCGGGTACCGGGTGCGCATCCGGCGGCACGAGGACATCCCGGCCGGCGAGATGGCGCATCTCGTGGAGCGTGCCGACGACTGGCGGGACGGCGCCACCGAGCGCGGCTTCAGCATGGCGCTCGGCCGGCTCGGGGACCCCGGGGACGGCCGGTGCGTGATGCTGGAGTGCGCGGACGCCGAGGGGCGGCTGCGGGCGCTGCTGTCCTTCGTGCCGTGGGGGCCGCACGGGCTGTCCCTGGACCTGATGCGGCGGGACCGGGACTCCGACAACGGGCTGATGGAGTTCATGGTCATCGAGCTGCTGCGGCGGGCCGACGAGATCGGGATCACGCAGGTCTCACTCAACTTCGCGATGTTCAGATCGGTCTTCGAACGTGGCGCGCGCCTCGGTGCCGGACCGGTGCTGAGGCTGTGGCGGTCGCTGCTCAGCTTCTTCTCGCGCTGGTGGCAGATCGAGTCGCTGTACCGCGCCAACGCCAAGTACCGGCCCATCTGGGAGCCACGGTTCCTGCTCTTCGAGAAGAGCGCGGACCTGCCACGCATCGGCCTCGCGTCGGCCCGCGCGGAGGGGTTCCTGGAGGCGCCGGGGCTGCCCAAGTGGCTGCACCGCAGGCACCTGGACACGCATCGATGAGACACGCGCGACGGGGGAACGCTCGATGGCCGGAACGCTCGACGCTGGAACGTTCGAGGAGGGGCGTCCGATGAGGACGCCGGCCCGCTGGGCCCGTACCGAGTGGGGGCCGCTGTACGCCGCCGTGCGCGAGCCCCTGCGCAGAAGGGGCCCGGCGGCGGCCCCGTTGACGGTCGCGGCGGTGGGCCTGACGGCGTTCCTGCAGTACGTGCAGAACCAGCCGTGGGGCTACCAGCTGGTGCAGAACCTGGGTGCCGTACGGGCCGACGACCCGCTGTGGCTCGCCCTGCTGCGCACTCCCCTGTCGCTGTTCGTGCCCGCGCTGGATCTGCCCGTGTGGGGGGCGCTGGCGCAGATCCTGCTGGTGTTCGGGATCGCGGAGCTGTGCCTGGGCTGGTGGCGGACGCTGGCCATCGCCTACGTCGCCACGCTGGCCGGAACCCTGTACGCGCGTCTCGGCATCACCCTGGGCGCGCACGCCCCGTTCGGGCTGCCGTGGACCGACGGGCAGGTGGTGGACACCGGCCCCTCGGCGGCCGTCGTCGGGCTCGCGGTGTTCGTGAGCTGGCGGTACGGCGCCTACGCGACGGCGGGCGCGGTGACGCTGGCGATGGTCGTCGAGGTGCTGCTCAAGGAGAACCTGGCGGGCAAGGAGCATCTGGCCGCGCTGATGGCTGTGGGGCTGCTGTGTCTGCTGGCGGCATCACGGCACCGGGGCACGACCCCGCGCGGTCGCGCCCGCGGTCAGCGGTGGCCGGGCAGGCGCGCCGGGCGGGGGTCGGGCTTGCCGCCGATCCAGTCCTGAACGGCGCGGCTCCGCCGCGCCCAGCGGCGGTCGTGCCGGTAGGCGCGCAGGGCGGCCCTGGCACGGGCGCGGGGACGGCGGCCGTAGAAGCGGCGGGCCCACGCGGAGCCGGGGCGGGCGAGCCGGACCGCGCCGACGAGCGCGACCAGCGGCACGATCACCCCGAAGAGCGCGATGCGGGCCTTGCCCTTGTGCAGGGCGACGAGGGAGAAGAGGAAGTTCGCGACGATGTTGGAGATGACCGTGCCGCGGTCGGCCAGCTCCTGCTGGGAGACGTCGTTGACGCCGAACGGGACGAAACCGGCGAGCAACAGGCCGACCAGGGCGGCGGTGAGCACGACGACCTCGACGCTCTTGCGGCCCTCCTCGGTCCAGTAGACGTCGTCCAGGTGCAGGATCAGCGCGAACTCGTCCAGGACCAGGCCCGCGCCCATGCCGAACAGCACGGCCGAGACGACCCCGCCGGCGCCGTGCCGGTCGCTGGCCACCGCACCGAAGCCGCCGACGACGGTGAGGACGACCCCGGGAACGACGTGGTGGATGTGCAGCCCGCCCGCCTTGACGTTGCCGAAGGGGCCCTTGCCCGCCCGGATCAGCCGGGTGATGACCCGGGTGACGACGAAGGTCAGCACGAAGGCGGCGAGGGCCAGCAGCAGCGGAAGCTTGCCCGGCTCGACGATGTTCCGCACCCACCAATGCCCCATGTGCGCACTTTATCCCTCCGGGTGCGCACGAAGGGGCCGCGCGTGGGCCCGCCCCGACGAGGTCTACCCGGGCGCGCTGGCGGCCGAGGTCGGGGGCCGGGAGACCTCTGGCCACCGGGGTGGGGCCGGAAGGCCTCTGTGACCGGGGTGGGACCCGAAAGGTCCGGCCGCCGGGGAGCCCCGGGGGCTGGCCGTCAGGTAGAAACCGGGGGCCGGGCCGGGGTGGGCCCGGGAGACCTCTGGCGGCCGAGGACGGGGCCTGGGAGGTCTCTGGCGGCCGAGGTCGGGGCCGGGAGGCCTCTGGCGGCCTGGGTGGGACTCGGAAGGTCCGACCGCCGAGTGGAGCCCCGGGGGCTGGCCGTCAGGTAGAAACCGGGGGCGGGGCCGGGGTGAGGCCTGGGAGACCTCTGATGGCCATGCTGGGCCGGGAGGCGTCTCCTGGCCGGGGTCGCACCGGGAGGCCTCTGGTGGCCTGGGCGGGACTCGGGAGGTCCGGCCGCCGGGTGGGTGCCCTGGGAGCCAGCCGAGGTCCCGGCAGCGGCTGACGGCCAAAGTGAGACCAGGGGGACCGGCCGCCGGATGGAGCCCAGGGGCTGGCTGTCGGCTAGCAGGCGAAGCCGGCCGGCGGGTGGAGCCGGGGAGGGCCCCCCGCCGGGCGGGGGGCCCGGTCGTCGGGTGGAGGTCCGGCCGCCGGGTGGGGCGGGTCGGTCGCCGGATACCCTGCGCCGGTGCTCACGTCCTCCCCGTCCTCCCCGTCCGCCCCGTCCCCCCTCCGGGACGGACTCCGCTTCGCCTTCGGCACGCTCACCGTGCTGCCCGTCCGGGTGCGCCGCTGGGACCGGGGGGCCGCGCGCGGGGGCATGCTGTGGGCGCCGGTGGCCGGGCTGGTCGTCGGCGGGTGCGCGGCCGGGCTGGGCGTGCTGCTGCTCCTCCTCGGCGCGGGCCCGCTGCTCGCCGCCGTCGCCTCGGTCGCCGTACCGGCCGCGCTGACCCGCGGGCTGCATCTCGACGGGCTCGCCGACACCGCCGACGGGCTGGGCAGCGGCAAGCCCGCCGGGGACGCGCTCCGGATCATGAAGCAGTCGGACATCGGACCGTTCGGGGTGCTCACCCTCGTCCTGGTGCTGCTCGCCCAGGTCGCCGTGCTGGCGCAGCTCTACGGCGACTCCTGGGCCCGGGGTGCCGTGGCGGCCGTGGCGTCGGCGGTCGCGGCCCGGCTGGCGCTCACCCTGGCCGCCCGCGCCGGAGTGCCGGCGGCCCGCCCGGACGGACTGGGGGCGGCGGTGGCCGGGGTGGTCCCGAAGGGCGCGGCACTGGCCGTGGCGCTCGCCGTCGTGGCGGCGGCCGGGGCGGCGGGCGCCGGCCTCGGCGGGTACGACGGCGCGCGGACCGCCCTCGCGGTGGCCGTCGCCGTCGCCGTCGCCGACCTGCTGCTGCGCAGGTGTGTCCGCAGGTTCGGCGGGGTCACCGGTGATGTGTTCGGTGCGGTCGCGGAGACGGCCGCGGTCACGGCACTCGTGGTGCTGGCCCTCGGTCGTTGACGCCTTCCGGCACGGCGCCGGCCGCGTCCGCCGCGGAGCCGCGTGTCGCGCGTGGCCTCGCGCCCCTTCGGGGCGCGTCGGCGACGGGCGTAGTCTCGTCACGGGTGTTCGCCGACAGGGTGAAGGCCCCGGTCGCCACCAGTGCCCAGGCGTGGGCCTAGGGTCGGCTCTCGGGCCCGGTCGACCCACCCCACATCGGCCACAGCGAACTTCACATCGGAAGCGAGATTTCACCACCGTGACTGCTCTGACTCTCAGCACCGCCGCGGCGCCCGGCCTGCGGGCCGACGCGATCGTGATCGGTGTCGCCAAGGGCGCCCAGGGGCCCGTCGTCGCGCCGGGCGCCGAGGCCGTGGACAAGGCGTACGACGGCAAGCTGGCCGGCGTCCTGGAGACCCTCGGCGCCTCGGGTGCCGAGGGTGAGCTGACGAAGCTGCCCGCGCCGGCCGGCTTCAAGGCCCCGCTCGTGGTGGCGGTGGGCCTCGGCGCGCAGCCCGCCGGCAAGGACGGCGAGGACGGGGAGGACGTCGGCTACGACGCCGAGGCGCTGCGCCGGGCCGCCGGCGTGGCCGCCCGTGCGCTCGCCGGGTCGAAGAAGGCCGCGTTCGCGCTGCCCGTCGACAGCCCGGGCGCGGTCGGCGCGATCAGCGAGGGCATCCTGCTCGGCGCCTACTCCTTCGACACCTACAAGGGCAACGCCCAGGACGCCGGGAACGGCAAGGCCAAGAACGGCAAGGCGCCGCTGGCCGAGGCCGCGCTGCTCGGCGGCAAGCCGCGCGACGCCGCCCACAAGGGCGCGGTCGCCCGCGCGGTCGCGGTCTGCGAGGAGCTGAACCGCGCCCGCGACCTGATCAACATGCCGCCGAACGACCTCACGCCCGCCGCCTTCGCCGGCATCGCGCAGGCCGCGGCCAAGGAGCACGGCATCAAGGTGCAGGTGCTCGACGACAAGGCTCTGGTCAAGGGCGGCTACGGCGGCATCCTCGGCGTCGGCGGGGGCTCCGCGGCCGCCCCGCGCCTGGTGAAGCTGTCGTACACGCACCCGAAGGCGGAGAAGCACCTGGCCTTCGTCGGCAAGGGCATCACCTACGACTCGGGCGGCATCTCGCTGAAGCCGGCCGGGCACAACGAGACGATGAAGTGCGACATGAGCGGTGCCGCCGCCGTGTTCGCCGCGGTCGTCGCCGCCGCGCGCCTCGGCCTGGAGGTCAGTGTCACCGGCTGGCTGGCGCTGGCCGAGAACATGCCGTCCGGCTCCGCCGTGCGCCCGGGTGACGTGCTGCGCATGCACAGCGGCAAGACGGTCGAGGTGCTCAACACCGACGCCGAGGGCCGGCTGGTGCTCGCCGACGCGCTGTGGGCGGCCTCGCAGGAGAACCCGGACGCGATCGTGGACGTGGCCACGCTGACCGGCGCGATGATGCTGGCGCTGGGCAGCCGGACGTTCGGTGTGATGGCCAACGACGACGCGTTCCGCTCCGCGGTGCACGAGGCGGCGGAGGAGGTCGGCGAGCCGGCCTGGCCGATGCCGCTGCCGGAGCACCTGCGCAAGGGCATGGAGTCGTCCGTGGCCGACATCGCGAACATGGGCGAGCGGATGGGCGGCGGCCTGGTCGCGGGCCTCTTCCTGCGCGAGTTCGTGGGCGAGGGGATCACGTGGGCGCACCTCGACATCGCCGGGCCGGCGTTCAACGAGGGCGGCCCCTTCGGGTACACGCCGAAGGGTGGTACGGGTTCCGCCGTGCGTACGCTGGTCCGTCTCGCGGAGCTGACCGCCGCGGGTGACCTGGGCTGAGTCGGCTGACAGCTCGGTCCGGTCCGTAGTACGGCGTCCGCAGGGGCGTGGGGGCTGTTCGCGCAGTTCCCCGCGCCCCTGTCGCGGCGGACCTTCGTTTTCCCGTGAACGTGGGACGTCTCACACACCGGCCCCGCGTCTCGATCGCCTCCGACAAGTGCAAAGATGGAGCCCGGCAGGACAGGGCCCCCACCGAAGGGCCGAAGCATCAAGCGGCCGGACACCAGCCGCCTGCCGGTCATCGGAGACCGGCGTACGGCGCACATGCATGGAGGACGTGACGTGGCGAACGACGCCAGCACCGTTTTCGACCTAGTGATCCTCGGCGGTGGTAGCGGTGGTTACGCCGCGGCCCTGCGCGGGGCGCAGCTGGGCCTGGACGTCGCCCTGATCGAGAAGGACAAGGTCGGCGGCACCTGCCTGCACCGGGGTTGCATCCCCACCAAGGCCCTGCTGCACGCGGGCGAGATCGCCGACCAGGCCCGCGAGAGCGAGCAGTTCGGCGTCAAGGCCAGCTTCGAGGGCATCGACGTCCCGGCCGTCCACAAGTACAAGGACGAGGTCGTCTCGGGTCTGTACAAGGGTCTGCAGGGGCTCATCGCCTCCCGCAAGGTGACGTACATCGAGGGTGAGGGCTACCTGTCCTCCCCCACCTCCGTCGACGTGAACGGCCGGCGCGTCCAGGGCCGCCACGTCCTGCTGGCGACCGGCTCCGTGCCGAAGTCGCTGCCGGGCCTGGAGATCGACGGCAACCGCATCATCTCCTCCGACCACGCCCTCGTCCTGGACCGCGTGCCGAAGTCCGCGATCATCCTGGGCGGCGGTGTCATCGGCGTCGAGTTCGCCTCGGCGTGGAAGTCCTTCGGCTCGGACGTCACGATCATCGAGGGCCTGAAGCACCTCGTCCCGGTCGAGGACGAGAACAGCTCGAAGCTTCTTGAGCGCGCGTTCCGCAAGCGCGGCATCAAGTTCAACCTGGGCACCTTCTTCCAGAAGGCCGAGTACACCCAGGACGGTGTGAAGGTCACTCTGGCCGACGGCAAGGAGTTCGAGGCCGAGGTCCTGCTGGTGGCCGTCGGCCGCGGCCCGGTCTCGCAGGGCCTGGGCTATGAGGAGGCCGGGGTCGCCATGGACCGCGGCTACGTCCTCGTCGACGAGTACATGCGCACCAACGTCCCGACCATCTCCGCCGTCGGTGACCTCGTCCCGACGCTCCAGCTCGCGCACGTCGGCTTCGCCGAGGGCATCCTGGTGGCGGAGCGTCTGGCCGGTCTGAAGGTCGTCCCGGTCGACTACGACGGTGTTCCCCGGGTGACGTACTGCCAGCCGGAGGTCGCCTCCGTCGGTATCACCGAGGCCAAGGCCAAGGAGATCTACGGCGCGGACAAGGTCGTCGCTCTGAAGTACAACCTGGCGGGCAACGGAAAGAGCAAGATCCTGAAGACCGCGGGCGAGATCAAGCTCGTCCAGGTCAAGGACGGTGCCGTCGTCGGCGTCCACATGGTCGGCGACCGCATGGGCGAGCAGGTCGGCGAGGCCCAGCTGATCTACAACTGGGAGGCGCTGCCGGCCGAGGTCGCCCAGCTCATCCACGCCCACCCGACGCAGAACGAGGCGCTCGGCGAGGCCCACCTGGCCCTGGCCGGCAAGCCGCTGCACTCCCACGACTGAGCCTTCGGTCAACGGGCGCGACGACACAGACTTCCGCAATTCGTTAGGAGCAACCGAAACCATGGCGGTTTCCGTAACCCTTCCGGCGCTCGGTGAGAGCGTCACCGAGGGCACTGTCACCCGCTGGCTGAAGGCCGAGGGCGAACGCGTCGAGGCCGACGAGCCGCTGCTCGAGGTCTCGACCGACAAGGTCGACACCGAGATCCCGGCCCCAGCCTCCGGCGTGCTGGCCTCCATCAAGGTCGCCGAGGACGAGACGGTCGAGGTCGGCGCCGAGCTGGCCCTGATCGACGACGGCACGGGCGCCCCGGCCGCCGCTCCGGCCCCCGCCGCCGCCGAGGCCCCGGCTCCGGCCGCCGAGCCCGCCCCGGCCCCGGTCGCCGAGGCCCCGGCCGCTCCGGCTCCCGCCCCCGCCGCCGAGGCCGCTCCGGCCGCACCGGCCGGTGGCGCCGAGGGCACGGACGTGGTCCTGCCCGCGCTCGGTGAGTCCGTCACCGAGGGCACCGTCACCCGCTGGCTGAAGTCGGTCGGCGACTCCGTCGAGGCCGACGAGCCGCTGCTCGAGGTCTCCACGGACAAGGTCGACACCGAGATCCCGGCGCCCACCTCCGGTGTGCTGCTGGAGATCACGGTCGGCGAGGACGAGACCGCCGAGGTCGGCGCCAAGCTCGCCGTCATCGGCGCTCCGGGTGCCGCTCCGGCCGCCGCTCCGGCTCCGGCCGCCCCGGCCCCCGCCGCTGCTCCGGCCGCCCCGGCCCCGGCTGCTGCCCCGGCCCCGGCCCCCGCTGCTCCGGCTCCGGCGCCCGTTGCCGCTGCCCCGGCCCCCGCTCCGGCGCCCGCCCCGGCTCCGGTCACCCCGGCCACCGCGCCCACCTCCCCGACCGCCACCCAGGCGACGGACGAGGGCGCGTACGTCACCCCGCTGGTGCGCAAGCTCGCCGCCGAGAACGGCGTCGACCTGTCCACCGTCAAGGGCACCGGCGTCGGCGGCCGTATCCGCAAGCAGGACGTCATCGCCGCCGCCGAGGCCGCGAAGGCCGCCGCCGCTGCCCCGGCTCCGGCCGCTGCCGCCGCCCCGACCGCCGCCAAGAAGGCCCCGGCGCTGGAGGTCTCCCCCCTCCGTGGCCAGACCGTCAAGATGCCGCGCATCCGCAAGGTCATCGGCGACAACATGGTCAAGGCGCTGCACGAGCAGGCCCAGCTGTCGTCGGTCGTCGAGGTCGACGTCACCCGCCTGATGAAGCTGCGTGCCAAGGCGAAGGACTCCTTCGCGGCCCGTGAGGGCGTCAAGCTCTCCCCGATGCCGTTCTTCGTCAAGGCCGCCGCGCAGGCGCTGAAGGCCCACCCGGTCATCAACGCCAAGATCAACGAGGCCGAGGGGACCATCACCTACTTCGACACCGAGCACATCGGTATCGCGGTGGACTCCGAGAAGGGCCTGATGACCCCGGTCATCAAGAACGCCGGCGACCTCAACATCGCGGGCATCGCCAAGGCCACCGCGGAGCTGGCGGGCAAGGTCCGGGCCAGCAAGATCACCCCGGACGAGCTGTCCGGCGCGACCTTCACCATCTCCAACACCGGTTCGCGTGGCGCGCTGTTCGACACGATCATCGTGCCGCCGGGCCAGGTCGCGATCCTCGGCATCGGTGCCACGGTCAAGCGTCCGGCGGTCATCGAGACCGAGGAGGGCACGGTCATCGGCGTCCGCGACATGACCTACCTGACCCTCTCCTACGACCACCGCCTGGTCGACGGCGCCGACGCGGCCCGTTACCTGACGGCGGTCAAGGCGATCCTGGAAGCGGGCGAGTTCGAGGTCGAGCTCGGTCTGTAACCCCGTCCTCCCCGAACACCCCGTCCGGAGCTCCTCCGGGCGGGGTGTTCGTGTTTGTCGGCATACGGAGCGTGTAAGCCTCGTCTCACCTGCACCAAAGCACCCCGAGGCGCCCTACCCGCGGAGCGAACCGGCCTTATTGTCTAAACGTCAGCCCTCCCTAAGGAGCCCTCATGACCGCGCCCGTCGTCCACTCGCTGCGCGAGCAGATCCGCGAGCACATCGTGGAGGGGATCGTCAGCGGGCGCTGGCAGCCGGGTGAGCGCATCGTGGAGCGCCGGATCGCCACCGAGCTGGAGGTCAGCCAGACCCCGGTCCGCGAGGCCCTGCGCGAGCTGGAGTCGCTGCGCCTGATCGAGTCGGCTCCCAACAAGGGCGTCCGGGTACGGAATCTGACGGCGGCCGACCTGGAGGAGAGTTACCCGGTCCGGGCCGGCCTGGAGGCCATCGCGGCGGAGCTGGCGGCCGACCGCCTGGCGGAGGACTGCTCGGCGCTGGAGCCGCACGTCCTGGCGCTGTACGAGGCCGACCGGAAGGCGGACGGCACGGCTCAGGTGCGGCACACGGTCGGCTTCCACCGGGAGCTGGTCCGCGCGGCCCGCAACTCGGTGCTGCTGCACACCTGGGAGGGCCTCGGCATCGAGGTGTTCACGGCGCTGTCGATCCGCTGGCTGGGCACGGTCCAGCAGTCGTACGCGGAGGAGCACGAGGAGCTGGTCCAGGCGTTCAAGCGCCGGGATCCCCGGATCGCCGAGCTGGTGAAGGCACACGTGCTCGGGTGCGCTCCGCGCGCGTGACCCAGTCGAGCATCTCCACGCTCACCTGCGAAAACGTGGCATTTCAGCGTCACCGGGTGCCATTACCGAAGGCACCGCGTGCCGACTTTCTCCAAATCGAGAGGTTTTCGCCCTCAACCCTTTGATCGATCATCGATCAGGGAGTTACAGTCGCCGACGGACTTCCACCGAGGTCCGCCTGCCCTGTCCTGCCAAAGACCAAGGGCACCCCCGAACCCTTACCGATGAGGGAACCCCCTTCGACTGAGGAAGGCGGCGACATGACCGACCCCAACGCCATCCAGCCGAGCGCGCTCGACCAGCTCCCGGACCGCGACCCGGAGGAGACCGCCGAGTGGCAGGCCTCCCTCGACGCCGTCGCCAGGGAGGCCGGGCCGCACCGCGCCGCGTACCTGATGCGCCGCACGCTGGAGCGCGCCGAGGCGGGCGGCATCGCGCTGCCGAAGCTCCTCGAAACCGACTACGTCAACACCATCCCCACCTCCGCGGAGCCGGCGCTGCCCGGCGACCCGGAGATGGAGGCCCGGATCACCGCGTGGAACCGCTGGAACGCGGCCGCCATGGTGACCCGCGGCTCGAAATACGGCGTCGGCGGCCACATCGCCACCTTCGCCTCCGCCGCCTGGCTGTACGAGACCGGCTTCAACCACTTCTTCAAGGGCAAGGAGGGCGACGGCTCCGGCGACCAGCTGTACATCCAGGGCCACGCCTCCCCCGGCATCTACGCCCGCGCCTTCCTGGACGGCCGCCTCACCGAGGCCCACCTGGACAACTTCCGTCAGGAAGCCGGCGGCAACGGCCTGCCGTCGTACCCGCACCCGCGCCGTCTGCCCTGGCTGTGGGAGTTCCCGACGGTGTCCATGGGCCTCGGCCCGCTCTCCGCCATCTACCAGGCGCGCTTCAACCGCTACCTCACCAACCGCGGCATCAAGGACGTCTCCGCGTCCCACGTGTGGGCGTTCCTCGGCGACGGCGAGATGGACGAGCCGGAGTCGACGGCGGCCCTCGCGCTGGCCGCGCGTGAGGAGCTGGACAACCTCACCTTCGTCATCAACTGCAACCTGCAGCGCCTGGACGGCCCGGTCCGCGCCAACTTCAAGATCGTGCAGGAGCTGGAGGCCCAGTTCCGCGGCGCCGGCTGGAACGTCGTCAAGACGCTGTGGGGCTCGGCCTGGGACGAGCTGTTCCAGCTCGACACCACGGGCGCGCTGGTACGCCGGCTGCGTGAGGTACCGGACGCGCAGGTCCAGACGTACCAGACCCGCGACGCCGCCTACATCCGCGAGGACTTCTTCGGCAAGGAGCCGGCGCTGGCCGAGATGGCGAAGCTGCTGAGCGACGACAAGATCCTCGACTGCTTCCACTTCTCCCGCGGTGGTCACGAGCCGCGCAAGGTCTACGCCGCGTACAAGGCCGCCGTCGAGCACAAGGGCGCGCCGACCGTGATCCTGGCCCAGACGGTCAAGGGCCACACCCTCGGTGAGGGCTTCGCGTCGAAGAACGCCAACCACCAGATGAAGAAGCTGACGGTGGACGAGTTCAAGGCGATGCGCGACCGCCTCGGCCTGCCGATCAAGGACAGCGACTTCGTCGACGGCGTGGTCCCCTACGGCCACCCGGGCGCCGACTCCCCCGAGGTCCGCTACCTCCAGGAGCGCCGCGCGGCCCTCGGCGGCCCGGCCCCGGCCCGCCGTACGCACGCGCTGCCCGCGCTGCCCGCGCCGGCGGAGAAGGCCTTCGCCTCCTTCGACAAGGGCTCCGGCTCGCAGAACGTGGCCACCACCATGGCCTTCGTCCGCCTGATCAAGGACCTGGTCCGCGACAAGGAGACGGGCAGGCGCTGGGTGCCGATCGTCCCCGACGAGGCGCGCACCTTCGGCATGGAGAGCCTGTTCCCGTCCCTCGGGATCTACTCGCCGAAGGGCCAGACGTACGAGCCGGTCGACCGTGACCAGCTGATGTACTACAAGGAGGCCAAGAACGGCCAGATCCTCAACGAGGGGATCACCGAGGCCGGTTCGATGGCCGACTTCATCGCCGCGTCCACCGCGTACGCGACGCACGGCGAGGCGATGATCCCCTTCTACATCTTCTACTCGATGTTCGGCTGGCAGCGCACCGCCGACCAGATGTGGCAGCTCGGCGACCAGCTCGGCCGCGGCTTCCTCGTCGGCGCGACGGCGGGCCGTACGACCCTCACCGGTGAGGGCCTCCAGCACGCCGACGGCCACTCCCCGGTCATCGCCGCGACCAACCCGGCCGCGCTGACGTACGACCCCGCGTTCGCCTACGAGATCGCGGTGATCGTCCGTGAGGGTCTGCGCCGGATGTACGGCGAGGCCAAGCCGGGCGAGGACCAGGACGTCTTCTACTACCTGACGGTCTACAACGAGCCGCTGCCGCAGCCGGCCAAGCCGCAGGGGCTCGGCATCGACGAGGGCATCGTCAAGGGCCTGTACCGCTTCAACACGGCCGAGTCCGCGGGTGTGTCCGTGCCCGCCAACGCCCCGCGCATCCAGCTGCTGGGCTCGGGTACGGCGATCCACTGGGCCCTCCAGGCGCAGAAGCTGCTGGCCGAGGAGTGGGGCGTGGCCGCGGACGTGTGGTCGGCGACCTCCTGGTCGGAGCTGCGCCGGGACGCCATGGAGGCCGACGCGGCGCTGCTGCGGGGCGAGGAGCGGGTCCCGTACGTCCGCCAGGCGCTCCAGGGTGCCGAGGGCCCGGTGCTGGCCGTGTCCGACTACATGCGCCAGGTCCCGGACCAGATCGCGCAGTGGGTGGAGCAGGACTGGTCCTCGCTGGGCGCCGACGGCTTCGGTCTGTCGGACACCCGTGAGGCCGCCCGCCGCCACTTCGGCGTCGACGCCCAGTCGATCGTCGTCGCGTCCCTGGCCCAGCTCGCCAAGCGCGGCGAGGTGAAGGCCACGGCGGTCAAGGAGGCCCGGGAGAAGTACGGGCTGTAATCACCGAGGTCCTGGAAGGGGTACGGCTGCGGTCGTACCCCTTCTTCGGCATCTGTGTCAGTGGTCCCCGGCATGATGAGCGCATGCGTGCCGCACGTCTGATCAAGATGGTCCTCCTGCTCCAGTCCCGGCCCGCCATGACCGCCGCCGAACTCGCGCGCGAGCTGGAGGTGTCGGAGCGGACCGTGACGCGGGACGCGCAGGCGCTGTCGGAGGCGGGCGTGCCGGTGTACGCCGACCGGGGCCGGGCCGGCGGGTACCGGCTGGTCGGCGGGTACCGGACCCGGCTGACGGGGCTGGCGCGGAGCGAGGCGGAGGCGCTGTTCCTGAGCGGGGTGCCGGGGGCGCTGCGCGAGATGGGGCTTCAGGACGCGGCCTCGGCGGCCCGGCTGAAGGTGTCGGCGGCGCTGCTCCCCGCGCTGCGGGACGCGCCGGACACCGCCGCGCAGCGCTTCCACCTGGACGCCCCGGCCTGGTTCCGCGAGCCCGAGACACCCGCGTGGCTGCCCGTGATCGCCGAGGCGGTCTGGGAGGACCGGCGGATCGACGGCGGCTACCGGCGCGGGGACGGGACCGTCGAGCGGCGGCTGGAGCCGTACGGGCTCGTGCTGAAGGCGGGGGTCTGGTACCTGTGCGCGCGGGTGGCCGGGGCCGGCGCCTTCCGGACGTACCGGATCGACCGGTTCGCCGCGGTGGCCGCGCTCGACGAGCGGTTCGACCGCGATCCCGGGTTCGACCTGCCCGGCTTCTGGGCGGAGCAGGCCGAGCGGTTCGCCCGGTCGATCCTGCGCGCGGAGGTGGTCGTACGGCTGTCCCCGGACGGCGTGCGCCGGCTGCCGCACGCCGTGGATCCGCTCGGCGCGCGGGAGGCGCTGGCGGGCGCGGGCGCCCCGGATGCCGAGGGCTGGGTGACGGTGACGCTGCCCGTGGAGTCGGAGGAGGTCGCGCACAGCCAGCTGACCGCGCTGGGGCCGGATGCGGAGGTGCTGGCTCCGGCGAGCCTGCGGGAGCGCTGCGCGGCGGACGCGGCCCGGCTCGCCGCGCTGTACCGCCGTGACGACGGCTGACGACGGCTCGCCGTACTCCGCGTGCGCCCCACCGGCCGAGGCCCGATGCTGGTGGCGTGATGGACGAGACGGAGTTCTGGGAGCTGATCGACGCCACCCGCGAGGCCGCCGGGGGCGATCCCGAGGAGCAGGCCGACGCGCTCGTGGAGCGGCTGCTCCAGCTGGAACCCGACCTCGTCCTGGACTTCGCGCGTCACTTCGAGGCCCGCTACAACCGCGCCTACCGCTGGGACCTGTGGGGCGCCGCCTGGCTGCTGCTGGACGGGTGCAGCGACGACGCGTTCGACTTCTTCCGGTGCTGGCTGATCGGCCAGGGCCGGGAGGTCTTCGAGGGCGCCCTGCACGAGCCGGACGCGCTGGCCGATCTGCTGGACGACTTCGACGAGGAGATCGACGGCGACGGCGAGGAGCTGGGGTACGCGGCGGACGAGGCGTACGAGCAGCTGACCGGCACCGTCGCGCCCGACCTGGGCATCGCCCCGGCGCCGGCCGAGCCGGAGGGCACCCCCCTGGACCTGGAGGACGACCGGGTGCTCGCGCAGCGGTATCCCCGCCTGTGGCAGCGGTTCAGGGGGTGAGGGCGCCTTCGGCCGCGGCTGTGGCCTGCCTGTGCCTCGGCGCGACCGCGCTCCCGGACCGCTGTGCGTGCCCGCGATGCGCGCTGTGCCACCCGGTGGAACCATCGTCCAGGTCCGGGTCGTTTCTGGGGGTACAGACGTACGTGGCCGGTTCCGCCGCCCGGTGGCCGCCTCGCGTGCGCGTGGCTGATCAGCGGACCGGTCCCGTCCGTAGTGAGGGGTGGAGAGAAAGGCGGCTCGGTGGACCTGCTCGACCTGGTGCTCGTACTGGTGATCGTCGTCTACGCGGTGTCCGGATATCGCCGCGGACTCGTGGCCGGATGTGTCTCGCTGGCCGGGTTCGTGGGCGGCGCGGCCGTCGGTGTGTGGGTGCTGCCGTGGGTGACGGGCCAGGTGGAGCGGGGCACGGCGACGACGACGGTGCTCGCGGTGCTGACGGTGCTGGTGCCGGCGGTGGTGGGGCACGAGCTGGCGGGCCGGCTGGCGCTGCGGCTGCGCGGGGAGCTGGACCGGGGGCCGCTGCGGGTGGCGGACGGGATAGGGGGCGCGGCGGCGAACTCGGTCGCGGTGCTGATCGTGGCCTGGGTGGCGGCGAGCGTGCTGAGCGCGGCCCCGTCGCAGGCCCTGACCACGGCGATACGGAACTCTACGTTGCTGGGCGCGGTGCAGGAGGCGATGCCGCAGACCACACCCGCCTGGTTCTCGCGGGCCACGTCCGCGCTGACCGAGGCGGGCTTCCCGCAGGTGTTCAACCCCTTCGAGAACGAGTCGACGGCCCGGGTGGCCCGGCCGACCGGTGACAGCGTCACCCCGGCCGCGACGAACGCCGCCAGGCTGAGCACGGTGAAGATCGAGGGCGCCGTGGGCACCGAGGGCCGCGAGGGCAGCGGGTTCGTGTACGCGCCCCGGCGGGTGATGACCAACGCGCACGTGGTGGCCGGCATCGACCGTCCGAGCGTGCGGGTCGGCGGGGTCGGGCCGTCGTACGCGGCCCGGGTGGTGCTGTTCGACCCGGACCGGGACGTGGCGGTGCTGTACGTGCCGGATCTGCGCGCCCCGGTGCTGCGGTTCGACGGGAGTGCCGTGCGCGGGGACTCGGCGGTGGTGGCGGGCTATCCGCAGGACGGAAGCCTGAACCTGCAGGCGGCGACGGTCGGGAACCGGGTCCGGGCGACCGGCCAGAACATCTACAACGACCGCACGGTCACCCGGGAGATCTACGCGATCCGCTCCACGGTCCGGCCGGGCAACTCCGGCGGCCCGCTGCTGACCACGGACGGCCGGGTGTTCGGGGTGGTCTTCGCCCGCTCCACCTCGGACGCCGAGACGGGCTACGTACTGACGGCGGCCGAGGTGGCGGGCGACGCCCGGCGCGCGGCCACGGCGACGACGCCGGTGGACACGGGCGAGCTGGTCAGTTCGTAGGCACCGCGGGGCTCACAGGGCGCGGCCAATGCAGACGTCGTCGACGTACGCGCCGTCGATGAGGAACTCCCCGGGCAGCACGCCCTCGACGGCGAAGCCCTCGGACTCGTACAGCGCCCGGGCCGGGGTGTTGTGCCCCAGCACCCGCAGGGTGAGGCGCCGTGCGCCGCGCCGCCGCGCCTCCGCGACGGCGGCCCGGATCAGCGCGCGTCCGACGCCCCGCCCGCGCGCCTCGTCGGCGACGGCGAAGCCCTGGATGGCGAGGACGTGCGCGTTGGAGGCGAGCGGGGTCGGGCGGGTGAGCCGGATGTAGCCCAGGACGCGCCCGTCGGCCTCGGCGACGAGGAACTCCTCCGGCGGGTGCCGCTCGTCGAAGAAGGGCGGGTACGGCGGCTGCGGCGGGGGCATCACCGCGTGCAGGGGGGACCAGGTGGCCCGGTCGAGGACGGCCAGCGGCTCCTCGTCGGCGGCATGGGCGTGGCGTATGTGCGGCTCCGGCATGACGGTCACCCTACGGCGGGCGGTGCGGGCGGCCTCAACGGGTTTCCGGCGGGCGGTGCGGTCATGCTGGGGCCATGGAACGTTCACGTATCGCGGTGGCCGGCGCGTCCGGTCTCATCGGCAGCGCTCTGGTGCGGTCCCTGACCGCGGACGGGCACGAGGTGGTCCGGCTGGTGCGCCGGGAGCCCCGGGGCGCGGACGAGGTCCGCTGGGACCCCGAGCGGAGTTACGTCGACGCGGCCGGGCTGACGGGGTGCGACGTGGTGGTCAACCTGGCGGGGGCCGGGGTGGGCGAGCGGCGCTGGACGCCGGAGTACAAGCGGCTGCTGCGGGACAGCCGGGTGCTGGGCACGGCCGCGCTGGCGGAGGCGGCGGCCTCGCTGCCGCGTCCGCCGCGGGTGTTCGTGAACGGCAGCGCGATCGGCTTCTACGGCGACACCGGCGACCGGGTGGTGGACGAGGGCACGCCGCCGGGCGACGGTTTCCTGTCCGCGCTGTGCGTGGAGTGGGAGGAGGCGGCGGCGCCCGTGTCGGAGGCGGGGGTGCGGACGGTGTTCCTGCGCACGGGTCTGGTGGTGGCCCGGGGCGGCGGGGCCTGGGGGCGGCTGTTCCCGCTGTTCCGGGCGGGGCTCGGGGGGCGGCTGGGCGACGGACGGCAGTACTGGTCGTACATCGCGCTGCACGACGAGGTCGCCGCGATCCGGCATCTCATCGAGGGCGACGGCCTGTCCGGGCCGTTCAACCTGACGGCGCCCCAGCCGCTGACGAACCGTGAGATCACGGAGGCGATGGCGCGGGTGCTGCACCGGCCGGCGGTGTTCGCGGTGCCCGCCCCGGTGCTGCGGGCGGTGCTCGGGGAGATGGCCGGGGATGTGCTGGGCAGTCAGCGGGTGGTGCCGAGACGGTTGCTGGAGTCGGGGTTCCGGTTCGCGTTCCCGGGCATCGACGAGGCGATCCGCGCGGCGTGAGCGGATGGGATGCGCGCGGCGGGGTGAGCCGACCGGTAACACCGGAGAACGAAAGTGACCGTATGCGACCTCCATGCGACCGTGCCCTGTTGATGCGCGACTGTCCCTGACCGATCACGCCCCTACCCTCGACCCGAACTCGGGTATCCCTTGCGCCTGTTGGGGGCATGACGTCTCCACCGGTCGCGCAACCACAGGAGGGGCCTCGTGCTTGAGCCCGCGTACCAGGTGGACGTCGTCATCGTGGGAGCCGGAATCGCCGGTCTCTCGGCGGCTCATCGGCTGACCAGCGCAGGAATCACGACCGCGGTCCTGGAGGCCGCCCCGTACGTCGGCGGCCGCATGTCGACCGAGAAGGTCGACGGCTTCCGGCTCGACCGCATCGGACAGCTGCTGTCCACGTCCTATCCCGAACTCCGCCTGAGTCCGGGCCTGGACGCCCTGACCGTGCGCCGTTTCGCGCCGGGCGTGCTGCTGCACCGCGACGGCCGCACCCATCGCGCGGGCGCGCCGGCGGGCGGTGGGAGCGCGCGGGGCGCACGGGGCGCACTCCATGTGGTGCGCGCCCTCGCCAACGCCCCCAGGGGTACGGCGCTCCCGCCCGGCGCGCCGGTGGGCGGCGCGGTGGACCAGGCCCGGCTGGGCGCGGCGCTCGGCCGGATCGCCGCGACCCCCGTCGAACGCATCCTGGCCCGCCCCGAGATGCCGGCCGCCCTCGCCCTCGCCCAGCGCGGGGTCCCGGCGCGCACCATCGACGGCTTCCTGCGCCCGCTGCTCGCCACGCTGCTGTGCGACCCCGAGCTGACCACCTCCAGCAGGTGCGCCGACCTGGCGCTGCGCGCCTTCGCGAGCGGGCGGCTGTGCGTGCCGGAGGGCGGCGCCGAAGTGCTGCCGGAGCTGCTGGCCGGGGGGCTGCCGCCGGGCACTGTGCACACCGGGGTGCGGGTCACCTCGGTGTCCACGACCTCGGTGGCGACCGCCGAGCACGGGGAGATCCGCTGCCGGGCGGTGCTGCTGGCGACGGACGCGCGCGCCGCGGCCGAGCTGCTGCCGGGGCTCAGGGTGCCGGACTTCCACCCGGTGACGGTCGTCCACCACACCACGGACGAACCGGCGGCGGCGTTCTCGACGGGCACCTCGCTGCTGCTGGACGCCGACCGGGGCGGGCCGGTGGCGCACACGGCGGTCCTCAGCAACGTGGACCCGAGCCGGGCACCGGCCGGCCGGGTGCTGATCTCCTCGACGGTGCTGGGCACCCCACCGGAGGGCGTCGACACCGCCGTCCGCATCCACCTCTCCCGCCTCTACGGCACCTCCACGCGCCGCTGGGAGACGCTGGCCGTGCACCACACGCCGGAAGCGGTCCCGTCCATGCGCCCGCCGCACGACCTGCGCCGCCCGGTACGCCTCCTGGCCGGCCTCTACGTCTGCGGCGACCACCGGGACACCAGCACGGTGCAGGGCGCCCTGCACTCGGCGCACCGCGCCGCGTCCGCGATCCTGACGGACCTGGGCGCGACGGGTTCGATGCACAGCGCGGACCCGGTCCGGACCCTGCCGAGGGCGGCGTGAACGCGCCGCGGAACCGCGCGGCCGACCGCGCCTACCCCAATGCCGCCACCTTCTCCCGGTACACCCTCACCGGGGCCGCATCCCGATAGGGCTCCAGCCGGCGCTCGAAATCCTTCACGTACTCCACGGCGCGAGCCGACCGCATCTCCGCGGCCTGCCCCGCCGCCTCCGCGGCGATCGCGCACGCCTGGTCCAGTTCGCCGAGGCCGAGGTGGGCGGTGGCGAGGACGACCCGGCAGAACAGGCGGCTGCGGGCGTAGGCGGGCGCCCGTAGCCGGAGGGACCGCTCGGCGTGCTGCGCGGCGGCCCGGAACTGCTGGAGATCCCGGTGGCAGTGCCCGAACTCGTCGGCGAGCTGCGCCTCGTCGAAGAACGCGGCCCAGTAGGGCACGTCGTCCCCGGGGCGGGCCGCGTCCAGGGCGCGCTCGGCCCGCACGAGCGCGGCGGTGCACGCCCGCACCTCCCCCAGCACGCCGTGCGCCCGCGCCTCGGACGCGTGCAGCAGCGCCTGGACGACCGGCGGGGCGCCCGTGCCGACCCCCTGCTGGGCGACCCGGGCCAGTTGCACGGCCTCCCTGCCGTGGCCGAGGTAGACGGCCTGGCGGCTCATGGTGACCAGGACGTAGGAGCCGTAGGCCCGGTCGCCGGCGGCCTGGGCGAGCCGCAGGGCCTGCACGAAGTACCGCTGGGCGAGCCCGTGCGCGGCGATGTCGTACGACGTCCAGCCCGCGAGCCGGGTCAGATCGGCGGCGGCGGCGAACAGGCGGCGGCCGGTCTGCTCGTCGTAAGTGCCGCGCAGCATCGGCTCGCACTCGTGCTCCAGATAGCGCACCAGCGCCTGCCGGGCGTGGCCTCCGCCGAACCGGTCGTCGAGGGTGCGGAACAGCTCGCCCACCGAGTGCAGCGCGGCGATGTCACCGCCGGTGACCTTGTGGCCGGGGGCGCGCTCGGCGTGCGCCCGCAGTCGCGGCGGGACCAGGGGCCCCGGCTGTGGCCCTCTGGCCGCGCCGGGCCGGCCCTGCGGCGGCACCCGGGGCGCCGGCTCGCGGGCCACCCGGTCGTCGGCCTTGCCGATCAGCCAGTCCCGGCTGGGCACCACGAGCCCCGCCGGGGTGAAGGCGATCTTGCGCAGTTCGGCGTGGCTGCCGGAGTCCTTGCGCCACAGCCCGCTGACGATGTCGACGGCCTCCTCGGGGGTGGCCGCGAACTCCAGCCCGGCGTACACCGGCGCGCACGCGTCCAGGCCGAGATCCTGGGCGGTGAGCCGGCGCCCGAGCCGGCGCGTGAAGACCTCGGCGATGAGGGCGGGGGTCGCACCGCGTGGCTGCTGGCCGCGCAGCCAGCGGGTGACCGAGGTCTTGTCGTATCTGAGATCCAGCCCGTGCTCCAGGCCGAGCTGGTCGACGCGACGGGCCAGACCCGCGTTGGAGAACCCCGCTTCTGCGATGAGCGCGGCGAGCTGGCGGTTGGGGGTGCGCTGCGCGGGTCGGTCCGTCATCTGCGGTGCGGTCTCCTGCCTTCCGGGCCGGTCGATGTGCCCGGATTGCCTCTGAGCAGCCCTTATGGCCTCACGAACGGCGCGAATGTAGCGGAGAGTGAGCAGACGATCGCACACTTCGCCGTGCATTCATCCGATCGTGTGAGGAACGCCCGCAGGGCTGACGTACTCCGGTCGGACGTACAGTGGCGAGGGCGCGTCACGTGCCTGACACACCGGTCGCTGAGGGAGGCGCTTGCCGTGAGTGAGTTGCGGTTCGTCCGCATGGGGTTCGGTGCGGATGCCGTCGATTACCAGGAGGCCTGGGACGAGCAGCGCCGGGTGCACGCGGCCCGGTTCGCCGACGAGGTCCCGGACACCGTGATCCTCCTGGAGCACCCCCCGGTGTACACGGCCGGCCGGCGCACGGAGGACAGCGAGCGCCCGCTGGACGGCACCCCGGTCATCGACGTGGACCGCGGCGGCAAGATCACCTGGCACGGCCCGGGCCAGCTGGTGGGCTACCCGATCCAGAAGCTGCCCCGCCCGGTGGACGTGGTCGCGCACGTACGGCGGCTGGAGGAGGCTCTCATCCGCACCTGCGCCGAGTTCGGCCTGGAGACGACCCGGGTGGAGGGCCGTAGCGGCGTGTGGGTGCTCGGCGACCCGGTCGAGCAGCGGCCGGCCCTCGGGGGGCTTTCCCTGGACTTCGACCCGCGGCTGACCGACGAGGAGTTCGACCCCCGGTTGAACGGCCCGGAGTACGCCCCCTCCAACGCGGGCCAGCGGCGTGAGGACCGCAAGATCGCCGCGATCGGCATCCGGGTCGCCAAGGGCGTCACGATGCACGGCTTCTCCTTCAACGTGAACCCGGACAACGCCTGGTTCGACCGGATCATCCCGTGCGGCATCCGGGACGCGGGCGTCACCTCCCTCGCGGGCGAGCTGGGCCGGGACATCACCGTCGAGGAGGTCCTGCCGGTGGTCGAGAAGCACCTGCGGGACGTCCTGGAGAACGCGGACCTGAAGCCGCGGGCGATCGAGAAGGCGTCCGCCTGATCGTCCCTGCGGGGGAATGCGCCCTGCGACAGCGGGGTTGGCCCGAGCGGCAGGGCGCACACAGTACGGGCGTACTCTGGGGTACGCCGAAGAATCGAAGTCACAGGGAGCCGGTCGTGTCCGCAGTCGCACCCGACGGACGCAAGATGCTGCGCCTGGAGGTCCGCAACAGCCAGACCCCCATCGAGCGCAAGCCCGAGTGGATCAAGACCCGGGCGAAAATGGGCCCCGAATACACGAAGATGCAGAACCTCGTGAAGAGCGAGGGGCTGCACACGGTGTGCCAGGAAGCCGGCTGTCCGAACATCTACGAGTGCTGGGAGGACCGCGAGGCGACCTTCCTCATCGGCGGCGACCAGTGCACCCGGCGCTGTGACTTCTGCCAGATCGACACCGGCAAGCCCGAGGCGCTGGACCGCGACGAGCCGCGCCGCGTGGGCGAGTCCGTGGTCACCATGGACCTGAACTACGCCACCATCACCGGTGTCGCCCGCGACGACCTGGAGGACGGCGGCGCCTGGCTGTACGCCGAGACCGTGCGCCAGATCCACCAGCAGACGGCGGACCGCGAGGGCGGCCGGACGAAGGTGGAGCTGCTGGCCCCGGACTTCAACGCGGTCCCCGAGCAGCTCGCCGAGGTGTTCGCGTCCCGCCCCGAGGTCTTCGCGCACAACGTCGAGACGGTCCCCCGGATCTTCAAGCGCATCCGCCCCGGCTTCCGCTACGAGCGCTCCCTGAAGGTCATCACCGAGGCCCGCGACTACGGCCTGGTGACCAAGTCGAACCTGATCCTCGGCATGGGCGAGACCCGCGAGGAGGTCAGCGAGGCGCTGAAGCAGCTGCACGACGCGGGCTGCGAGCTGGTCACCATCACCCAGTACCTGCGCCCGTCGGTGCGCCACCACCCGGTGGAGCGCTGGGTGAAGCCGCAGGAGTTCGTGGAGCTGAAGGAGGAGGCCGAGCAGATCGGCTTCTCCGGTGTGATGTCCGGCCCGCTGGTGCGCTCCTCCTACCGCGCCGGACGGCTGTACCAGATGGCCGTGGAGAAGCGTGGGACGTACGTCGCCGCCCAGGCGGTGTGAGCCGCGCGTGTGAATTCGCGCACAAGTTCTTACTGGCCAGTAATGGCCGAGACGACGCGGTCCCGGCCGTCCTCGCTGATGAGGACGCCGCCGGGGCCGCGTCGGCGTTTCAGCTCGTCACATCAAGGCTTCATGCGTGTTTGACCGGCCGGTCACGTCCTGGTAACACCAATCAGTGACCCTGATATCACGCCCCGTATCTCCATCGCTCAGAGGGGGGACCTCGATCATGCAGGCCGCACCCGTACGCGCCACCGCCATCCCGTCCGTCACCGACGCCCTCCGCGCCGTCGAGTCCCTGCTCATGAGCGGCGGTCAGCGCACCGCCCGCCGCAACGCCTGGACCTCCGTCCTGGAGGACCGCCGCCGCGCCAAGGACCGGGTCGAGGCCCAGCGGTTCCTGGACCAGGCCGCCGGCCACTCCTGACTCGCCCCGGGCGGGCCCGTCCCGCCCGCCGGGCACTGCCGTCGTCCGCACTCCCGGGGGCACGTAGACTTCGTGGCATGGCGAGGAAGGAAACCGCGGCGGACGCCGCGAACGCAGGGCGACTGAAGCAGATCGCCCTCACGTACAAGATGACCCGCAAGGCCGACAAGAAGATCGGTCTTGTACTCGCGGCCGTCGGCATCGGCACCCTCGGTGTCTTCCTCGCGATCGGCTTCCTGATCGGGCACCCGGTCTACCTGGGCATCTTCGGCCTGCTGATCGCCCTGCTGGCGACCGCGATCGTGTTCGGCCGCCGGGCCGAGCGGGCCGCGTTCGGCCAGATGGAGGGTCAGCCGGGCGCCGCCGCGGCCGTGCTGGACAACATCGGCCGGGGCTGGACGACGACGCCGGCGGTGGCGATGAACCGCAGCCAGGACGTGGTGCACCGGGCCGTCGGCAAGGCCGGCATCGTGCTGGTCGCCGAGGGCAACCCGAACCGGGTGAAGAGCCTGCTGGCCGCCGAGAAGAAGAAGATGAACCGCATCGTCGCCGACGTACCGGTGCACGATCTGATCGTCGGCAACGGCGAGGGCCAGGTCGAGCTGAAGAAGCTCCGCACGACGATGCTGAAGCTGCCGCGCGTGCTGACCGGCCCCCAGGTGACGGCCACGAACGACCGGCTGCGGGCGCTGGGCGACCTGATGAGCAACATGCCGCTGCCGAAGGGGCCCATGCCGAAGGGCATGAAGCTCCCCAAGGGCGGGCCTCGGGGGCGCTGACCCGCCACCCGCGTTGACACGCCGCCGAACGGAGTATCCGGCCGGTAATCGGCTCGTATACTCCTAGCCTTCGGAATGTGACAAAACGACACATTGCGTACCTCGCGTGCGCCACGACCCTCGTCGGCACGTTCATCGGCGCCACTCCGGCGTCCGCTGCCCACAGGACCCTCGTGGTGCATCCGGGTCAGTCGATCCAGAAGGCGGTCAACGCCGCCAAGGCCGGCGACACCGTGTACGTGCTCGCCGGCACCTACCGTGAGAGCGTCACGGTGAGGACGCCGGGCCTGACCCTGCGCGGCGTGGACCACCGCACCGTGATCCGGCCCCCCGCGAAGAAGACCAGGTCCGCTTCGCACGGCGGCAAGGCCTCCGTCACCTGCCTCGCCGCCGGCAACGGCATCTGCGTGGTCGGGGGCAAGAACAAGGCCCTCAAGAACGTCACCGTCGCCGATCTGAAGGTGACCGGCTTCGCCAAGACCGGCGTGTTCTCCATGGGGACCGACCGGCTGACCGTGGAGCACGTGACCTCCGACGACAACGGCCAGTGGGGCATCGCCCAGGAGCACTCCACGCGCGGGGTGTTCCGCGAGAACACCGCCCGGGGCAACGGGGACGCGGGCCTGTTCCTCGCCAACAGTGTCAAGGCCGAGCAGGGCGCCAAGGACAGCAAGGGCGCGGTGATCCAGGGCAACCATCTGGAGGACAACCGGATCGGCATCACCGTCCGCCGGCTGCGCAACCTCACCGTCACCGGCAACTACGCCGTCGGCAACTGCGCGGGTGTCTTCGTCGTCGGCGACGAGAACAAGCCGAGGGCCGGTGCGCTCACCATCAGCGAGAACCGCGTCGAGCGCAACAACAAGTACTGCCCGAAGACCGCCCGGCTGCCCTACCTGAAGGGCTCCGGCATCGTGCTGACCGGCACCGAGAAGGCCCTGGTGACGCGGAACAGGGTCACCGGTCACAAGGGCAAGTCCCCGCTGTCGGGCGGCATCGTCCTGTTCAAGAGCTTCGTGGGCGCCGCCAGCGAGAAGAACCGGATCACCGACAACCGCCTGGGGAACAACTCCCCGGCGGACCTCGTCAACCAGGAGTCCGCCAAGCGGAACAACGCCTTCAACGGCAACTCCTGCCGGGTCTCCAAGCCCGCGGGCCTGTGCTGACCGGACGGAAGTACCCGATCCACGCAAGGAAGGAAGGCGGCACATGACCGCACCATCCCGCGCGCCCTCGGCTCCCCCCGAGCCGGGAGCACCCCCCTCCCCTCCCCCGTCGATGCGGCTGCGCGAGCTCGTGTTCGGGGCGGCCTGCGCCGCCGCGGTCCGCGCCGCCGCCCGGCTCGGCGTCGCCGACGCGCTCGGGGACGCCCCCATGACCGTGGAGAGCCTGGCCACCGCGGTGCGCGCCGAGCCGAAGCCGCTGCGCCGGCTGCTGCGCGCCCTGTCCTGCTACGGCGTCTTCGCCGAGCGGCCGGACGGGACGTTCGCCCACACCGAGATGTCCCGGCTGCTGCGGGAGGACGACCCGAACAGCCTGCGGGCCATCGCCATGTGGTGCACCGAGCCGTGGACCTGGGACGCCTGGCCGCTGCTGGACCAGGCCGTGCGCACCGGCAGGAACGTCGTGGAGGACCTCTACGGCAAGGAGTTCTTCAGCTACCTCAACGAGGACGCCCCCGAGTCCGCGGACGTCTTCAACCGCGCGATGACCCGCTCCAGCGAGCAGTCGGCGCGTGAGGTGGCGGCCCTGCTGGACCTGTCCGGCAGCAGCTCGGTCGCGGACATCGGCGGCGGCCAGGGGCATGTGGTGGCGTGCCTGCTGGACAAGTACCCGGCGATGCGCGGCAGCCTCCTCGACCTGCCCCGGGTGGTGGAGAACGCCCTGCCGCGGCTGCGCGAGGGCGGCGACCTCGCCGACCGCGCGCGGATCGTGCCCGGGGACGTCCGGGAGGCGGTCCCGGTCGAGGCCGACGTCTACATCATCAAGAACATCCTGGAGTGGGACGACGAGTCCACGGCCCGGCTGCTGGGCAACGTGGTCCAGGCGGGCGGTCCCGGCACCCGGGTGGTGGTGATCGAGAACCTCGTCGACGACACCCCGTCGATGCGGTTCAGCACGGCCATGGACCTGCTGCTGCTCCTGAACGTCGGCGGGGCCAAGCACACCACCGACAGCATGGTCGGCCGACTGGAGGCGGCGGGCCTGGCGGTCCGCGACATCCGGCCGGTCAACCCCTATCTCCACGCGTTCGACTGCATCGTCCCCGCATGACCGGCTCCCCGCGCCCCGAAGGGGCGCGGGGAACTGCCCTCGCTGCTGTTCCAGCGGAGCGCTCAGCCGGCGTCGCGCTCCCACAGGTAGAAGCGCTCTGCCATGGCGTCCTTCGGGGACCGCCAGGTCTGAGGGTCGTACGCGCTGACGTACGCCGACAGCCGCTCGCTGACCTCCTTGAACTCGGGGTGCGAGGTGACCTTGGCGATGGCCGGTCCCGGCTCCCGCTCGGACTCGATCAGGTGCATGTACACGTCGCCGAACTGGAAGAGGCTGCGCCGGACGACTCCGACGAGGTGCGGCAGCTCTCCCCGGTCGGACTCCGCGAACACCTTGGCGATGTCGGGGGCGGAGCCCGGGGCCATGCGGGCGACGATCAGGGCCTGGTGCACGGGTGTCTCCTGTCGTCCGGCTCAGTCGGCCAGGGCCGGCGCGGGCCGCTCACCGGCCGCCGCCTTCTCGATCTTCTGCCGGATCAGGTCCAGCTGGATCTTGGAGTTCTTGTTGATGTTGTCGGTCATCCAGTCGTCGTCGACCGGCGCGTCCGGCTTCATCTCGAAGTCCTGGGTCCAGACCATCCGGGTGCCGTCGGGGACCTCCTCGTACCGCCAGTGGATGTTCATGTAGGCGAAGGGCCCGGTCTCCACCCGGCGGGCCTTGACGGTGCGGGTGGCGCGGTCCGGCTCACGCTCGGAGACCCAGCTCCAGACGGTGCCGTTCTCGTCCGGGTGCATGGTGAGCCGGAACGTCGTCCTGTCGCCCTCCTTCTTGAGGACCTCCACCGACGCGTACTCGCTGAACAGCTGGGGCCAGCGCTCCAGGTCGTTGGTCATGTCCCAGACCAGGTCCAGCGGGGCGGCGATGGTGATCTCGTTCTGGGTGTGTCCTGCCATATCAGGCTCCTGCCATCAGGGTGCTGTTGACGAGGTTGAGGAACTGCTGCGGTGTCTTGCAGCGCTCGGCGTCGACCGGCATCGGGGTGCCGTGCGTGTTCTCCAGCTCGCCGACGATGCCGAGCAGGCCGAGCGAGTCGACGCCGAGGACGTCGAAGCCGGTGTCCGGCTTCTCCGCGAGCTGCTGCGGGCTGACGGTCACGCCGGCGGCCTTCTTCATCAGCGCGGCGAGTTCTTCCACGGTGATCTGGGGCATGTGCTCTCCTCCTTCTCTGTACTCACTGCGCGGTGCCGCGTCGCAGCACCAGCGCCGAGTTCGACCCCATGAGTCCGCGGCTGAGGACAAGCGCCGTCCGCAGTTCGGCGGCGCGGGCGCGGCCGGTCACGAGGTCGAGTTCGTGGCAGACGTCGAAGACGTTCGGCGTCGGCGGGATCAGGCCGTGCTCCATCGCGAGCACGGCCGCCGCGGTGTCCAGCACGGGGGCCGCGCAGTACCCCCGGCCGATCCCGGTCTTCGGTGCGGTGACCGGTACCCGGGTGCCGTGCGCGCCGAGGGCGTCGGCGATCGCCAGCGCCTCGGCCCGGTCGGCCTCCGGTACCCCGAGGGCGTCGGCGAAGACGACGTCGACCTCCTCGGGGGCGCAGTCGGCCTCCGCCAGGGCGTGCCGGACGGCCTGGGCGAGCCCCTCCCGGGACCGGTCCCAGCGGGAGGCGCCGGTGAAGGTGGCCCCGTGGCCGGCCACCACGGCCTTGACGTCGGCGCCGCGGGCCCGGGCTGCGCCGGCCGCCTCGATCACGAGCATCCCGCCGCCCTCGGCGGGCACGAACCCGCAGGCCCCGTCCGTGAACGGGCGGTAGGCCCGGGACGGGTCCGTCTCCCGGCTCAGTTCCTCGTAGCCGAGCTGGCAGACCATCGAGTACGGCGCGAGCGGCGCCTCGGTGGAGCCGGCCACGATCACGTCGGTGCCTCGCCGCACGGCCCGTGCCGCGTGGGCGAGGGCGTCCAGGCCGCCGGCCTCGTCGGAGGCGACGACCGAGCAGGGTCCCTTGAAGCCACGGCGGATGGACACCTGGCCGGTGCTCGCGGCGTAGAACCAGGCGATGGACTGGTACGGCCCGACGAACCGGCTTCCCTTGCCCCACAGTTGCTGCAGTTCACGCTGGCCGAACTCACCGCCGCCGGATCCGGCCGCGGTGACGACGCCGATGGAGTACGGCGCGTCGGGGATGTCGGCCAGCGCGAGCCGGGCGTCGTCCAGTGCGAAGTCGGCCGCGGCCATGGCGTAGTGCGTGAACCGGTCGGTCTGGACGAGGAAGCGCTCCTCGATCGTGGCGGCCGGTTCGAAGGCGCGGACCTCACCGGCCACCTTGAGGGGAAGGTGCTCGCAGCCCTCGCGGGTGACGCGGTCGAGGACGCTGAGGCCCTCCTGGGTGGCCTTCCAGAAGGTGCCGGTGGTGGTGCCGTTGGGCGCGACCACCCCGATGCCGGTGATGGCCGCGTGCCGGTCCTGCGGTTCGCTCATCGTGTCCTCACTCCCTCGGCCGGGTCAGGATCACCGCGGACTGGAAGCCGCCGAACCCGCTGCCCACGGACAGCACGCTGGTCAGCTTCCGTTCGCGGGCGACGCGCGGGACGTAGTCCAGGTCGCACTCGGGGTCGGGGATCTCGTAGTTCGCGGTCGGCGGGACGACCTGTTTGGCGAGGGCCAGCACGCAGGCGACGAGTTCGATGGCGCCGATCGCCCCGAGGGAGTGCCCCACCATGGATTTGATGGAGCTCATCGGGGTGTCGTAGGCGTGGTGGCCGAGCGCCCGCTTCACGGCCGCCGTCTCGTGGCGGTCGTTCTGCCGGGTGCCGGAGCCGTGCGCGTTGACGTAGTCGATCGCCGTGGGGTCGAGACGCGCCTGGTCGAGGGCGGTGTCTATGGCCCGCGCCATCTCCAGGCCCTCCTTGGTCAGGCCGGTCATGTGGTAGGCGTTGCCGAAGGTGGCGTAGCCGCCGAACTCGCAGTACACGTGGGCACCGCGGGCCCGGGCGTGCTCCAGTTCCTCCAGGACGAGCACCGCGCCGCCCTCGCCCATGACGAAGCCGTCACGGTTGTTGTCGAAGGGGCGGGAGGCGTGGGCGGGGTCGTCGTTGTTCGGTGAGGTGGCCTTGATCGCGTCGAAGCAGGCCATGGTGATCGGGGAGATCGGAGAGTCCGAGGCTCCCGCGATGCATATGTCGGCGCGGCCTTCCTGGACGGTGTGGAAGGCGTACCCGACCGCGTCGAGTCCCGAGGTGCAGCCGGTGGACACGGTCTGCACGGGGCCCTGCGCGCCGAAACGTTCCGCCACCGCGGAGGCCACGGTGCTCGGCGAGAACGCCCGGTGCAGCTGCGGCTCCGCCTCGGCGGGGTCCACGTCCCAGCGCTGCCCGCGATGGCTGACCAGGACGTAGTCGTGCTCCAGCCGGGTGGTGCCGCCGACGGCGGTGCCCACGGAGACACCGACCCGCCAGGGGTTCTCCCGCCCGAGGTCGAGACCGGAGTCCCGGACCGCCTCCTCGCCGGCGACCAGCGCGAACTGTATGTACCGGTCCGCCCGTTCGACCTGCTCGGCGTCCAGGCCGTACGCGGCGGGGTCGAAGTCGCACTCGGCGGCGATCCGGGACCTGAGCCCGGTCGGGTCGAAGAACGTGATGCCCCGCGTCGCGGTACGGCCCTCGGCGAGCAGATCCCAGAACGCCGGTGCGCCGATCCCGCCCGGGGCGACGACGCCTATGCCGGTGACCGCCACGCGCCGGTTCATGAGCGGACCTGTGCCCGGTCGGCCGGATCGGCGGCGACGGCGACGGCCTCCGTCTCCTCGGTGTCGACGTGGCCGAGAGCCGGCCGGGGGGCCAGCGGGCCCAGGTGGAAGACGATCCGCGCCTCCACGTTGCCGACGTTGCGGAAGCGGTGCCGCATGTTCATGGGGATCATCAGCCCCTGCTCGGGCCGCAGCGGGTGCGGCTCGCCGTCCAGGTCCACCTCCAGCTGTCCGCACAGGACGTAGACGAACTCCTCGGAGTAGGGGTGGTAGTGCTCACCGATGCGGTCGCCGGGCTGCACGATGGCCACGCCCATGAAGCCACTGGTGGAGCCCACCGTCGCCGGGGTGAGCATGGCGCGCAGATCGCCGCCGCGCCGCGTGTTGGGCTCGATCTCGCTGAGGTCCACGATCTTCGGAAGGGGTTTGATCACGACATTCCTCCGTTGGTGTGCTGGCCTGCCGGGCTCAGGCGTCCGGCGAGCGGCGGTCGGTGACGAGGTCCATGCCGACGGGCTCGCCGTCCAGCAGGGTGCTCAGCGCGGCCTGACGGCCGGGCTCCGGCAGCAGGGCGCGGGCGCCCACGCCGGGACGTACGTCGATCAGCCGGACGACGACGTCGTCGCGCTGGAAGATCGTGCTGCGCAGCACCGGGCTGTCCGGGTCCGCCGCCGCCGCCTCGTCCTGCTGGGCGAGCAGCTCCGCCAGCCGCATCCCGCAGTCCGGCCGGGCCGGGTAGTACAGCGCCTGCCGGTCGCCCTCGGCGAGTTCGTCCGCGGTGACGTGGTGCACGGCCGGCAGCGCCGCCCGGGTGAAGAACACCCGAGCCGACTCCTGGTCATTGAGGTCCCTCTCCTGCTCCAGGTAGGGGTTGATGGCCTCCTCGACGGCCCGTACCTCGGGCTGCCGGGCGACGTGCCGCAGCGCCGCGAGCAGGTCGCCGCGCACCTCGATGGCCCGCACGACCCGGTTGCCGTGCATGAACAGGGAGGTGCGGCACAGCCGGGTGGTCTCGTCGACCCGCGCCCGGGGCGAGGCGTAGTCCGCGAGGATCTTCGCGACCTTCTCCTCGCTGCCCGGCTTGACCGTGAAGGTCAGCGCGTGCCGGATCACGCCGTCCCCGATCCGGGGGGAGGCCTGGAGCCGGCGCCGCGACGCGGCCTCGGCCGGCTCGCTGCCGGTCTCACGGACGATGTGGAACCGCAGCGACCGGGTGTCCCGGACGCAGCTGTGCAGCGGTTCCACCATCCGCACGTGCTCCTCGCTGTTCACCCAGGTGAGGAACGGCGGGGCGCTCTCCCACTCGCTGGTGATGAGCCATTGGGAGGGGTTCTCGATCGACTGGCACAGCTGGTCGCTGACGTGGCCGGGCACCTGCGCCACCTGGTTGCACAGCTGCTCGTAGGCCTCCAGGAACTGCTGCTGGGCACCGTCGTGGACGTCCACGAGGAGGACGACCCGGAGACGGGAGCCGTCGAACACGGACTGGGAGACCCTCTTCGACACCTGGCGCGTCGACTGGTCCGACATCTTTTCCGACAAGGTGGTCATGCTGCGCATCTCCTTCACGGGGGCAGAGGCGAACGCCGGCCGCCGATGACGCGACGTCAGCGCTTCTTGATCCTGTGCCGCTCCCCGCACAACGCGCGACTCGCGTGAACCACGTGGGTGATTGAGCACGCGAAAGCCGTCCCAGAGGGCACAGAAACAGCAACGCGCCTCACACCCCGACCCTGCCTCTGGAGCCTTGATGCAGCAGAAAGCCGATCACCAGGTGCCCGTCCTCGTCGTGGGCGGTTCGCTGGTGGGCCTGTCCCTCTCCCTGTTCCTGGGCCGTCTCGGCGTACCCCACATGCTCGTCGAGCGGCACTCCGGGACCTCGATCCACCCGCGTGGCCGCGGCAACAACCTGCGGACGATGGAGCTGTACCGGGTGGCCGGCATCGAGCCGGACATCAAGGCGGCGGCCTCGCTCCTCGCGGCCAACCACGGCATCCTGCAGACCCCGACCCTGGTCGGCGACGCCGGCGAATGGCTGTTCAAGCACATCGACCCGGGCGGCGGGCTGGCGAAGTTCAGTCCCACGACCTGGTGCCTGTGCAGCCAGAACGACCTGGAGCCGGTGCTGCTGAAGGGAGCCCGCGCGCTCGGCGGGGACCTGCGGTACTTCCACGAGTTGGAGGGCTTCGAGCAGGACCCCGAAGGAGTGACGGCGTTGGTCCGGGACCGGGACAGCGACGAGCTGTACAGGGTCCGCGCGGACTACCTGGTCGCGTGCGACGGCCCGCGCAGCCCCGTCCGGCGGCGGCTCGGCATCGGGCAGAGCGGCCCCGGCGACCTCTTCGCGAACGTGAGCGTCACCTTCCGGTCCAAGCTGCTCGCCGAGACGGTCGGCGACCGGCACTTCATCTGCTGCTACCTCACCAACCCGGAGGCCGACGGCGCCCTGCTGCCGGTCGACAACAAGGAACACTGGGTCTTCCACGCGCCCTGGCACCCGGAGCAGGGCGAGACGCTGGAGGAGTTCACCGAGGAGCGGCTGCAGCGGCACATCCGGCTGGCCGTCGGCGTCCCCGACCTGGACGTCGAGATCACCGGCAAGGCGTCCTGGCGTGCCGCCGAACGCGTCGCCGAACGCTACACGGCGGGCCGGGTGCTGCTGGCCGGCGACTCCGCCCACGAGATGTCCCCGACCGGCGCCTTCGGCTCCAACACCGGCATCCAGGACGCCCACAACCTGGCCTGGAAGCTGTCCGCCGTCCTCGGCGGCTGGGCCGGGCCCGGCCTGCTGGAGACCTACGACACCGAGCGCCGGCCCGTCGCGCTGGCGACCAGCGCCCGCGCCTCCGCCCGCTCGGTGGAGCACAGCCACCCCGGCTTCGCACCCACGCCCGGCGTCGGCGGCGGCCCGCGCAGCGGCATCCTCCCCGTGGTCCTCGCCTACCGCTACCTGGAGGGCGCCGTCATCGGCGCCGACCCCGCCCAGCCGGTCGTACCCGACGGGGTGCGGCTGACCGCGGACCCGGGCAGCCGGGCCCCGCACCTGTGGCTGCGCCGCGCGGGCGACCGGCTGTCCACGATCGACCTCTACGAGCGGTCACTGGTGCTGCTCTGCGACGCCGGGTCGGCCGCGGGCGGGGCCTGGCACGCCGCCGCCCGGCAGATCGCCCGCACGGACGGCGTACGACTGGAGGCGTACCGGATCGGCGCGGGCGCGGACGCCGACCTCACCTACGACGGGGACGGCCCCGGAGGCGGCACCGACTGGGCGGCCCTCCACGGCACGACGGCGGACGGCGCGGTGCTGGTACGCCCGGACGGCTTCGTGGCCTGGCGCACGACGGCCGCCGCGAGCGATCCGGAGGCGGAGCTGCGGCGGGTGCTGGGGGCGGTGCTGCGGAGGGGGTGACTGCCGGGCACGGCGCCGGACGCTCCCGCCGGCGCCCGGCGCTGTGGCCGGGCGCGGGGCCGTGTCCCGATGCCGCCCCGGCACGGGGGCGCGACCAGCCACGACCGAGCTGCACCCGGCACACGGCGGGTGCAGCGGAGGGGGTGACTGCCAGGCACGGCGCCGGACGCTCCCGCCGGCGGCCGGCGCTGTGGCCGGGCGCGGGGCCGTGTCCCGATGCCGCCCCGGCACGGGGGCGCGACCAGCCACGGCCGAGCTGCACCCGGCACACGGCCCAGAGCCACCGCGGCGCACCGCTCGGGAGGCACTGGCGGCGGTGCTGCGGACGGGGTGAGCGCGGGGCTGGTCCCGGTGGCCGGCGGTCACCGGGGTCGCGCGGTCAGACGCGTACCTCGACCGTCTTCGCGAGCCGGTCGTGCAGGCCGCGGCCGTCGCGGTCCCAGATCAGGGCGGGGATCGCGAGGCACAGCAGGACGGTGCGCAGCAGGGCGCGCCCCGGGTGGACCGTGCCCGTCCGGAGGGCCACGACCCGGATGCCGAAGAGGCGCTTTCCGGGGGTGAAGCCGACCGTGCCGACGGTCAGGACGCTCAGGACGAAGAAGACGGCGAGCGCCCAGTTGCTCGTGGCGGGGGCGCGGTAGCCGTCCGTGATCAGGCCGTATGCGATCAGGACGCACAGCGCCCAGTCCACGGCGAGTGCGCCGAGGCGCCGTCCGGGCCGTGCGATCGAGTTCGGCCCGTGCTCCGGGAGACCGAGCTGTTCGCCCCGGTATCCGAAGTCGGCGCCCGCCTCTTCCATGGCCGCGCGCGGCCCGGAGAGCCACGATCCGATTGCCTGCCTGTTGTCCACGCCTCCACGGTACTGTGCCCGGTTTCGGGCACTACGCACAGGGGTGCGTCGGGGCTACGGTGGACACGTGGCCGGTTAACTTCTGCGAAACAAATGGGTCACGCCCGAGAAATCACCCGTCCCTAGGGTCGAGACCAGCGTGTGCCACCGCACTGGCCGCACGAACGATCTACCACCCCGGCGAGGACGGTCGGGAGTAGGAGGAGCTGGATGTTCCAGAACGCCGACGAGGCCAAGAAGTTCATCGCGGACGAGGACGTCAAGTTCGTCGACGTCCGCTTCTGCGACCTGCCGGGCGTCATGCAGCACTTCACGGTGCCCGTTGAGGCGTTCGACCCGGACGAGGAGCTGGCCTTCGACGGATCGTCGATCCGTGGTTTCCAGGCCATCCACGAGTCCGACATGGCTCTGCGTGCCGACCTGTCCACCGCCCGTGTGGACCCGTTCCGCCGCGACAAGACCCTCAACATCAACTTCTTCATCCACGACCCGATCACGGGCGAGCAGTACTCCCGTGACCCGCGCAACGTGGCGAAGAAGGCGGAGGCGTACCTGGCGTCGACCGGGATCGCGGACACCGCGTACTTCGGTCCCGAGGCCGAGTTCTACGTCTTCGACAGCGTCCGTTTCGCCACCTCGGCGAACGAGTCCTTCTACCACATCGACTCCGAGGCGGGCGCCTGGAACACCGGTGCGGTGGAGAACAACCGCGGTTACAAGGTCCGCTACAAGGGCGGCTACTTCCCGGTGGCCCCGGTCGACCACTTCGCCGACCTGCGCGCCGAGATCTCCCTGGAGCTGGAGCGGTCCGGCCTGAAGGTCGAGCGCCAGCACCACGAGGTGGGCACGGCCGGCCAGGCGGAGATCAACTACAAGTTCAACACCCTGCTCGCCGCCGCCGACGACCTGCAGCTCTTCAAGTACATCGTCAAGAACGTCGCCTGGCGCAACGGCAAGACCGCGACCTTCATGCCGAAGCCGATCTTCGGTGACAACGGCTCGGGCATGCACGTGCACCAGTCGCTGTGGAGCAACGGCGACCCGCTGTTCTACGACGAGGCCGGTTACGCGGGCCTGTCGGACACCGCCCGCTACTACATCGGCGGCATCCTCAAGCACGCCCCGTCGCTGCTGGCCTTCACCAACCCGACGGTGAACTCGTACCACCGTCTGGTGCCGGGCTTCGAGGCGCCGATCAACCTGGTGTACTCGCAGCGCAACCGCTCCGCCGCGATGCGTATCCCGATCACGGGCTCCAACCCGAAGGCCAAGCGCGTCGAGTTCCGCGCGCCCGACTCCTCCGGCAACCCGTACCTGGCCTTCTCGGCCCTGCTCCTCGCGGGCCTGGACGGCATCAAGAACAAGATCGAGCCGGCCGAGCCGATCGACAAGGACCTGTACGAGCTGGCTCCCGAGGAGCACGCGAACGTCGCCCAGGTCCCGACCTCGCTGAACGCCGTCCTCGACGCGCTGGAGGCCGATCACGAGTTCCTCCTCCAGGGCGACGTGTTCACGTCCGACCTGATCGAGACGTGGATCGACTTCAAGCGCACCAACGAGATCGCCCCGCTCCAGCTGCGCCCGCACCCGCACGAGTTCGAGCTGTACTTCGACGTGTGACAGGCGGGGTGATTCGGTGAAAATCCGACCTGTGTCAGTGATCGCCGAATCGCCCCCCTGACTTGCGGAAACAGCCGCGAACAGCCGTGGACGTCGGTCGACGTCCGGCAGCCGCACGCGCAACGCGTGTGCGGCTGCCGGATTCTGATCGTCCATATGGCGTCAGACACATCGAGGCCTCGCCGCTTACTACGGTAAGTGACGGGGCCTTGGTCTTTTGTCCACGTACGGTTTTCGCCGTCGGACGAGGCCGACTTGACAGGCGCCTCTAGTCCGCTGAGACGAGGAAGTACTTGATGGCCACCTCTACGCCGAAGGCTGTACCCGCGCGAAGCGTTCCCTCGCTTACAGAACCCATCTCGCTCAGACGGCTGACCGCAGTCTCACGTGCGGCGTGAGCCAGGTCCGCAGCACTGCGCTCGCACAGGGAACGGGCTATTTCGGGACCGTACTTGACCACTGGTGTGGGCTGCACGGGAGCACTCATCGGATGAGTCAGCAGCAGAAGACTGAAGATTCGCGTTCCACTGCCTCCGACGGCACTGCCCTTACGCAGGTCGCTGCCCACCATCCGCACGTACTTGTCGACCGCCCGTTGCCCGTCGTGCGCGAAGTCGAAGGTGTAGGCGGCTTTCAGTTCCACCACCGCCGAGGGCTTGTGACTGCTCGCATCGAGGACGGCGAGGTCGCTTCGAGCCCGGTCGCCGTTGGGGCTCCACTCGCGGGCCGCTATGCAACCGGGCAGACCGTTGTGCAAGATCCAGGCCATACGGTCCCGGACTGGGTGCTCAGGCTTCGACGTGAGGGCGAGGTAGGCCAACTCGTTCGTGGCGAAGGACTCGCCTGCCTTCTGGATCGCCCAGGTCAGCGACTCGGCGGTGATCTCCGGCATGCGGTCATTCTGCCCGCGTGCCACGCGGTCCGGACGACGTTCGCGGCAGTAGTAGCGGCAGCAGTATCTGCATCGGAAGACGCCCCGAAGCGCTGACCGAGGCCCCGCCGCTCCCCCGGGAACGGCGGGGCCTCGGTGTTCGCGGGCTCAGGTCAGCGCGGACGCCGACGGTACGACCACGCCGTAGAGGTCGGCGACGGTGGCGAGGGCGCTGTGGTGGAGCTGGTCCGCGGTCACCTCGGCCGGCGGCGTGCGCAGCGGGCGGGTCGCGCAGGCGTCGGCCACCACGGTGGGGTGGTTGCCGCGCAGGAACGCGCCCTGGGCGGTGAACAGGACGCACATGTGGGTCATGAAGCCGGCGATCAGGACGTCCTTGTGGCCGGCGGCGTCCACGTGCTCGGCGAGGTCGGTGCCGTGGAACGCGTCGGGGGCGGTCTTGACGACGACTGCTTCGCCGTCGGCGGGGGCGACCCGGGGGTGGATGTGACCGATCTCGGCACGGATGTCGTACGGGGTGCCCGGGCCGCCGTCGTGGACGACGTGGATCACCCGGGTGCCCGCGGCCCGCGCCTTCGCCAGCAGTCCGGCCCCGGCGTCGAGGGCGGCGTCCCAGCCCGCCAGCTCCATGACGCCCCGCGTGTAGGTGTTCTGGTAGTCGACCAGGATCAGCGTGGAGCCGGCGAGCGTGGCCGGGGTCTGGTCGAGGCCGTTCAGTTCGCGCAACGTCGTGGTGGGCATGACCGCCCTCTCCTCGGTGGTGTGGTGGGTACGGCGATCACGCTAGGAGCCGGCCCCGCATGGCAGCAATGTCAGGTAACTTGCGGATCCGGACATCCGGAGGGGGAGGGTGTGAGCGTGGGCCGGCGGTTCATCGTGATCATGTTGTTCGACGGCGTCGACCTGCTGGACGTCACCGGCCCGCCGGAGGTGTTCGCCCTGCTCCGGCGGGAGACCGGGGAGGAGACCGGCTACGAGGTGGTCCTGGCCGCCGAGGCCATGGATCCCGTCACCACCGCCGCCGGGGTGCGGGTGCTGCCCGATCTGACCTTCGCGGAGGCCTCCCGCAGGGCCGTCGACACCCTGCTGGTGCCCGGCTCGGTCGGGGTCGACGAGGAGCGGCGGGTGCGCGCCCTGACCGACCCCGCCGTCGTCGCCTGGGTGCGGACGCTCGCCGGCCGCAGCCGTCGCGTGGCGTCCGTCTGCGTGGGCGCCCATCTGCTCGCCGCCGCCGGTCTGCTGGACGGCAGGCGCGCCACCACCCACTGGTCGACCGCCCAGCAGCTCGCCGAGGAGCATCCCGCCGTCGAGGTCGACGCCGACCCGATCTTCATCCGCGACGGCGGGGTGTGGACCGGCGCGGGCATCACCGCCTGCCTGGACCTGTCCCTCGCGCTGGTCGCCGAGGACTTCGGGGAGGCCGTCGCCCTGCGGGTCGCCCGGCAGCTGGTCATGTACCTGAAACGGCCGGGCGGGCAGAGCCAGTTCAGCGTGCCCGTCGAGCCCGTCTCGGCCACCCCGCGCATGGCCGGGCTGCGCCATGTCGTCGCCGAGCACCTCGCCGGGCCGCTGACCCTCGCCGACCTGGCCCGGCACGCCCACGTCAGCGAACGCCAGCTCGCCCGGATCTTCAAGGCGGAACTCGGCATGACCCCGGCCGCCTACATCGAGGCGGCCCGCGTCGAGGCGGCCCGGAACCGGCTCGAAACCACGGACGACACCCTGGACCGCGTAGCCTCCTCGTGCGGCTTCGGTTCGGTCGACACGCTGATCCGGGCGTTCCGCCGCAAGCTCGACACGACACCCACGGAGTACCGGAGCCGCTTCCGCCGCTCCGGCTGACCGGCTTGCGCGTCCGTGCAACCTTTCCCGCTTCCCAGGCTTCCTATTGTCGGGAGATCATCCCTCCGGACCGTGTCGGACGAGAGAGGTTGAACGGGGATGCCGGAACAGAACGACTGGGAGCGCGAGTTCGATCACACCTGGGCGAACTCCGCCGAGCACAAGGAGCCCTCCGCCCGGGCCCGGATGCTCGCCGCCCGCTGGAAGGAGAACCCGCCGGAACCGGCGCCCTTCCGCGCGGACCCGGATCCGGCGCCGCGCCGGTCCTCCTGGGTCTCGACCGCCGTGGTGCTCGGCTGCGTCGCCGTGGTCATCGTGCTGCTGGGGTACGCGCAGATGCGCTCTCCGTACTGACCCTTTGCCCCGCCCAGGGCGGTTCCGGACCACTTCATGGGAATCGGCAGGTGCACACTGGACAGCGGGACGAGTGCCTGACTGCGGGGTGATGCAAGATGCAGAGCCGGTTCCGGAGCGATCGGCGGCTGACCGTGCGCATGGGTCTCACGCTGTTCCTGCTCGGGCTGCTGTACGTGGGCTTCGTCGCAGCGCTGATCGTGCTGCTGAAGTCCTGGGTGCTGGTGGCCGTCCTGATCGGGGCGCTGTTCGTGGCGCAGTTCTGGTTCTCCGACCGGATCGCGATGTTCGCCATGCGCGGGCGGGTCGTGGAGCGGGAGGAGTATCCCGGGCTGCACGCCGTGGTCGACCGGCTGTGTGCGATCGCGGACCTGCCCAAGCCGGTGGTCGCCGTGTCCCAGATGGACATGCCGAACGCGTTCGCGACCGGGCGCAGCCCCGAGCACGCGGTCGTCTGTGTGACCACCGGGCTGTTGCGCCGGCTGGAACCGGCGGAGCTGGAGGGCGTGCTCGCGCACGAGCTGTCGCACGTGCGGCACAAGGACGTCGCCGTGATCACGATCGCGTCGTTCCTCGGGGTGCTCGCGGGCCTGATCGTGCGGTTCGCCTTCTACTCCCAGGTCTTCGGCTCGGGCCGCCGGGACCAGAACACCGCCGCCGTCTTCGCCGCGGTCCTGGGCGTCTCGGCGGCCGTGTACGCGATCAGCTTCCTGCTGATCCGTTCGCTGTCCCGGTACCGGGAGCTGGCGGCCGACCGCGCCGCGGCACACCTGACCGGCCGGCCCTCGGCGCTGGCGGCGGCGCTCACCAAGGTCTCCGGGGAGATCGCGCGGATCCCCACCAAGGATCTGCGCACGGCGCAGGCGTTCAACGCGTTCTACTTCACCCCGGCGACCGGCCGGGAGCCCGGCATCGAGCGGTTCTTCTCCACGCACCCGACCCTGGAGCAGCGGCTGGAGCAGCTGGGCCGGATCTCGGCGGAGCTGGGCGAGGCCGCCACCCCGGGGAAGGCGGGCTGACCGGTGGGGCTGCTGGACATCCTGCTGGGCCGTACGAAGCCGGTCGCGCCCGATCTCGACCGGCTGTTCGCGCTGCCGTCGGCGGCCGTGACGCTGGAGGCGGCGGCGGGTTTCACCCCGACCGGGGGCGGGGCGGTGTGCTTCGCCACGGTGGAGGGCGCGGCCTTCGAGCAGACGCACCGTGAGGTGCAGGCGCTGCTGGACGCGGACACCGGCCGGACCGGTCCGCCGGTGGAGCTGCGCCGGGACGCCTACGGCTACTCCTGGCTGATGTCCCAGCGCTCCCCCGGCCAGCTGCCCGAGCTGGTCAACGATCTGCACGCGGTGAACAGTTCGCTGGAGGTCAACGGCTTCGGCCCGCAGCTGCTGTGCTCGCTGGCCGGGTTCACGGACGGCACCGGCCGGAAGCTGGCGCTCGTCTACCTCTACAAGCGCGGCACGTTCTATCCGTTCGCCCCGCTGCCCGGCGCCGCCGAGCGGCGGGACACCGCGCTGGAACTCCAGCTGAAGGCCACGCTCGGGAACGACCTGCGGATCGAGCAGGACCTCGGCCGCTGGTTCCCGGTGTGGGGCGCCCCCGGCCTCTGACGGCCGGGGGCGCCCCCGCTCACTTCCTGCTCTTCTCCCGCTCCTGCCGCCGGGCCTCCAAGGGCCGCTCACGGCGGTAGCGGCGCTCCCACTTGGCCTGCCGGTCCCGGCGGTCCCGGTACGCCCGGTAGCTGTCGGGCAGGGCGCCGGTGCCGGCCTGCGGGGTGGTGCGGGGCGAGCCACGGCCGTGCGTCGCGTACAGATACAGCAGGGCGACGGCGGCGAGCCACCAGAGATGGTTCCCGCTTCCGAGGATCACCAGGACGACGGTCCCGGTCGCGAGAATGCCACGCATGACGGACCTCCGTGGGGTGAGTCGAGGGGATTGCTTCCGTTTGCTCAGCGTAGGGAGGCCGTGACGGCCGGTGCACCCCGTTTTCCGGGTGCCGGCGGTCCCGGGCCCGGACACGGTCGTCCCGCCGACGGTCGAACTCCCCGACGCCGGCCATGTGCTGGGTCTCGGGTGCGGCGCCCCGAGGGGCGTGGGGCGGTATCGGCACGCGGCTCCACCGCGTGGGCGCGACCAGCCTCGACGACGCGCACCGGACGACCGGGCCTCGCTCCCCCGCGCGCATTGTCAGTGGCACCGGCGACCATGGCGACAACGCATCATGAGCCGAAGGGGAGGCCGGCATGGCGGAGGAACGGCGGTACATCGGCGTGGCGGAGCGGCGGGCCCGGCTGGCCGTGCGGCATCGGCTGGCCGGGACGGCACGGGCGGCGACGCCCGAGGAGGTCGCGGCCTCGCTGACCGCCCTGCACGGCTCGGACCCGGCGACCGTGCACCTGGCGGTGGCCGCCCGGCTGACCGACCCCGCGAAGGCGGTGCCGGAGACGGAGCGGGCGTTGTACGAGGACCGCACGCTGGTGCGGATGCACGGCATGCGCCACACGGTGTTCGTGTTCCCGGCGGACCTGACGGCCGTCGTCCACGCCTCGACGGGCCTCACGGTGGCCGCCCGGGAGCGCGCGGCCCTGCTGCGGGACATGGCGAGCGCGGGCGCCCCGGACGCGGCCTGGCTGGCGGAGGTCGAGGAGGCCACGCTCGCCGCGCTGGCCCGGCGCGGCCAGGCGACGGCGGCGGAGCTGGCGGCGGACGAGCCCCGTCTGCGCGAGCGGTTCGTCCACTCGGCCGGGAAGAGCTACGAGGGCGTCCACACGGTCTCGACCCGCCTGCTGCGCGTGCTGGGCGTGGAGGGCAAGGTGGTCCGGGGCCGGCCGCTCGGCTCCTGGACGTCCAGCCAGTTCCGCTGGGCGCCGGCGCCGCCCCACCCCGAGCTGGACGCGGCCGAGGCGCAGGCGGCCCTGCTGCGCCGCTGGCTACGGGCGTGCGGCCCGGCGACCGAGGCGGACCTGAAGTGGTGGACGGGCTGGCCGGTGAGGGAGGTCCGCCGCGCGCTGGCGGCGATCGGCGCCGAGGAGGTCTCCCTGGACGAGGGCACGGGGTACGTCGGTGCCGGGGACGCGGAGCCGGTGGCGGGTCCCGGCGCGCCCTGGGCGGCGCTGCTGCCGGCCCTCGACCCCACGGCCATGGCCTGGCAGCAGCGCGACTGGTATCTGGACCCGGCGCTGCGCCCCCTGCTCTTCGACCGCAGCGGCAACGTGGGCCCGACGGTGTGGTGGAACGGCCGCGTGGTGGGCGGCTGGGCCCAGCGCGCGGACGGCGAGATCGTCTGGCGGATCCCCGGGGAGGGCGTCCGCCGGGAGGCCGCGGCGGAGGTCACGGCGGAGGCGGAACGCCTGCGTGACTGGCTGGGCGCGGCCCGGATCACCCCGCGCTTCAGGACGCCGCTGGAGCGGGAGCTGACGGTGTGACGGTGCCGGGTGCCCCGCGCCGGTGACGCGGGGCACCCGGGATCACGGCCGGCTCAGCGCGAGTACCGCATCAGCGCCCGCACCATGTGGCACGTGGTGTCGGACGGCGGGCGCGTCCCGATCCGCTCCGCCGTGCTGCGGATCGTCTCGTTCCGGGCCTGGTCCGGCAGGTACACCCCGGAGTCGAGCAGGGCTATGGCCAGGCGCATGGCCTTCAGACGCCGGTTGTGCGTGACGTACCACTCGCGCGGCCGTCCGGCCGGCAGCGGTCGCTTCGCCACGGGCTCGTAGGGCGAGTCGAACAGCACGGAACGCTTGGCGGTGGACTGGGTCGGCAACGGCTTCGGCTTCAGGGCGGCAGCGGGCACAGGCATCCTCCTGTCGCGGTCAGGGCACACACCGGGGTCCGGCGCGCACCCTCGAACACTGCTTCTATTCTACGGGCCACCACTGACAAAAGCCCCTGGCCACAAGGGTTTTCGGGGCTCCAGTGACGGGGGTGCAGAACGGTTTTCGCGTACCGTGTGCGGCATGGAGATCTGGATCAATCCCGCCTGTTCCAAGTGCCGTAGCGCGATCAGCCTGCTCGACGCCGAGGGGGCCGAGTACACCGTCCGGCGTTACCTGGAGGACGTGCCGAGCACCGACGAGATCAGGGCCGTACTCGACCGGCTGCACCTCGAACCGTGGGACATCACCCGCACCCAGGAGCCGGTCGCCAAGGAGCTGGGGCTCAAGGAGTGGCCGCGGGACGCGAGCACGCGGGACCGGTGGATCACGGCGCTCGCCGAGCACCCCAAGCTGATCCAGCGCCCGATCATCACCGCGGACGACGGTACGGCACTGGTGGCCCGCAGCGAGGAGGCCGTACGGGAGGCCATCTCCCACAGCGGCAAGGGCTGACGACCGGTCAGTTCCGGCGTGACGCAGGTCACTTCACTGACTCCCGTGACCGTTGAGTAACCCCGTTCGGTATCTCGTACATAGCGGCGTACGCTCCCCTACCTCTTCAGGAGGCGCGCATGTCGCGCAGGAGAACTCTCGGTACGAAGAAGAAGCTCGCGCTGCTCGTCAGCGCCGCGGCGGTGGCGGGCGGCGGGGCCTTCGCCCTGGCGTCCACCTCGAACGCCGCGCAGAGCCCGCAGAACGCCAAGACGCTGTCCGCCGGGGACTCGACCGTCTGCCAGGGGCTGGCCACGGCCCTCGGCAACAACGAGAAGTTCATCGCGGACCAGAAGGCCAAACCGGACGCGCAGTCGGCGGCCCGGATCGCCAACCGGCAGGCGGTCATCGAGCAGATCAAGGTCCAGCAGAAGGCGTCCGGTTGCACCGTTGGGGAGTCGGCTCAGGGCTCCCAGGCGGCGCAGGGCGGGGACGCCGGGCAGGGCGCGGGCCAGCAGCAGGGCGGCGGCCAGCAGGCCGGTGGTGCCCAGCAGGGCGCCGGTCAGCAGGCCGGGGACGCCCAGCAGGGCGGCGGTCAGCAGGCGGCCGGTGAGCAGGTCTGCAAGGGCTCCACCGTGACGCTCTCCGGCGAGGGCGGCGCCCCTGCCGCGTCCAGCAGCCAGTTCCCGGCGGGGACCACCCTGAAGGTCACCAACCTGGACAACAACAAGTCCACCACGGTGAAGGTGACGTCCGTCTCCGGCAGTTGTGTCCTTCTCAACAACGCCGCCTTCGAACAGGTCCGGGAACCGGGCAAGTTCCTCATCCGGCGCGCGGTGATCGAGAAGGTGGGGTGAGGCTCAGGGAGCCGACAGGAAACCGGTGAGGTGGCGGATCAGGGCCGGCGGTGCCGTCTGCGGCAGCGCGTGGTGGGAGACGTCCGGCAGCACGGCCGTCTCCACGTGCGGCAGCAGCGCACCGGCCCGCGTCACCACCTCATGCGGGTCATGGGTCCTGCTGTTCGCGGCCACGAGCAGCAGGACCGGCACCCCGAGGGCGCGCAGCGCGTCCGGCGCCGGCCGGGGGCCGGTCACCGGCTTCGCGGCCGGGAAGCCCGCGGCGGCCTCCTGGAGCGCCAGCCAGTCGGGGTCCGGCGCCGCTCCCCCGGTCTCCCACTCCAGGAAGGCGCGGACCCGGCGGGGTGCGGGCCGCAGCAGCATCGGCAGCGCGTGCAGCAGGTACGCCGTCTTGAACCCGGCGAAGCACTGGGTCGGGTCCAGGAGGAACAGACGGCGCACCCGGGTACGCGCGCGCAGCGCGTGGTGCAGGGCGATCCAGCCGCCGTAGGAGTGGCCGCCGATGTCGGTCACGGTGACGCCGAGGCCGTCCAGGACGGCGTCCAGCCAGTCGGCCAGGTCGGCGACCGTACGGGGGTGGCGGTCGCCGGCCCGGCTCAGTCCGGGCGCGCCGGGCAGGTCCACGGCGTGCACCCGGCGGATCCGGGCGAGTCCGGCGGCCTGCGCGTACCAGGAGGCGGAGGTCGCTCCGCCGCCGCCCGGCAGCAGGAGCAGCGGCGGCGCGTCGCGCGGGCCGCAGACGTTGACGTGGGTCTCTCCGAAGGGCGTGGCGACCGTCAGCGCCTCGCGGTCGGCCGGCCACTTCGCCATGACCTTGTCGTACGCAACCCGGTACGCCGCACGGTCGTATCCGGCCATGGCGCCACCCCCTATCATCTCGCTCAGCAAGATATTCGCCGAGCGAGATGATAGCCGGGAGGCTCCACGTGTCCACCCCGCCCGGCCCCGCCCCGGGGCCCGAGCTGGAGATCGTCCACCTGCTGCGCGCCGCCTCCGTCGAACTCGGCCTGCACAGCGCCCGGTTCGCGCACCGCAACGGCATGCACCCCACGGACGTACGCGCCCTGATCGCGCTCATGGACGTGCGGCGCGCGGGCGAGGAGATGACCGCGGGGCGGCTCGGCGGCGTGCTCGGGCTCAACTCGGCGGGTACGACCGCGCTCGTCGACCGGCTGGAGCGGGCCGGGCTGGCGCGCCGGGTGCGCGGGGAGCGGGACCGGCGCAGGGTCGTGATCGAGGTGGAGGAGCGGGCGGTGGAGCTCGGCTGGGCCTTCTTCGGGCCGCTCATCGAGCGGTCGGTGGAGCTGCTGCGCGGCTACGACGACCACCAGCTGGCGGCGATCCGGGGCTTCCTCACCGGCGTACGGGAGGCCGCCGCCACAGCGGAGGGTGCGGCCCGTACATCACCCGGCGCGACCTCACCAGGTGAGCCCAGCCGCAGAAAGACCAGGTAACACGGGGTTCACAAACGAGCAATGGCCGGGAAACGGCCTGTTGACAGGCTGCCCGGCAGATCGAGCGGCGCACCGGTGCCGCAGCGCCGCAGCACCCGCCCGTGCACCCGACCCACCCCCGAAGGATGTGGCCCCGTGACCTTCAAGGCTGAGTACATCTGGATCGACGGCACCGAGCCGACGGCCAAGCTGCGTTCCAAGACGAAGATCATCACGGGTGCTCCGGCCGGTCTCGACGCGCTGCCGATCTGGGGCTTCGACGGCTCCTCCACCAACCAGGCCGAGGGCCACTCCTCGGACTGCGTGCTCAAGCCGGTCTTCACCTGCCCGGACCCGATCCGCGGCGGCGACGACATCCTGGTGCTGTGCGAGGTGCTGGACACCGACATGAAGCCGCACCCGTCCAACACCCGCGCCGCGCTGGCCGAGGTAGCCGAGCGGTTCGCGGCCCAGGAGCCGATCTTCGGCATCGAGCAGGAGTACACCTTCTTCGACGGCTCCCGCCCGCTGGGCTTCCCCGAGGGCGGCTTCCCGGCCCCGCAGGGCGGCTACTACTGCGGTGTCGGCGCCGACGAGATCTTCGGCCGCGAGATCGTCGAGGCCCACCTGGAGAACTGCCTGAAGGCCGGTCTCGGCATCTCGGGCATCAACGCCGAGGTCATGCCGGGCCAGTGGGAGTTCCAGGTCGGCCCGCTCGCCCCGCTGGAGGTCTCCGACCAGCTGTGGGTGGCCCGCTGGCTGCTGTACCGCACCGCCGAGGACTTCGGCATCTCCGCGACCCTGGACCCGAAGCCGGTCAAGGGCGACTGGAACGGCGCGGGCGCGCACACCAACTTCTCCACCAAGGCGATGCGCGAGGGCTACGACGCCATCATCACCGCGTGCGAGTCGCTCGGCGAGGGCTCGAAGCCGCTGGACCACGTGAAGAGCTACGGCGCCGGCATCGACGAGCGGTTGACGGGCCTGCACGAGACCGCCCCCTGGGACAAGTTCTCCTACGGCGTCTCCGACCGCGGCGCCTCGGTCCGTATCCCGTGGCAGGTCGAGAAGGACGGCAAGGGCTACATCGAGGACCGCCGTCCGAACGCCAACGTCGACCCGTACGTGGTGACCCGCCTGCTGGTGGACACCTGCTGCACCGCGCTGGAGAAGGCCGGCCAGGTCTGATCCGTCCGCCGCACCCGAGGGGCGCCCGCCGTGACGGCGGGCGCCCCTCGCACGCGTCGCGCCCCGTCCGCACCCCGCCGTTGTCCGCGAAGTGAGACGGCAAACCGGCCACCGAGGAGCCGAGGCAGGCCGCTGACCAGGGCGGAAAGCCGGGGTTCGAGGTGGACGCAACGTCAATTTCACGCCAAGGAAGCGTCCAAGCAGTGAGAGAAGGCTCCTGCCCGGCGCACGCCTCTGCTTCAATGGGCGTATGGCCAGCTTCCAGCAGATCACCGCGACGGGTCGCCACGACCTCGAGCCGTTCTGGCCTTCCCGTCAGCACCACGACTTCGACCGTGTGTGTTGCCGCGCGAGGAACGCGCGGGCCCTCTAAAGCCGTACACCCCGGCCTTCGGCCAGCGCGGAACGACGTACGTCCTCCGGCGCGCCCGACCACGAATCGCGGCCGCCGCACCTCCCGACGAACTCCTCGCGCGAAAGAGCTGACCTCTCATGGCGACCTCCCGTTCCCTGTCCACCGCCACCCTGACCGCCCCCGCCGCGAACGGCACCCGGCACCGGCTGCGCGCCGTCGACCGGGACGAGGTGGTGGACGTCGCGGACTTCCTGCCGCCCGGCGCGACCTGGCTGCCCGCGCCGCAGCACGCCCTGCCCACCCTGCCGGGCCAGCCGCCGATGGTCGGCTACCTGGTGCTCGTCCCGGCCGACCAGCGGCCCCCGTTCCTGCCGGTCGCGGTCCCGGACCAGCCGGAGGCCGAGGCGGACCCCGGCACCGGACCGCTGGTGCGGATCGACCCCGTGCGGCGCACCGCCAGCGTCGACGGCCGCGAACTCGACCTCACCTACCTGGAGTTCGAACTGCTGGCCCACCTGGTGGCGCACCCGCACCGGGTGCACACCCGCGACCAGCTGGTCACCACGGTGTGGGGCTACGGCCATGTCGGCGACGGCCGCACCGTCGACGTCCACATCGCGCGGCTGCGCCGCAAGCTGGGCGCCGAGCACCGCCAGGCCATCCAGACGGTGCGCCGGGTGGGCTACAAGTACACCCCGCCGACCGGCCGCTGACCCTTCTGCCCTCGGCAGAGCCCCGCGCCGCCACGGCCCCGGACCGGGCACGATCCCGGCATGAGACTTCTTGTGCTGGGCGGAACGGAGTTCGTGGGACGGGCCGTGGTGGAGGCCGCGCTCGGGCGCGGCTGGGAGGTGACCGTCTTCCACCGGGGACGGCACCAAGCCCCGCCCGGGGCACGGTCGTCGCACGGCGACCGCACCGCGCCCGACGGCCTCGCCGCCCTCGCGGCGGACGGCGGCGAGGGCTGGGACGCCGTGGTGGACACCTGGTCGGCCGCCCCGCGTGCGGTGCACGAGGCGGCCCGGCTGCTGCGCGGCCGGGCCGGGCGGTACGCGTACGTCTCCAGCCGGTCGGTGTACGCCTGGCCCTGGCCGCGCGGTGGCGCGGAGGACGCCCCGCTGGTGGAGGGCGCCGCCGCGGACGCCGGGGCGACGGACTACGCGCGGGACAAGCGCGGCGGCGAACTGGCCGCCGTCGGGGCCTTCGGCGCGGCGGACTCGCTGCTGGTCCGGGCCGGGCTGATCCTCGGCCCGTACGAGAACGTCGGCCGGCTGCCCTGGTGGCTGACCCGGATCGCCCGCGGCGGCCCGGTCCTGGCCCCCGGCCCGCGCGAACTGCCGGTGCAGTACGTCGACGTGCGCGACCTCGCCGAGTGGCTGCTCGGCGCGCTGGAGCGCGGGCTGTCCGGGCCGTACAACCTGGTGAGCCCGCCCGGCCACACCACCATGGGCGAGCTGCTCCGGGCGTGCCTGCGGGTCACCGGCGCGGACGCGGAGCTGCGCTGGACCGACCCGGAGCCGATCCTGGAGGCCGGGATCGAGCCGTGGACCGAGCTGCCGGTGTGGGTGCCGCCGGGCGGCGAGATGTACGACGCCGTGCACCGCGCGGACGTGTCGCGGGCGGTCGCCACGGGGCTGGTGTGCCGGCCGGTGGGCGAGACCGTCGCGGACACCTGGCGGTGGCTGACGCAGATCGGCGGCAGCGCGCCTCAGCGCCCGGACCGGACCCGCAAGGGCCTGGACCCGGAGGTGGAGGCGAAGCTGCTGGCGCGGACCGGGGACGTACCCGGCACCATCCCCCCAGAGGGGCCCTCGGACGACTGACCCGCCCGCGGCCGTCGGCAGGGCCGGCGGCATGACCACCGGCACAGACAGAGCCGCCTTCCGTCTCTCCGTCGCGCTCGTCCCGCTCGGCATCGGGCTCGTCACCACCCCCGGCGGTCCTCACGGCTCTGTCGGACGCCCGCAGGAGGCTCGCGTCCCGGCGGGCGCGGCCGGGCCTGCCGGTGCTGGTTCTCTCCCCGCACACTCCAGCCTCTTCACCGGGCTGGGCCCGGATTGACCTGCCAACTCCCCTGTTCCTGGAGGAATTTGGGAGACCGGTGAACACCTCTGGGACGGCGTCCGTATGTAGGGGCGCCGCTTCACTCCTGTCGGGCGCCTCGATGCTGCCCCGCAAGGAAGTCAGAGGAGTTCCATGGGACGCAACACACGAAAACGCCGTACGCCGCTGGCCACCAAGGCCATAGCCGCATCGGCGGCCCTAGCGCTCGGTGGGGGCGGGCTGATCTGGGCGAACTTCTACGCCTCGGCTCACGAGTCGAACAACCAGTCGTGGGGAGGCAACCAGACGAAGGCCGCGACGGCGCAGGTCGCGACCATCTCCTGCCCGGACGTCGGCCAGAAGCTGACGAACGTGCCGAACGCGGCGCGTCAGGGCGTGGCGACGGAGCTGGCGAACCTCGACAAGCAGATCACCGAGGCCTACAACCGGCTCGCCTCCACCCGGGACGTCCAGACGAGGGACGCGAGCTTCGTACAGAACGCGATCGTCGGCCCTCTCAAGGAGAAGCGGGCGGCGACGATCGACCGGATCCGCATCGACATCCAGCGGGTCGGCGGTTCCTTCGACAACACGCTCAAGCAGCTCGCCGCCTGCACGACGCAGACCGCCAACCAGACGAACGCCGGCGGCCAGCAGCAGAACGGCGGGCAACAGCAGAACGGCGGGCAACAGCAGAACGGCGGCCAGCAGCAGGGCCAGAACGGTCAGCAGGGCAACATCGGCGGACAGGCCGGCAACGGCCCGGTCGCGGCGGACTTCGTCGACATCACCAAGGTGGCGCCGAACGTCCAGGGCAAGCCGCGCAAGACCGGCAACGCCTCGACCGGTACGTTCACCACGCGCTGCGGTGTGAACGCGAACAAGAACCACAACACCGACAACGTGATCGTGGCGCCCGGCGTGGCCAACGGCGCGCACCACCTGCACGACTACGTCGGCAACCAGAAGGTCAACGCGTTCTCCAGCAACAACACGTTCCTGCAGGGCGGCACCAGCTGCCAGAACCGCAGCGACCTGTCGTCGTACTACTGGCCGGTGGTCCGTGTCCAGGACGGCACCCGGGACTTCGACCAGAACGCCGACGGCGGTGGCAAGGAAGGCAACGTCGGCCGCATCCTGGTCCCCGCCCAGGCCGAGATCAAGTACGTGGGCAGCCCGGCCGCCAAGGTCGTCGCGATGCCGCAGTTCCTGCGCATCATCACCGGTGACGCCAAGACCACCACCAACGGTCTGGCGAACGCCAACGCGCACTGGAGCTGCACCGGCTTCGAGAACAAGGTGCAGCTGACGCAGCAGTACCCGATCTGCCCGCAGGGCAGCAAGGTGGTGCGCACGTTCGCCTTCCAGAGCTGCTGGGACGGGAAGAACATCGACAGCGCCAACCACCGCACCCACGTGGCGTTCGCCGATCCGGCGAGCGGTGTCTGCCCGAACGGGTTCAAGGCCATCCCGCAGCTGACCATGCGGCTCGTCTACAACATCAACCCGCCCACCATCCAGAACGGCCAGGTGAAGAACGCCTACGCGGTGGACGGGTTCCCGGAGCAGCTGCACAAGGCGTCCACGGACCACGACGACTTCATCAGCGTCACGAAGAACGGTCTGGCCAACAAGATCGCCAACTGCATCAACCGCGGTCAGAACTGCTCGTGATCCCGTAACGGGCACGTGATCCCGCAACGGGCGCAAGACAGAAGGCCGGTGACGAACCCCCCTCCCGTCACCGGCCTTCGTCGTGCCCGGGCACGCTCGTCAGCCGCTGTGCGCGTGGTGGTCGGCGCCGTCCTCCAGGTCGCCGCCGAGCGTGCCGCGCAGCGCCTTGACCACCCCGTCGTCGCCGACGGCGACCCACTTGCGGCCGACCAGGTAGTGACCGCCGTAGTCCTTCGCGTCGTTGATCCACTCGCGCTGGCCGCGGTCGGTGGCGAAGGTGGCGAGGATGAACCTGCCCTCTCCGGTGCGGCAGATGGCCTGGCGGATCTCGTCCGCGTCGGTCTGCATGTTCGGCTCGCACTTCACCTCGGCGGCCAGATGCTCCAGGCTGCCGGTCGCGGTGGGCGGCACGGCCTCCGTCTTGTCGCCCGAGCCGCAGCCCGCCAGCGTCAGTACGGCCGCGGCGCCGAGCAGCAGTCCTGTCAACCTCATCTGTTCCTCCGGTCTGGTGTGCCAAGCATGCCTCAGCGCCTTCGGATACGGCTGCCGCGCGCGCTGCGCTCAAATCCGGTGACCGGGCGCGCACGGCTGTGCGAAGGTGACGCGGTGAACCAGAACTGGGAAGACCGCGTGACCGCCGCCTGGGCCGCCTTCGACGAGTATCCGGAGGAACGCGCCCACGAGTTCCGCGCCCTGATCGACACCCTCGTCGCCGAACTGCCGGACGACAGCCCGCTCGGACCCTTCGAGCAGGCCTGCGCCTGGGACTCGACGGGACACTCGGACCAGGCGGTGCCGCTGTACCGGGAGGCACTGGCCCGCGGACTGGGCGGGTACAAGGGCCGCCGGGCGAAGATCCAGCTGGCGAGTTCGCTCCGGAACACCGGGCAGGCGAAGGAGGGCGTCACGCTGCTCACGCCCGAACTGGACGCCGCGTCGGACGAGTTGGACGACGCGGTACGGGCCTGTCTCGCCCTGTGCCTGTCCAGCCTCGGCCGCGACCGCGAGGGCCTGTCCCTGGTGCTCGGCGCGCTCGCCCCCCATCTTCCGCGCTACCAGCGGTCGATGGCGAACTACGCGCGCGCCCTGGTCGAACCCCGGGTGTGAATCACCCGTCCGGTGACCAACCGCCGGCTCGCTCGTTCTCCCGGACGTGCAGTCACAGGATGTATCCCAGCGTCACGCACCCTCCCCCGCCGGGAGTAACCGCCCGGTCGACGTCGAGCAGGCCGAGGCCGCACTCGTCGAGCACTACCCCCGGCTGGTCCGGCTCGCCTACCTGGTGCTGCCGCCGGGCCTCGGCCGCAGCCGCCGGGTCCTGACCGCACACGCCCTCGCCCAGCGCGCCCTGCCCCGGGGCCGCAAACAGCCGTCCGTGATCCCGGCCCAGGCCTCCGGCCGGGACGGCGACCCCGGGTACGCCTACCTGCGCGAGCGGGTCGTGCGCACGGCCCTGGAGGCGGCCCGCCCCCGCAAGGGCCTGCCCCGGCTCACCCCGCCGCTGCTCCCCCAGGTGTGGGGCCTGAAGCTGTTCCCGCGCTCCGGCGGCGCCGACGAACTCGCCCTGGACCAGCGGCTGTCCGCCCTGCCCGGCCCGGCCCGCGCCGCCTACGTCCTGCGCGGCCTGGAGAAGCTGCCCGACCCGGACATCCGCGATCTCCTCGACGCCGCGGGGGTGACCGACCCGGGCGACGCGCTGGCCTCGGCGAACAGCGTGCCCATGCAGCCGGGACTGCTCTCCTCCGCCGAGTTCGACCCCTGCTCGCTCCAGGCCCGGCCCACCGACCTGATGCGCCGCCGCCAGCACACCAAGGCCGCCCTCGCCGCCGCGGCGGCGCTCGCGGTGTGCGGCGCGCTGGTCGCACTGCCGGACGGCGGCTGGGGCCCCGACGGCGCCGCCGCGCCCGCCTACGCCGGGAACCCGGCCGCCGAGGCCGCCCTCGACCCCGGCAGGCTTATCAGGGTCTCCCCCACCGCCTGGCGGACCTCGGCCCGCACCGACTTCTCCGTGTGGCCCGCGCGCGGCCCGCTCACCGGCGACAAGGCCCTGCTGCGCCGCGCCCTCGCCGTCTGGGCCCGCCCCGGGGAGACGGTCCGCGTCTCGGCGACCCCCGGCACCCAGACCGGCGGCCCGGCCGGCCCGCCCCAGCTGCTGTACGCGGGCGAGGTCGACGACGCCCGGGTGGTGATCCTCTACGACGGCCTGCGCATCGCCCGCTACGCCGAGCCGGAGAACGGCACGCAGGGCGCGGCGCTGGACTTCGCCCGGGTCGACGGCGCGTCGGGCGCCGGGGCGAGCGCGCTGGTGCTGGGCCGTTCCGACGGCAACGTCCGCTACCTGACCGCCCCTTGGGTGACGAAGGCGGCGCAGCGGGACCTGACGAAGCCGGACGCGGCCGCGACGCCGCTCACCCTCGCCGACGGCGTCACCGCGCCGCTGGCCAGCCCCGCCGTGCGGACCGGCAGGTGCACCTCGTGGACCGTGCTCCAGCTGACCGACGCCTCCGGCACCCGGCTCACCACCGACCTCGGCGAGCTGGTCCCGGCCCACCTCACGGCCGGCCGGCCCGGCTCGGTCGGGGAAGCGTCCGGCGCGCGCGGCTTGCGCACCTGGGCGCCGTTCGCCTGCTCCCTGGCGGCCGAGCGCTCGTCGGGCATCCGGAGCGTCAACGCCTGGGGCTACGCCGAGCAACCGCTGCCCGAAGGCACCGGGCTCGGTGCGTGGGTGTGCACCCGGGCGGAGACCTGGCGCGGCGACGGCACGGCCGCACTGGCCCAGTTCGCTACGCCGGACGGGGCGGCCGGGGCGGTCGTCGCCAAGGGCACGGATGTGCCGGCCTGCGGGCCGCGTGATCCTCATGTGCTGGCCGGGGTGCTGTGGAAGTCGGCGGCGGGGAGCTGGTACCTGCTGGCGGCGGGCAGCGAGGGGACGTCGTCGGTCACCGCGACGGGCGGGGTCACGGCGTCCGGGCAGGGGCCGCTGCTCGCCGCCAAGGCCGAGCAGGGCGCGCGGGCGGACCTGAAGGGGACCCTGACGGACGGTCGGCAGATCAGCGGGCTGCGCTAGCCGGCAGGAGTGATCCGCGCCGATCTGTGTCTCCCGGGCGCGGAGTGACCGCCTGGTGCTCGACGTGTGATCATGGGCGGCCGGAACCGATCGGTAAAGTGTTCGCATGAGTACCGGGGTTCGCCGCAGGATGGGCGTCGAGGAGCGTCGGCAGCAGCTGATCGGCGTCGCCCTCGACCTGTTCAGCCGACGCTCTCCCGACGAGGTCTCCATCGACGAGATAGCCTCGGCGGCGGGCATCTCACGGCCGCTCGTCTACCACTACTTCCCGGGCAAACTCAGCCTGTACGAGGCGGCGTTGAAGCGTGCCTCGGAGGATCTCGCGAGCCGTTTCGCCGAGCCCCACGAGGGTCCGCTGGGCGCGCGGCTGCTGCGCGTGATGGGCCGCTTCTTCGACTTCGTGGACGAGCACGGCCCGGGTTTCTCGGCCTTGATGCGCGGCGGCCCGGCGGTCGGCTCCACGACGACCAACGCGCTCATCGACTCCGTCCGGCAGGCCGCGTACGACCAGATCCTGTCGCATCTGGGCGTCACCGAAGCCTCCCCGCGCCTGGAGCTGGTCGTCCGCTCCTGGATCTCGCTCGCCGAGTCCACGGCGCTGATCTGGCTGGACGGCCGGCGCGTCCCGCGCGCCGAGCTGGAGAAACAGCTCGTGCACGACTTCGCCGCGCTGGCCGCCGTCAGCGCCGCCTACGACGAGGGCGTGGCCGTCCTGCTCCGCACCATGGTGCGGGACGAGCCGGCCGACGGCCCCTTCGCGGAGCTGGTCGGCCGGCTGCTGTCGCTGGCGCCCTGACCTACCGGTCGAACTTCCGGTACGACGGGTCGAGGTCACGGATCTCGGCGGAGGCGTGCAGGGTGAACGCCGCGTCCGCCACATGCGCGCGGAGCAGCTCCAGAACCGTCTCCGTCAGCTTCGCTTTCGTCTCGTCGCCGCGTCCGGCGAGGAGCCCGATCGTCACGTGCACGACGGCGTGCCCGCGCGCCTCGGGATCCTCGTACCCGAACACCGTGTACGCGCTCGGCCGGAACTGCGTCTTGCAGGCCTCCGGCTTCGCCGCCGCGATCTTCACGGTCGCCTCGTGCAATGCCCGGGCGAAGCCGGCACGGTCGAAGGCGTTCTCCATGGTGGCGGAGTAGTCGATGGTGATCTGCGGCATGCGCACTCCTGTTCTACGGCAATGGCCTCACCCTAGTTCCCCGCCCGGGTGAACACGGCGACGGTCCGCGCGGGCACGGTGAACGTGCCCGAGCCGGCCGCGTAGGCGGCGGTCTTCACCACCTCGTCGGTGCCCGCCGCCTGCACCGGGTGCAGCCGGTACGGCGTCCCGGCGAGGGCGCCGATCTTCTGCTCCTGCCGCTGCGGGGTGGCGTTGAAGACGACGACCAGGTCACCGAGGCGCATGGTGATCACGCCCGGCGTCTCGTCCTTCCCGGACAGCGGGAACGACAGCTGCTCCTGCACCCGCGCGGCCGTTCCGAGCGAGAACGCCTTCTCTGTCGTACGGATCCTCAGCAGGTCCCGGTAGGCGGCCGAGGCACCGGTGATCTGCTCGCAGCCGACCTTGACCGTGCTCAGCAGCGGCCTGGCATGGTCCCACTTGGACCGGTTGTCGGCCGCCGGGGGCAGCCCGCGCCCGAAGCCGTTGCCGTCGGCGCAGTTCCAGTGGATGGCGTTGAACCAGTCGCCGCTGTCGAAGGAGTTGCGGTCCAGGGACTTCGAGCGCAGCAGGTCGGTGCCCGCCTGGGAGAGGGCGGGTCCCTGGGAGAGGGCGGCCGTGGCCATCGCGAGGACCTGCATCCGGGCCCGGTCGGACGCGGTCGTGTCCTTCGGCAGCTTGTAGGCCAGCGCGTCGAACAGAGACTCGTTGTCGTGCGCGTCCGCATAGGCGAGTGCGTCGCCGGGCGCGTCCGCGTACCCGGCGGGCGCGCCGTTGTAGTCGACCCCGGCGCCGGTCACCTCCTTGCCGTCGGTGTCCGTGAATCGGTACCCGGCCAGGTTGCCGGTCAGGCCGACCTTGATCAGGTCCTGGTAGTGCAGCAGGCGTGCCTTCTGCTCCTCCTTCGTGCCGTTGGCCGTGGACGCGTTGGGGTCGGTGTAGAGCCCGGACGCGAAGCCCTGGACGCCGGGGTCCTCGTCGAAGGGGCCGCCGCCGCGCACCGCGTCACGGGCGCGGTCGGAGAAGGTGGCGATGCCGGTGCCGGCCATGTTCGCCTGCGTGGCCTGCACGAACCGGGCGTCGTTCGCGACCTCGCCGAAGTTCCAGCCCTCTCCGTACAGGATGATCTTCTTGCCGTCGACGCCGTCCTTCTCCGTCGTCAGCGCGTCCAGGGCCCGGCGGACGGCCAGGATGTTGGCCTTCGGGTGGTGGCCCATGAGGTCGAAGCGGAACCCGTCGACCTTGTACTGCTTCGCCCAGGTGACGATCGAGTCCACCACCAGCTTGCCCATCATCGCGTTCTCGGGCGCGGTGTTGGCGCAGCAGGTGCTGGTGGCCACCGATCCGTCGGCGAGGAGCCGCTGGTAGTAGCCCGGCACGATCCTGTCCAGGACGCTGGTGTCCGCCTGCCCACTGGCCGCCGTGTGGTTGTAGACGACGTCCATGACGACCCTGAGCCCGTCCTGGTTGAGCCCCTGCACCATCTTGCGGAACTGGACGGTACGGGCCGTGCCGTCCGGGTCGGTGGCGTACGAGCCCTCGGGGACCGTGTAGTGGTACGGGTCGTAGCCCCAGTTGTAGGCGTCCTTGGCGGCGGTCTTCGCCACGCACTCCTGCTGCTGGTCGGAGTCGGCCGGGTAGGAGGCCAGGTCGCAGTCCGGGCTCGCCTGGTCGGCCTTCCGCTCGGGGATCGTGGCGATGTCGAACGCGGGCAGCAGGTGGACGTACGACGTCCCGGCCCGGGCCAGCGCCCGCAGGTGCTTCGAGCCGTCGCTGCCGCTGTCGGTGAAGGCCAGGTAGGTGCCCGGGTGCCGCGCGGTGCGGTCCTCGACGGAGAAGTCCCGGATGTGCAGCTCCTGGATCTGCGCGTCCTTCAGCGGTACGGCCTTGGGCTTGCGCAGCGCCGACCAGCCGGCCGGGGCGAGGGACGGGTCGTTCAGGTCCACGACCAGGCTGCGCTCGGAGTTCGCGGTGAGCGCGACCGAGTACGGGTCGGTGACCTTGTTGGTGACCAGCTTGCGGACGCTGGGCGCCCACACCGTGACGACGTACCGGTAGGGCTTGCCCTTCCAGGAGGCGGGGCCGGTGACGGACCAGACGCCGGTGGTGTCGTTCCGGTGCATCGGCACGGCCTTGCCGTCCAGGTCCAGGCGTACGGACCGGGCCGTCGGCGCCCAGACGGAGAGCGTGGGCCTGCCGTCGTGGAAGACCGGGCCGAGCTTCGCCTGGGTGGCGCCGGGGTAGAGGTCGTCCAGCACACCGGCGATCTGCACGCCGGTCGCCGCGAGCACGGCACCGTTGGCGGCGCGCTGCGAGGCCACGAGCTGGCCCCTGACCGCCGCACGGACCCGGTCCCGGTCGCGCGGGTCGACGGACCAGGCGGTGTAGTCCTTCAGATGCGGGAACTTCGCCTTCTGCGCATCGGTCAGGGCCGTCTTCGCCAGCCGGATCCAGCGCTCGTCGTCGCTGGTCAGCGTCCCGTCCTTGACGGTGATCGAGCCGTCGCGGGAGTACAGCAGCTGGGTGGAGGCGGCGCCGTCGACGCCGTTCCAGGCGAGGGTGTTCCGGTCGATCCAGACCGCCTTGGACGTGGTCGGGTCCAGCGCGGCGGCACTGCCGGCCGGCTGGGGCAGCAGGTACTGCTCCTGGCCGTTCACCAGCCAGACCTCGTTGCCGGCGGCCTTGAGGTCCAGGGACTGGTCGGCCGGGAGATCCTTCTCGTCGCCCTTGTGGAGGATGTAGCTGAGGCTGGTGGCACCCTCGGTGAGCGGTACCTCGAAGACCGCGCCATAGGCATCAGTCTTCACCGGCTCCAGCGGGTCCGACCAGTCGGTGGGGTGCGCGGCACCCGTCCAGACGTGCAGGCCCCAGCCGTCGTAGTTCCCGTCGGCGCGGTGGTAGTGCAGGACCGCCTTGGTCCTGTCCTGGTCGGGATAGTCCGGCCGTTCGGTCCGTACCTCGGCCTTGCCCTGCTCGATCCACACCTCACCCGTCCTGGTGACGTCGATGGACCGGTCGGCGGAGACGTCCTTGGTGCCGTCCTTGTCGATGACCAGGAAGCCGACGGTGGAGGCGCCGGGCTTCAGCTTGACGTAGGCGAAGGCGCCGTAGGCGTCCCGGCCCACGAAGGGGTGGCTGGCCGGCCAGTTCGTGGCCTCGCCGTCGGCGAGGTCGCCCCAGGCGTACAGACCCCAGTCGGCGTAGTCCCCGTCCGGGCGCTGGTAGTGCACGATCGCGTAGTCCCGGGAGGAGGCCGTGGGGACCTCGGGTGCGGGCGGGGTGCCGGTGGTGCTGCTCGCCGTGGCGCTCGCGGTGTGCCCGGCCGAGTCGATGACGACGGCCTTGTAGCGCAGGGCGGTGCCGGCGGGCACGTCCTTGCCGAGGGTCTGGGTGACCTTGTAGGGGGCGTGGTCGGCGGAGCCGAGCGTCTTCCATGGGCCGTTGCCCACCTGGGCGGCGAAGACGACGCGGTTGAGCTGTCCGCCGGTGACGTCCGCGTTCAGCTCCACGGTGCCGGTGGCGCCGGGAGCGGGCGCCGTCAGGGTGAGGGACGGCTTGCCGGCGGGGGCGTCGAGCTTCCCGGTCGCCTTGTACACGACGGCGGAGCCGGCCGGGACGGTGACGGTGACCTTCTTGTCGCCGTCGGACGTCACCGAGCCGCCGGCGCCGTAGACACCCCGGTACGACATGTCCGCGGAGCCGGTCGCGAAGGTCGCCGTCTTCTCGGTGTCGGCGTTGTTGAAGGCGACGACGTACTCCTGGCCCGTCCGGGCGTCGGTGCGCGTGAAGGCGTAGACACCGGGCCCGTCGGCCGCGTACCGCTCGGTCTGCACTCCGTCGGTCAGGGCCGGGTTGGCCTTGCGGAGCTTCGCGAGCGCGGCGATCCGCCGGTAGAGCGGGGCCTTGGTGTCGTAGGCGGCGCTCGCGTGGGTGCGGTCGGTGCCGATCTCGTCGTCGTCCAGGTAGTCGGCGACGTGGGAGGCGAACATGGTCTGGCGGGCGTCCTTGTCGCCGCCGGAGCCGGTGAAGCCCTGCTCGTCGCCGTAGTAGACGACCGGGTTGCCCCGGCTGAGGAACATCAGCTCGTTGGCGAGCCTGTCCTTCTTCAGGATCTCGGCGTCGGTCGCCTTCGGGTTGTCCTGCTTCAGGAAGTACCCGATGCGGCCCATGTCGTGGTTGCCGAGGAAGGTGACCTGCTCGTACGCGTTGGCCTTGTCGGTCGTGTACGTGTAGTCGTCACCGAAGACGCTCGCGAGTTTCCGCGCGCTGCCGCCCTGGGAGGCGTAGGCGCGGGCCGCGTCCTGGAAGGGGAAGTCGAGGGTGGCGTCGAGGCGGCCCTGGGTGACGTACGGGGAGGTGACGGCGGTGTCGGCGGAGTAGACCTCGCCGAACATGAAGAAGTTCTTCCGCCCGCGCCCGGCCGCGTACCGGTCCAGGGCGGTGGCCCACTGGGTCCAGAACTCCATGTTCACGTGCTTGACGGTGTCGATCCGGAAGCCGTCGACGGCGAAGTCCCGCACCCACCGCTCGTAGATCCGCTCCATGCCGTGGACGACCTCGGGACGCTCGGTCCACAGGTCGTCAAGGCCGGAGAAGTCGCCGTAGGTGGTGGACTCGCCGGCGTACGTCGAGTCGCCCCGGTTGTGGTACATCGTCGGGTCGTTGAGCCAGGCCGGGACCTTGCTCCTGCTCGTGACCTTCGGGGTGTACGGGAAGGAGGCGCCGGAGACGGCCGGGAACTTCCGGCTGCCGTCGGCGTAGTCGGCGTCGTCGAACGGCTTGCCGTCCTCGGTCAGGTACGGGAAGGCACCCTTGGACAGGTAGTCGTAGGACTTCTCCTCGTAGTCCACGACGTCGGCGGTGTGGTTGGTGATGACGTCGAAGAAGACCTTCATGCCCTTGGCGTGGGCCTTGGAGATGAGGGACTTGAGGTCGCCGTTGGTGCCGAAGTGCGGGTCGACCCGGGTGAAGTCGGTGATCCAGTAACCGTGGTAGCCGGCGGAGGCGTTGCTGCCGGTGCCCTGCACGGGGCGGTTCTTGAAGATCGGCGCCAGCCAGATGGCCGTCGTGCCGAGCCCCTTGATGTAGTCCAGCCGCTTCGTCAGGCCCTTGAGGTCGCCGCCCTGGTAGAAGCCCTTGTCGGTGGGGTCGTACCCGGTGGACAGGCGGGAGCCGGTCAGGCCGCCCTTGTCGTTGGAGGTGTCCCCGTTGGCGAAGCGGTCCGGCATGACGAAGTAGAACTGCTCGCGGGTGTCGTCGTGCCGGGCGGGTACGGCGGCGAGCGAGGCGTCCGAGGGGGGCGCGGGCGGGCCGGCCGCGTGGGCGGCCAGGGGCTGGAGCAGTGCGGCGGCGAGGGCGGTGGCGGTGACGGCCGCGGCCCGTCCGCGGTGCGGGGTACGGCGCCTGCGCGGCGCCGGCCATCTCGGTATCACAGGGGATGACTCCTTGCGAGGGTGGCTGAGGGTTTGCAGCAAGGTGCGTGAAACCTCCCGTAAGAGGTTTCACGCCCCGTCAGACGGGTTTTCAGCAGCTCGACTTGCCGGCGTACAGCGCCAGGGCCGTGTTCGAGCCGAGGGTGGCGGTGAACTGTCCGCTGGAGTTGACGGTCACCGGGGTGTTGTTCTGGACGTTGCAGTACGTCCCGGCCGGGAGGGACGTCTGGTAGGTGCGGGTCAGGGAGGAGGACTCGTGGTTGATCGCCACATAGCCCTTGCTGCCCCGGCCGAACGCGATCGCGTTGTTGCCGTTGTCCCACCAGTTGGTGACCGCCTGGCCGCGGGTCGCGTTGCGGAAGGCGACCATGGACTTGATCTCCGGCCAGGCGTGCTGGCACTTCCAGCCGTTCTGCCAGCAGGCGTTCACCTGGCCGCCGTTGGGCGGGCCGGCATCGGCGTCGGACCACTCGTAGCCGGAGTTGATGTCCGGGGCGCCGTACGGCCAGGCGAGCATGAAGACGTTGGCCAGGGTGTAGTCGGCGCCGCTCTTGTAGTTCAGCGTGCTGCCGTTGCGCTCGGTGTCGTGGTTGTCGACGAAGACGCCCGCGACCGAGCTGCTCAGATAGCCCCAGCCCTCGCCGTAGTTGGTGAGGTAGGCCAGCTTCTCGCTGGTGAAGACGCGCTTGAGGTCGTAGGCGTAGCGGAACTCCTGGACGTCTCCGTTGCCGGTGTACTCGGAGGGCTGGACGGCCTCGCCCGCGCCGTAGATGACCTCCTGCTTCCAGTAGGCGGACGGGTTGGTCAGGCGGCTCTTGATGTTCGCCAGGTCCCCGGCGGGGATGTGCTTGGCCGCGTCGATGCGGAAGCCGTCGACGCCCAGGGTGAGGAGGTCGTTCAGGTAGCCGGCGATGGTCTTGCGGACGTACTCCTCGCCGGTGTCCAGGTCGGCGAGGCCGACGAGTTCGCAGTGCTGCACGTTCCAGCGGTCGGAGTAGTTCGACACCTGGGAGGTGCAGTCGTCGAAGTCGTAGACCGAGTACAGGCCCGGGTAGTCGTACTTCGTGTACGACGAGCCGCCGGTGCCGGTGCCGGAGCCCGCCGACATGTGGTTGATGACGGTGTCGACCACGACCTTCACACCCGCCGCGTGGCAGGTGTTCACCATGTTCCGGAACGCCGTGCGGTCGCCGAGGCGGCCCGCGATCTTGTACGACACGGGCTGGTACGACGTCCACCACTGCGCCCCCTGTATGTGCTCGGCGGGCGGGGAGACCTGGACGTATCCGTAGCCGGCGGGACCGAGGGCGGTGGTGCACTCCTTGGCCACCGAGGCGTAGTTCCACTCGAAGAGGACGGCGGTGACGTCCTTGGTGCCGGGCGGGGAGGCCTCGGCGGCCGTCGGGGTCATGCCAACCAGAGCGGCGGCCGTGAGGGCGACCGCCGCGGGGAGGGTTCTGCGTGCCATGTGGGGTTCCTTCGACGTTGAAGGCAACTGAACCGCTGAAGACACTTGCTGAAATATTTCAGCAAGCTTGCGGTGACGCAGATGTTAAAGGCCCGCTGGCCGAAAGGCAGCGGGCCGTTGTGAACTTGATGCAAGAACTTTCAGACGGTGCCTCAGACCGGGCCCCGCGTCCGGGTGTCAGTCCACGGTCGTCCACCAGACCGTGGTGTCGGCGGGCACCTTCGTCTCGCCGTCCGCCTCGGTCACCTCACCGCTGGTGAGGAGGACCCGGCCGTACGACGGGGTCGTCACCGACTCACCCGTGGTGTTCGCGACGCACACGAAGTCGCCGCGCCGGAAGGCCAGGACGCCCTCGGGCGCCCGCAGCCACTGCACCGCTTCCCCCGCGCCGAGGTCCGGGTGGGCGCGGCGCGCGCGCAGCGCGGCCCGGTACAGCTCCAGCGTGGAGCCGGGGACGCCGGTCTGCGCCGCCACGCTCAGCTCGGCCCACTCGGCGGGCTGCGGGAGCCAGCTGCCGCCGCTGCCGAAGCCGTAGGAGGAGCCCTCGCGGGTCCACGGGATCGGGACCCGGCAGCCGTCGCGGAAGCCGTCCTGGCCGGCACCCCGGAAGTACGCCGGGTCCTGGCGCACCTCGTCGGGCAGGTCCACGACGTCCGGGAGGCCCAGTTCCTCGCCCTGGTAGATGTACGCCGAGCCGGGCAGGGCGAGCATCAGGAGGGTGGCCGCGCGGGCGCGGCGCAGGCCCAGCTCCCGGTCCCCGGCGGTGCGGATCTGAGTGCCGAGGCCGGGCGGGTTGGCGAAGCGGGTGGCGTGCCGGGTGACGTCGTGGTTGGACAGCACCCAGGTGGCGGGGGCGCCGACCGGGCGCATGGCCTCCAGGGTGCGGTCGATGACCGTCCGCAGCTCCTGCGCGTCCCACTCCGTGCTCAGGTACTGGAAGTTGAAGGCCTGGTGCAGCTCGTCGGGGCGGACGTAGTTGGCGGTGCGCTCGACGGTCGGGGTCCACGCCTCGGCGACGAAGATCCTTTCCCCCGCGTACTCGTCCAGGATCTTGCGCCACTGGCGGTAGATCTCGTGCACGCCGTCCTGGTCGAAGAACGGCATGACATCGTTGCCCAGCAGCTTCAGCTGGTCGTGGGCGCCGAGGTCGGGCAGGCCGTCCGCCTTGACCAGGCCGTGGGCGACGTCGATGCGGAATCCGTCCACGCCCATGTCCAGCCAGAAGCGGAGGATGGAGCGGAACTCGTCGCCGACGGCCGGGTGGTTCCAGTTGAAGTCGGGCTGCTCGGGGGCGAAGAGGTGCAGGTACCACTCCCCGTCGGCCACGCGCGTCCAGGCCGGGCCGCCGAAGATGGACTCCCAGTCGTTGGGCGGGAGTTCGCCGTTCTTGCCCTTGCCGGGACGGAAGTGGTAGCGCTCGCGGAGCGGGGAGCCGGGGCCCTCGGCGAGGGCACGCTTGAACCACTCGTGCTGGTCGGAGGAGTGGTTCGGGACGAGGTCCACGATGATGCGCAGGCCCAGCTCGTGGGCGTCGCGGATGAGCGCGTCGGCGTCCAGCAGGGAGCCGAACATCGGGTCCACGGCACGGTAGTCGGCGACGTCGTAGCCGGCGTCGGCCTGCGGGGAGGCGTAGAAGGGGCTGAGCCACACGGCGTCGACGCCGAGGTCACGCAGATAGGGCAGGCGGGAGCGTACGCCCTCCAGGTCGCCCATGCCGTCACCGTTGCTGTCGGCGAAGCTGCGCGGATAGACCTGGTAGATGACCGCGTCCCGCCACCAGTCGCGGCGGTCGGCGACGGTGACGGCGAAGTGGCGGGCCGGTGCGGCAGGGTGCTGCTGGCTCATGGCGTCCTTGATACGTAACTGGGGCATGGTGGGCAGTCAGTGGGTGCGGCGGCGAGGCGGGCCGCGGTGACAGCGGGGTCTGGGGGTCCCCCCGGGTCGAGCGAAGCCGAGAGCTGGGGGAGGCACCGCGGCCGCCCGGTCGGTGCGGGCGTCAGCCCTTGGTGCCACCGGCGGTGAGACCGGTGACGAGGTTCTTCTGCACGAGGTAGAAGAACACGGTCACGGGTATCGCGATCAGCACCGCGGTGGCGGCCATGTAGTTCCACTGGGCGTCGTGCTCGCTGACGAAGGTCTGCAGGCCGACGGCGAAGGTGTATTTGGAGTCGTCCAGCAGGAAGGTGGTAGCGAAGGCGACCTCGCCGACGGCGGTGATGAAGTTGTAGAACGCGGCCACGGCCAGGCCCGGGCGGGCCAGCGGCAGGATGAGCCGGAAGAAGGTGCCGAAGGGGCTGAGCCCGTCCACGCGGCCGGCCTCGTCGATCTCGAAGGGGATGGTGTCGAAGTACCCCTTGAGCAGCCAGGCGCTGTACGGCACGGCGGTGGTGCAGTTGACGAGGATCAGCGCCCCGTAGGTGTCGATGAGGCCGAGCTCGCTGAAGATCTCGTACATCGGCACGATGAGGACGGCGATCGGGAAGGCCTGGGTGAGCAGCAGGACCCACATCAGCTGCTTGTAGCCGGGGAAGCGCATGCGGGAGACCGCGTAGCCGGTGGTGGCGGCGACGAGGACACCGATGAAGGTGGTGCCGAGGGCCACGATCATCGTCGACTTGAACCAGTCGAGGAACCCGGTGTGCTCCAGCACGAAGCTGTAGTTCGAGAAGGTCAGCTTGCCCGCGATCCCGCCCGGGTGGAGGTAGTCCTCCTTGTCCGGGCCGAGGGACAGGTAGAACAGCCAGGCCACCGGGGCCAGGGCGATCAGGCTCGCCACGGCGAGGCCGCCGTGCAGCAGGGCGGCGCCGGCCGGGCCGCGCTCGCCGCGCCGGCGCACGCGGAACCGGGGCACGGGTGCGGGGGCCGGGGCGGTGTCGGTCTTGTCCAGGGTCGGGGTGCTCATGGCGGCGGCTCCTGCGGCGTCAGACGGCGAGCTGGTCATTGCGCTTCAGCCAGCGGAAGTAGAAGGAGGTGAAGACGGTCAGGATCGACAGCAGCAGCACGCCGTACGCGGCGGACTGGGCGAAGTCGCGCGGCTGCTGGCCGAAGCCCAGCTGGTAGGCCCAGGTGACGAGGATCTGGGCGTCCGGGGCGGAGTTCTTGCCGAACAGCAGGAAGATGATGACGAACTGGTTGAAGGTCCAGATGATGCCGAGCAGCACGACGGTGGAGCTGACCGAGCGCAGGCCTGGCAGGGTGACGTGCCGGAACCGCTGCCAGGCGCTCGCGCCGTCCATCTCGGCGGCCTCGTAGAGCGAGGAGTCGATGGACTGCAGGCCGCCGAGCAGGGACAGCATCATGAACGGCACACCGCACCAGGTGTTGACCATGATCGCCGCGAACCGCTGCCAGAAGGTGTCCTCCAGCCACTGAGGCTGGGGCAGGTGGAGGGCGCCGAGGATCTGGTTGAGCACGCCGGAGTCGGCGAGCATGATCCGCCAGGAGAAGACGGTGACGAAGGTCGGCACGGCCCAGGGCAGGACGAGCAGCAGCCGGTAGACGGTACGGCCGCGCAGCTTCTGGTTGAGCATGAGCGCGAGGCCGAGACCGATGCCGTAGTGCAGGGCCACGCAGGCGGCCGTCCAGAACACGGTCCACAGGAAGTGCGACCAGAACCGGTCGTACGCCGTCGGGCCGAACAGGATGTCCTGGTAGTTGTCCAGGCCGATGAACTTGTAGGTGGCGTCGATGTGGTTGACGCCGATCGTGCGCGCCGAGTTCAGGCTGTTGGCGTCGGTGAGGGTGAGGTAGAAGCCCCGGACCAGCGGGTAGCCCACGAGGACGCCGAGCACGACGACCACCGGTGCGATCATCGCGTAGGCGTACCAGTACTTCTGGAAACCGTTCCTGACGCGCTGCCCCAGCCCGGGCCGCGGCGCGCGGTCACCGCGGCGCTTGCCGGTCGCGCGGTCGATGGCGACTGTCATGGTTCGACACCTTCAAAAGATCAAGGGGTTGGGCCGGGCACAGGGCGGTGGCCGTCGGATCCTTCCCCCCCGTTCTCGCGGGAAGGATCCGACGGCCACGCGGGCTTACTTGCTGAAGCCGTTCACCAGCTTGGAGATGGCCAGCTCGGCGTTGCCCAGGCCCTTGTCCAGCGACTCCTTGCCGCTGGCGACCTTGGGCAGCTCGGTGTCGAGCGGACCCCACAGGGAGCTGTACTCGGGCAGCGCCGGGCGGGGCTGGGCGGCGGCGAGGACGCCCTGGTAGCCGGCGATGCCCGGGTCGGCCTCGACCTTGTCGGTGTAGGCGTCGGAGCGGGTGGGCAGGGTGGAGTTCTTCAGGGCGATGGTCTCCTGGGACTGCGCCGAGGTCATGAACTTGACGAACTTCAGGGCCGCCGCCTGGTGGGCCTTGTCCGAGCCGGCGTAGACCGAGAGGTTGTGGCCGCCGGTCGGGGCGCCCGCCTTGCCGGTGGAGCCGGCCGGGACGGTGGCGATGCCGAGGTTGGACTTGTCCTTGAAGGCGCTGCCCTTGTAGAAGTTCGTGATCTCCCAGGGGCCCTGGATGATCGCGGCGACCTTGCCGTTGACGAACGCGTCCTGGATGTGGGCGTAGGCGTCGGCGGTGGCGTCGGCCTTGTGCAGGCCCTTGCCGGAGAACAGGCTCAGCCAGGTGCCGTAGCCCTTCTTGGCGGCCGGCGAGTTCACGGTGATCTTCTTGGCGGCGGCGTCGACGGTGTCGGTGCCCTCGCCGTAGAGGAAGGTCTGGGCGTAGTAGGCCTGGGTGGAGCCCCAGTAGCCGTCGACCTTGGCCTTGTCCTTGATCTTGGCGGCGTCGGCCTTCAGCTCGTCCCAGGTCTTGGGGGCCTCGGTGATGCCGGCCTTCTTGAACAGGGCCTTGTTGTAGACCAGCGCGAGGGTGTCGGTGACGAACGGCACGCCGTAGGTCTTGCCCTCGTACTGGGCCTGCTTGATCAGGTTCGGCTCGAACTTGCCCTGGTCGGCGAGGGCCTCGGTGCCGTCGAGGGGCAGGAAGAAGCCCTTCTTGGCGAAGGCGGGGGTCCAGCCGACCTCGGAGCGCAGCACGTCCGGGGCGCCCTTGGCGCCGGCCGCGGTGTCGAACTTGTTCTGCGCCTGGTCGAAGGGGACGTTGACGTACTTGACCTTGATGTCCTTGTTGGCAGCCTCGAACTGCTGGACCAGGGCCTTGTACGTCGGCGCCTCATTGGTGGCGTTGGAGGTGTCCCACCAGGTGATGGTGACCGGGCCGTCCGACTTTCCGCTGTCGCTCCCGCCGCACGCCGTCGCCGTCAGGGCGAGGGACGCCACCAGCGCGGAGGCCGCTATGCCACGCCGCATGAGTTCTCCTTGAGGGTTAAGCCCGAGTGGTACAGAGGACGGTCCCGTCCGCCCCTGCGACTTGCCGACTGCGCCGTTGCCGCGGCCGGGCGACTGGGAACGTAACAGCCATGTAAGCGTTGCGAAAGACCTTGCAGAAAAAAAGTGCAAGGGGACACGATGGTTACTCCGTCGTGACCAGCCGTCGACCGTTGCGCGACCCAGTGGCGCACGCGCTGAGCGGCGATGACGACACTTGTGCAAGACTTGCAAGCTCTTGCCACCAAGAATCCCGAGGGAGCGCGATGACGCAGCAACCCACGGCAGGCCGTGCGCCCGCCCGCGCCCGGCGTCCGGCCGGTGTGCAAGGGGAGATACGACCGGTACAGTCCGGTGCCGTGACCACACGGCTTGCCGACATCGCTGCGCAGGCGGGGGTGAGCGAAGCGACCGTCAGCCGGGTCCTCAACGGGAAACCGGGCGTCGCCGCCACCACCCGCCAGTCCGTGCTCGCCGCACTGGACGTACTGGGCTACGAGCGCCCGGTACGGCTGCGGCAGCGCAGCGAGGGCCTGGTGGGCCTGATCACGCCGGAGCTGGAGAACCCGATATTCCCGGCCCTGGCCCAGGTCATCGGCCAGGCGCTGACCCGTCAGGGCTACACCCCGGTGCTCGCCACCCAGACCCCGGGCGGGTCGACCGAGGACGAGCTGACCGAGATGCTGGTGGACCGCGGGGTCGCCGGGATCATCTACGTCTCCGGACTGCACGCGGACACCACCGCCGACATGCAGCGCTACGAGCGGCTGCGCGCGCAGGGCGTGCCGTACGTGCTGGTGGACGGGTTCTCCCCGAAGGTGCAGGCGCCCTTCATCTCCCCCGACGACCGGGCGGCGATGACGCTGGCGGTGACGCACCTGGTGTCGCTGGGGCACACCCGGATCGGGCTCGCGCTCGGACCGAAGCGCTTCGTACCCGTACAGCGCAAGATCGAGGGATTCGTCCGGGCGGTGCAGGACCAGCTGGGGCTGGCCGCCCAGACCGTCGAGACCGAGTTGATCCAGCACTCGCTGTACACCCTGGAGGGCGGTCAGGCGGCGGCGACGGCACTGATCGAGCGGAACTGCACGGCGGTGGTCTGCGCCAGCGACATGATGGCGCTGGGCGCGATACGGGCGGCCCGGCAGCGGGGCCTGGAGGTGCCCCGGGACGTGTCGGTGGTCGGGTTCGACGACTCCCCGCTGATCGCCTTCACCGACCCGCCGCTGACCACCATCCGCAAGCCGGTCCCGGCGATGGGGCAGGCGGCGGTGCGCACGTTGCTGGAAGAGATCGGCGGGACACCGGCGCCGCACAGCGAGTTCGTGTTCATGCCGGAACTGGTGGTGCGCGGTTCCACCGCTTCGGCCCCGAATGTCCTCCGTACGTCGTAGAAAGTGCGCCGCGGACCCAACCTTGGGATGATCGGCCGAGGAAGCCTTGTCTGGCAGACTCTGTGCCTATGAGTGACTCGACCGTGACAGAGCCGGAAGGTCGCGAGGAGGTGGCCGTTCCGCGGGCCGTCACGGGCGAGGTCCCCCGCGGTCCGCTGGGCCGGCTGCGGCGGCCACGGCGGCCCCGGCTGTGGTTCGAGATCCTTTTGATCGCGGTGAGTTACTGGACGTACTCACTGATCCGCAACGCCGTGCCGGAGCAGCGGGTCGCGGCGCTGCGCAACGCGGACTGGATCTGGCGCACCGAGCACGCGCTGGGCATCGCCGTCGAGCAGTCGGTCAACCACGCCGTCAACTCGGTGACTTGGCTCATCATCGGGATGAACTACTACTACGCCACACTGCACTTCGTCATCACGCTCGGGGTGCTGGTGTGGCTCTACCGCCGGCATCCCGGCCGCTACGCGGCGACCCGGCTGGTGCTGTTCGCGACCACCGGTGTGGCCCTGGCCGGCTACTACCTGTTCCCGCTCGCCCCACCCCGGCTGATGCGCGGCGGGCACTTCGTGGACACCGTGATGGTGCACCACACCTGGGGCTCGATGGCCTCCGGCGACCTCAAGCACATGTCGAACCAGTACGCGGCGATGCCGTCGATGCACATCGGCTGGTCACTGTGGTGCGGACTGACGATCTTCGCGCTGGCGTCGGTGCCGTGGGCGCGGGTGCTGGGGCTGCTGTACCCGACGGCCACCCTGCTGGTGATCGTCGCCACCGCCAACCACTTCTGGCTGGACGCGGTGGGCGGTGCGCTCTGCCTGACCTTCGGCTGCGCGGTGGCCCGGATGTGGTACGGCAGCCTGCCGCACGCCCTGCCCCGGCTGGTCCCGGCCCGGGCCCCCGCGCCGGCTCAGGCCCTGTCGCCGTAGAACAGTTCCTCCACCACCGTGCGCGCCCGGCGGGTGGTACGGCGGTACGCGTCCAGCATGTCCCCGGCGTGCCCGGCGCCGTAGCCCAGGTAGCGGCCGACGGCGGCCAGCTCACGCGGCTCGGTCGGGAAGGTGTCCCCGGCCCGGCCGCGCACCAGCATGACCGCGTTGCGCACCCGGGTGGCCAGCACCCACGCCTCGTCCAGGATCTCCGTGTCCTCGGCGGACAGCAGCCCGGCCTCGTGGGCAGCGGCCAGGGCCTGGCGGGTGCGGGTGGTGCGCAGGCCCGCCTCGTGGTGGCCATGGCGCATCTGGAGCAGCTGGACCGTCCACTCGACGTCGGACAGGCCGCCGGGGCCGAGCTTGGTGTGCAGCTTGGGGTCGGCGCCGCGCGGCAGCCGCTCGGACTCCATGCGGGCCTTCAGCCGGCGGATCTCGCGGACCGCGTCCTCGGTGAGGCCCTTGGCCGGGTAGCGCAGCGGGTCGATCAGCTCGACGAACCGCCGGCCCAGCTCCGCGTCGCCGGCGACCGGCTCGGCCCGCAGCAGCGCCTGTGACTCCCAGACCAGGGACCAGCGGCGGTAGTACGCCTCGTACGACTTCAGGGTGCGCACCAGCGGGCCCGACTTGCCCTCCGGGCGCAGGTCGGCGTCGATGAGCAGCGGCGGGTCGGCGCTGGGCAGCTGGAGCAGGCGGCGCATCTCGGCCACGACCTTGTTGGCCGCGGCGGACGCCTCGTGCTCGTCCACGCCGTCCTGCGGCTCGTGCACGAACAGCACGTCCGCGTCGGAGCCGTAGCCCAGCTCGTGCCCGCCGAAACGGCCCATCCCGATGATCGCGAACCGGGTGGGCAGGGTGTCGCCCCAGCCCTCCCGGACCACCGCGCGCAGGGTGCCGGCGAGGGTGGCCGCGGTCAGGTCGGAGACGGCCGCGCCGACCCGGTCCACCAGGGCGCCCTGGTCGGCCTCGGCGGGGCTGGTCTCGGTGCCGTAGGAGCCGACGATGTCGGCGGCGGCGGTGCGGAACAGCTCGCGGCGGCGGACGCCACGGGCCGCGGTGACACCCTGCGCGGCGTTCTCCGCGCGGCCCACGGCCGCCAGGATCTCCTGCTCCAGCGCGGCCCGCTGCCGGGGCGCGAGGCCGCCGCCGACCGCCGTGGGCCCCGTTCCGCTGCCGTCGCCCAGCAGGGCCACCGCCTCGGGGGCGCGCATCAGCAGGTCCGGGGCGAGGCGGCCCGCCGACAGCACGCGGGCCAGGTTCTCGGCCGCCGCGCCCTCGTCGCGCAGCAGGCGCAGGTACCAGGGGGTCTTGCCGAGCGCGTCGGAGACCTTCCGGAAGTTCAGCAGGCCGGCGTCCGGGTCGGCGGAGTCCGCGAACCAGCCGAGGAGGACCGGGAGCAGGGTGCGCTGGATCGCCGCCTTGCGGGTCACGCCGGAAGCCAGGGCCTCCAGGTGGCGCAGGGCGGCGGCCGGGTCGGCGTAGCCGAGCGCCACCAGGCGTTCACGGGCCGCCTCCGGACGCAGCCGGGCCTCGCCGGGGGCGAGTTGGGCGACCGCGTCGAGCAGCGGGCGGTAGAAGAGCTTCTCGTGCAGCCGGCGTACGACGCCGGTGTGCCGCTTCCACTCGCGGTTCAGCTCGGCCACCGGGTCGGTGCGCAGGCCCAGGGAGCGGCCGAGGCGGCGCAGGTCCGGCTCCGCCTCGGGCACGAGGTGGGTGCGGCGCAGGCGGTACAGCTGGATGCGGTGCTCCATGGAGCGCAGGAAGCGGTACGCCTCGTCCAGGCGGGCGGCGTCCTCACGGCCGACGTAGCCGCCGGCGGCGAGGGCCGTCAGGGCGTCCAGGGTGGTGCCGCTGCGCAGGGCGGGGTCGGTGCGGCCGTGCACCAACTGGAGGAGCTGCACGGCGAATTCGACGTCACGCAGGCCCCCGGGGCCCAGCTTGAGTTCGCGGTCGATCTCGGCCGCGGGAATGTTCTCGACCACGCGGCGGCGCATCTTCTGGACGTCCGCCACGAAGTTCTCGCGGTCCGCCGCCTTCCAGACGAGGGGTTCGAGGGCGTCGATGTACGCCTCGCCGAGCGCCGTGTCACCGGCCACCGGGCGGGCCTTGAGCAGGGCCTGGAACTCCCAGGTCTTCGCCCAGCGTTGGTAGTAGGCGAGGTGGCTGCTGAGGGTGCGCACGAGGGGGCCGTTGCGGCCCTCGGGGCGGAGGTTGGCGTCCACCGGCCAGATGGAGCCCTCGACCGTGGTCTCCGAGCAGATCCGCATGAGGTGGGAGGCGAGCTTCGTCGCGGACCGGAGGGCCTGCGGTTCGGGGGTGCCCTCGGCCGGTTCCGCCACGAAGATCACGTCCACGTCGGAGACGTAGTTCAGCTCGTGGCCGCCGCACTTGCCCATCGCGATCACCGCGAGGCGGCAGGCGGCGGCGTCCTCCGGGGCCGCGCGTTCGGCGAGGGACAGGGCCGCGCGCAGGGTGGCGGTGGCCAGATCGGCGAGTTCCGCGGCGGCCTCGGCGACGTCCGTGGTGCCGCAGACGTCGCGGGCGGCGATGGAGAGCAGGCAGCGGCGGTAGGCGACGCGCAGCGAGACCGGGTCGGTGGCCTCCGCCAGACCGCGCTCGAACTCCGCGACGCCCGGGTGGAGGTCGTGCGGCTCGTAGGTGACCAGGGCCTGCCAGTCGCCGGGGTGGCGGGCGAGGTGGTCGGCGAGGGCGGCGGAGGCGCCGAGGATGCCGAGCAGGCGGTCGCGGAGGGGCTTGGCCGCGATGAGGGTGTCCAGCAGCTCGCGGTGGGCGGTGGGGGTGGGCTGGGCCTCCAGGAGGCGGACCAGACCGTGCAGGGCGAGGTCGGGGTCCGCGGTGGCGCCGAGGGCTTCGAGGAGAACGGGGTCGTCGCGGACGGGGGCCAGTTCCGGGCCGTCGAGGAGACGCTCGGCGGCGGACGGGTCGGTGAAGCCGTGCCGCAGCAGACGGGTGAAAGTGCTGCTTCTGCGCCCCGGCGTCATGTCCGTGGTCTCCCCTCGGATCTTCTGTCGTCCTGGCCAGAGCCTAACCGGAGGGGGCGGGGTGCCGTCCGGCGGTTGTGGCGGACGGGGCGGGGTGCCGTCCGGCGGCTGGGGCTTCCGGGACTTGCCGGGTTGCTTTGCGGGGCAGCTGGGGGTGGGGCTTCCGGGGCTTGCCGGCTCGGCGTGCGGCGGCTGCTTGCCGGTGCGGCTTCCGGGCGCGCCGGGGCTGGGGGCGGGCCGCTGCGGGTGCGGCATGCCAGCGCGCCGGGACGCGGGGCGGCGACCAGTGCGGGTGCGGCTTCCGGGGCTTGCCGGCTCGGCGTGCGGCGGCTGCTTGCCGGTGCGGCTTCCGGGCGCGCCGGGGCTGGGGTGAGCCGCTGCGGGTGCGGCATGCCGGCGCGCCAGGACGCGGGGCGGCAACCCCTGCGAGTGCGGCCCCCCGGCGTGCCAGGACGCGGGGCGGCAACCCCTGCGAGTGCGGCCTCCGGGCGTGCCGGTTCGTGTCGTATGCCTGCGGCGGCCCGTGCGGGTGGCTCGTGGCTTGGGTCGCGGTCGGGGCCGCGCCGGGTGGTGTCCGTCCTCGGTCCGGCGGGCTGTTACTCGTGCGGTGCCGGGGTTTTCGCCGGCCGTTGCGGGCGGACACCGCCCGACACGTCCCCTTCCCGCCACGGGCGGCTGCCGGCCGTCGTGGGTTCCCGGGCGCTCCCGGGCCTCCGCCGATCCCGTATCAGGAGGTCGTGCAGTGTCTGGGCCGCCTTCGGGGCCGCGTCTCCGCAGCAGTTGTTGAAGAGGATGTGCACCTCTTCGGCCTGGGCGGCTGCCTGCCGGATGTGGGGCAGCCAGGCGGAGAGTTCCTGCTCGGTGTAGCTGTGGCGGAAGCGGTCCTCCTTCGTGCCCTTTCCCCAGTGGGGGCTGCGGCCGTGGAAGCGGATCATGTGGAGGCGGGGGGTGGTGACGGGGGTGGGGGGCGTGCCGTCGGGGGTGTCGGTGGCCACGGCCGTCGCGTTCAGGTCCCTGAGGAACGCCGTCGTGCGGGCGGCCTGGGTGGGGTGCCACCAGGTGGGGTCGCGGAACTCCACGGCGAACGGCCAGTCGTGGGCGCGTTCGCGGGCGGCGCGGATGAAGGATTCGGCCTTCGGGCCGGGGGTGAGGGAGGGCGGGTACTGGAAGAGGAGGGTGCCCAGGCGGCCGGTGTCGCGGAGGGGTGCCAGCGCTTCGGCGTAGCGGGTCCAGATCTCCGTACGCAGGGCTTCGTCGCGGGGGTGGTCGCGCAGGTCCGGGGGGAGGGTGGCGGGGCGGGTGCGGTGGCCGGTGAGGAGGGAGAACGCCTTGACGTCGAAGCGGAAGCCGGGGGGTGTGCGTTCGGCCCAGAGGGCGGTGGTGCGCGGGGCCGGCAGGGCGTAGTACGGGGAGTCCGCCTCGACCAGGGGGAAGCGGGTGGCGTAGTGGCGTAACCGTTTCTCGGTGTCGCGGTGGCCGGGTGGGTACCAGCCGCTCCTGAGCAGTGCCGGGTCGGTCCAGCCGCAGGTGCCGATGAGGATGTCCGCCATGCGGGCGTGAGTACCCGGCGTTCACCGGGTCTTCACCCGTGGGGTTGGCCGGCGCGGGCCACGGGCATGTCGGCGTGAGCATGACGGGCCCACCGGATCAGCTCGGCGGCGGTGTCACCGGCGTACCTCGGATAGCCCCGCCGGGGGTCAACGCGGCAGCCCGGGTTTTCCGTCGTCAGGGTGGTTTGCCGTACGAGGCCGCCGTCGTCGTGTCCGGTCGCGCCCGAGACTTTCCGGCGTGGTGGCCGGGTGGCCGCCGGGGGCGAGGGCACGGGATGGCCGACAGCAGGATCCTGGTCGCGGTACCGCAGCATGCACGCGCCGAGGGCGCCGGAGCCGAGCAGTTGCGGAAGATCCGGGACGCCGTGGAGGCGGACGGCTTCGAGGTGCGCTGGGCGGTCAGCGCCGAGGACGCCGAGGCGGTGCTGCGGACCGAGGCGGGTCTCGCGGCGGCCGTGGTCGCCTGGGACCTTCCCGGGGACGCCGTGCGGCGGCGAGGTGACGGCCCCGGCGCCGCGCTCGCCCCGGCGGACGGCACCCTCGACGGGGCGCCGGGCGGGGCCGCCGTACTGCGCCGGATCGGGCGGCGGTTCCGGGATCTGCCGGTGTTCCTGGTCATGGCGGAGGAGGGGGTGCGGGAGCTGCCGCTGTGGGTGTCGGAGACGGTCGTCGGTTATGTGTGGCCGCTGGAGGACACCCCGGGGTTCATCGCGGGCCGGATCACCAGCGCGGCCCGCGCCTACCGGGAGGACGTGCTGCCGCCGTTCTTCCGGGCGCTGCGGCGCTTCGACGACGCCCACGAGTACTCCTGGCACACCCCGGCCCACTCCGGTGGCGTCGCCTTCCTCAAGTCGCCCGCGGGGCGCGCCTTCCACGACTACTTCGGCGAGCGGCTGCTCCGCTCCGACCTGTCGATCTCGGTGGAGGAGCTGGGCTCGCTGTTCGAGCACACCGGCCCGATCGGGGAGGCGGAGCGCAACGCGGCCCGCGTCTTCGGCTCCGACCTCACCTACTTCGTGCTGCACGGCGACTCCACCTGCAACCGCCTGGTGGGCCACTTCAGCGTCACCCGTGACGAACTGGCGCTGGTGGACCGCAACTGCCACAAGTCGGTGCTGCACGGCCTGGTGGTCTCCGGGGCCCGGCCCGTCTACCTGGTGCCCACGCGCAACGGCTACGGCCTCGCCGGGCCGCTGCCCCCGGCCGAGCTGGCGGCGGAATCGATCGCGGCCCGGATCGCCGCTCACCCGCTGGCCGAGGGAGCCGTGTCGCGTGAGCCGCAGTACGCGGTGTTCACCAACTCCACCTACGACGGCCTCAGTTACGCCGCCGTACCGGCCGCGTGGGCGCTCGCGGCCAGCACGCCCCGGGTGCACTTCGACGAGGCGTGGTTCGCGTACGCCCGCTTCCATCCGCTGTACCGGGGGCGGTACGGGATGTCGGTGGACGCGGACGCCTTCCCGGGCCCGGACCGGCCGACGGTCTTCGCGACCCAGTCCACGCACAAGCTGCTGGCCGCGCTGTCCCAGTCGGCGATGGTGCACGTACGGTCCGCGCCCCGGGCGCCGGTGGAGCACGACCGGTTCAACGAGGCCCTGATGATGCACGGCACCACCTCGCCCCTGTACCCGATGATCGCCTCGCTGGACGTGGCGACGGCGATGATGGACGGCCCGCAGGGCGAGTGGCTGGTGGACGAGGCGGTGACGGAGGCGATCCGCTTCCGTCAGGAGATGGTCCGGCTGCGCCGGCGGGTGGAGAGCGCCGGGGACCGGCCGCCGTGGTTCTTCGGCGTCTGGCAGCCGGAGGAGGTCACCGACCCGGCGACGGGCGAACGGCTGCCCTTCGCGGACGCCCCGCCCGAGCTGCTGCGCACGGAGCAGTCCTGCTGGCTGCTGGAGCCGGGCGCGGCCTGGCACGGCTTTACCGGGCTGACCGAGGGCCACTGCATGCTGGACCCGGTCAAGGTCACGCTGACCTGCCCCGGCATCACCGCGACCGGGGAGATGGCCGAGGAGGGCATCCCGGCGCGCGTCCTGACCGCCTATCTGGCCACCCGGAACATCGTGGTCGAGAAGACCGACAGCTACACCACGCTGATCCTGTTCTCGATGGGCATCACGAAGGGCAAGTGGGGCACGCTGCTGGACGCCCTGATGGACTTCAAGGCCCTGTACGACGCCGACGCCCCGCTCGACCGGGTCCTGCCGGCGGCGGTCGCCGCGCACCCTCGCCGCTACTCGGGCCTGACCCTGCGCGAGCTGTGCCGGCAGATGCACGAGCAGCTGCGCTCGGCGCGCCTGGTGGAGCTGCTGGACACCGCGTTCCAGCAGCTGCCGGAGCCGGTCCACCCGCCGCAGCACTGCTACCAGCGCCTGGTGCGGGGCGGCACGGAACGCGTCCGCGTCGCCGACGCGGCGCACCGCGTGGCGGCGGCGATGGTGACGGTCACCCCGCCCGGCATCCCGGTCCTCATGCCGGGCGAATCCACCGGCACCCCCGACGGCCCCCTCCTGCGCTACCTCACGGCCCTGGAAACCTTCGACCGCCACTTCCCGGGCTTCCGCAGCGAGACGCACGGGGTGACGGTCGACGAGGACAGCGGGGACTACGAGATCGAGTGCCTGCGCCGGGAGTGACACGGGTCCGGCACTCTCCTGGCCGCCTGCGGCTGGCCCGGCCCGGTCAGGCGCCGCACCTTGGACTACATGTTTCCTTCTGCCAGGTGGCCGCGGCGGACGAGCGCCCGCGTCGAGCACGGAGCAGGTGTCCACCAGGGCCGCGCCCTGGAGGGCCGACGGTCCACGACCGCCGGCCCCCCACGTTCACAGCACCGGCAGGTTCTTCCGCAGCTCGAACGCGGTGACCTCGGACCGGTACTCCTCCCACTCCTGCCGCTTGTTGCGCAGGAAGAAGTCGAAGACGTGTTCGCCGAGGGTTTCGGCGACCAGGTCGCTGCCCTCCATCAGGGTCAGGGCCTCGCCGAGGTTCTGCGGGAGGGGCTCGATGCCCATGGCGCGGCGTTCGGCGTTGGACAGGGCCCAGACGTCGTCCTCGGCGCCAGGCGGGAGCTCGTAGCCCTCCTCGATGCCCTTCAGGCCGGCGGCGAGGAGGACGGCGTAGGCCAGGTACGGGTTGGCGCCGGAGTCGAGGGAGCGGACCTCGACGCGCGCGGAGCCGGTCTTGCCGGGCTTGTACATCGGGACACGGACCAGGGCGCTGCGGTTGTTGTGGCCCCAGCAGATGTAGGAGGGGGCCTCGCCGCCGGCGCCGGCGGTGCGCTCGGAGCCGCCCCAGATGCGCTTGTAGGAGTTCACCCACTGGTTGGTGACCGCGGAGATCTCCGCCGCGTGCCGCAGCAGGCCCGCGATGAAGGAGCGGCCGACCTTGGAGAGCTGGTACTCCGCGCCGGACTCGTAGAAGGCGTTCCGGTCACCCTCGAAGAGGGAAAGGTGGGTGTGCATGCCGGAGCCGGGGTGCTCGGAGAAAGGCTTCGGCATGAACGTCGCCTGCACGCCCTGCTCCAGCGCCACCTGCTTCATGACCAGCCGGAACGTCATGATGTTGTCGGCCGTGGAGAGGGCGTCGGCGTACCGCAGGTCGATCTCCTGCTGGCCCGGCGCGCCCTCGTGGTGGGAGAACTCGACCGAGATGCCCATCGACTCCAGCATGGTGATCGCCTGGCGGCGGAAGTCCATGCCCACGTTGGTGGGGGTGTGGTCGAAGTACCCCGAGTTGTCGGCGGGGGTCGGGCGGGAGCCGTCCAGCGGGCGGTCCTTCAGCAGGAAGAACTCGATCTCCGGGTGGGTGTAGAAGGTGAAGCCCAGGTCGGAGGTACGGGCGAGGGCGCGCTTGAGGACGTACCGCGGGTCGGCGAAGGACGGTGAGCCGTCCGGCATGAGGATGTCGCAGAACATGCGGGCCGTGCCGGGGGTCTCCGCGCGCCACGGCAGGACCTGGAAGGTGGACGGGTCCGGCTTGGCGATCATGTCGGACTCGTAGACCCGGGCGAAGCCCTCGATGGCGGAGCCGTCGAAGCCGATGCCCTCGTCGAAGGCCTGTTCCAGTTCGGCGGGGGCCACGGCGACGGACTTGAGGAAGCCCAGCACGTCCGTGAACCACAGGCGTACGAACCGGATGTCGCGCTCCTCCAAGGTCCGGAGCACGAACTCCTGCTGCTTGTCCATCTTCCGCTTCCCCATCCTTGCTGGTCAGGCCGCCTGTCCCCCGTATCACGGGAGGCGGTCGGGCACCTGAGCATCCCACCACAACACCATTTCACGCGCGTTGCGGACCTTGATCGCCCGAGCGTCCTCGCCCTGAACGCCTCTCGTACGGCAGGTGTACTGCGCTCTCGCCCCATCTTGCCTGCTCGGAGCTACATCCGTAATGGCCGGTCCGTTTCCCTCGTGACCGACACCACGCCCGTTAAATTTGCATCTCAGATGCAAGTTTTCATAGCGTGGCGGCCAGCCGAGTTCTCCGAGGAGCCCCGATGCTGACCGAGCAGTCCGCAGCCACCGTCCGCGCCACCCTGCCCGCCGTCGGCGCGGCGATCGGCGAGATCACCGAGCGCTTCTACGCCCGCCTCTTCGACGCCCACCCCGACCTGCTGCGCAACCTCTTCAACCGCGGCAACCAGGCCTCCGGCGCCCAGAAGCAGGCCCTCGCCGGTTCGATCGCCGCCTTCGCCACGCACCTGCTGGACCACCCCGACCAGCGACCCGACGCGATGCTCGCCCGCATCGCGCACAAGCACGCCTCCCTGGGCGTGGCCCCCGCGCAGTACGACGTCGTCCACGAGCACCTCTTCGCCGCCATCGCCGAGGTCCTCGGCGAGGCCGTCACCCCCGAGGTGGCCGCCGCCTGGGACGAGGTGTACTGGCTCATGGCGAACGCCCTCATCGCGATCGAGAAGCGGCTGTACGAGGAGAGCGGCGGCCCCGGCCTGCGCGCCTGGGAGGTCGTCGAGCGGATCGAGGAGACCCCGGACGTCGTCACCTTCCGGCTGCGTCCGGCCGACGGCGGCCCGGTGCCCGGCTTCCGCGCCGGGCAGTACGTCTCCGTCGGCGTCACCCTGCCCGACGGCGCCCGGCAGATACGGCAGTACAGCCTGACCGGGGCGCCGGGCGAGGCGGTGCGCCAGATCAGCGTCAAGCGCGTGCGGGGCGACGCGACGCCCGACGGCGAGGTCTCGAACCACCTCCACGCGCGCGTGCGGCCCGGCGACGCCCTGGAACTGTCCGAGCCGTACGGCGACCTCGTCCTGGCCGGCGACACGGACACGCCCCTGCTGCTCGCCTCGGCGGGCATCGGCGTGACCCCGATGATCGCGATGCTGGCCGACCTCGCGGGCGGCGGCCACCGCGCCCCGGTCACCGTCGTCCACGGCGACCGCTCCCCCGCCGACCACGCCCTGCGCACCGACCACACGGCGTACGCGGCGAAGCTGCCCGACGCCTGCGCGCACTTCTTCTACGAGCGCGACGCCGAGCCGGACACCCGGACCGGCCGGGTCGACCTGACCGACATCGCCGTACACCCCGGCACGCGCGCGTACCTGTGCGGCCCCCTGCCCTTCATGCGCGCGATCCGCACCCAGCTGATCGAGAAGGGCGTGTCCCCGGCCGACATCCACTACGAGGTCTTCGGCCCGGACCTGTGGCTGGCCCAGGGCTGAGCGTCAGCGCCCCCTAAGGGGCACGGGACCGCGTCCGAAGTGCCACGACGGCGCCGCACACGCCAGGCGGCCCCTCGTGGCACTTCGTCATGCGCTCAGCCCGACCCCGGCCCCCGGGAGATCCCGAGCAGCAAAGGCCCCGTCGGCTCAGCGACGATGTCACCGATCGTGACGGAGTCCAGCGCGGCGAAGAACGCCTCCTGAGCCCCGCGCAGAGCGCCCCGCAGGCGGCAGCCGGAGCGCAGGGGGCAGGCCGGCGTCCCCTGGCTCCCCTCGCAGTCGACCACGTCGCCGTCGCCCTCGAAGGTCCGCACGACCGCGCCCACCGACGCCGTACGGCCCCGCTCCGTGAGCGCCAGTCCCCCGCCCCGCCCGCGCCGGGCGTCGACCAGGCCCAGGCGCTGGAGTTCGGCGACGACCTTCGCGGCGTGCGTGTAGGGCACCTCCATGTCGGCGGCGACCTGGCGGGTCGTGGGCGTGGCGTCGGCGACCACCGCGAGTCGCATCAGGACGCGCAGGGCGAGGTCGGTGGAGCGCAGCAGCCGCATACCGCGAGCGTAGGTAATGCGCATCCCGTCTTCAAATTATCGGGTTGTGTGCCCTCCCCTACGGAAGGGCGGCCCCCGCGCATTACGATCAGCGGGCCCCACCGTCCACGTCCCCTTCTCCACAAGGACACGCCTCATGGGTTCCGGCAAGAACAGCAGCACCGCGGCGCGCAAGGCGCGCATAGAGGAGATGCGACGGGCCGAGCGTGCCCGCGAGCGCCGCAACCGGGTGCTCACCGTCGCCGCCAGCGCGGTGGTCGTCGTCGGTCTCGTCGTGGGCGGTGTGGTCCTGGTGAAGTCGCAGGGCGACTCCGGCAAGGACCAGGCGACGCCGAGCGGTGACCCCAAGGGCTCCGGGGACTCCGGGAAGTTCACCACCGGCGAGGACGGGGTGAAGACCTGGTCGGGCAAGCTGTCCCGGACGCACGTGACGACCAAGGTGTCGTACCCGATGCACCCGCCGGTCGGCGGCAACCACAACCCGGTCTGGCTGAACTGCAACGGCGACGTCTACACCAAGGCGGTGCCGGACGAGAACGCCGTGCACTCGCTGGAGCACGGCGCGGTCTGGGTGACGTACACCGACAAGGCGGACAAGGCCGACGTCGACGCGCTCGCGGCGAAGGTGAAGAAGACGCCTTACTCGCTGATGAGCCCGTACGAGAACCAGGACGCCCCGCTGATCCTGTCGGCCTGGGGCCACCAGGTGGCGGTGAAGAGCGCGAAGGATCCGGAAGTGGACAAGTTCTTCGCCACGTACGTGCAGGGGAAGCAGACGCCCGAGCCGGGCGCCTCGTGCACCGGCGGGGTCATGAAGTGAGGCGGCAGCACGTCGGCTGGATCGCCGGGGCCGCGGCGGCGGTGCTCGTCGCGGCCGGTGCGATCACCTACGCGGTCGCCGAGGAGACCGGCGGACCGGATCCGGAGACGCCGAGCGCGGAGTCGGCCGACGCCGGGTTCGCCCGGGACATGGCCGTCCACCACCAGCAGGCCGTCGAGATGTCGTACATCGTGCGCGACCGCACGAAGGACGAGGAGGTACGGCGGCTCGCCTACGACATCGCGCAGACGCAGGCCAACCAGCGCGGGATGCTGCTGGGCTGGCTGGACCTGTGGGAGCTGCCCAAGGTGTCGGCCGACCCGCCGATGACCTGGATGGGCATGGGCGGCATGGCCTCCGGCAAGGACGGCGCGCTGATGCCGGGGATGGCCACGAACACCGAGCTGAAGAAGCTCCGGTCGCTCAGCGGCAAGCAGGCCGAGGTCCTCTACCTCCAGCTGATGACGGACCATCACAAGGGCGGCATCCACATGGCCGAGGGCTGTGCCGCCACGTGCACGGTCGGCGTGGAGAAGCGGCTCGCGCAGGGCATGGTCGACGCGCAGCAGTCGGAGATCGAACTGATGGCCGGAATGCTCAAGGAACGGGGCGCGCAAGCCCGTTCGTAACACCGCCGTAAGGACGAAAGCATCAAATCGCCCTACGAGGCGGTTACTTGAACTTCTCTTGACTTTTACGTTCCCCTGACATGAACGGTTCATCGCAAGAGTGGCCCCGATCGTGTGATCCACTCGTCGGCCGACACCGCCGCGGGCCGGCGCGCGGAGCCGCGAGGTTCCGACCACTACATGCATGCGAACCGCATCGCAGGGGGTTCTATGAGATCCAACCGCGCCACCGTGCGCGCCGGCGTGAGCATGGCAGCGACACTGCCCATGATCGCCGGTGCGCTGGCGCTGGGCATACCCGCGGCACACGCCGCGGACAGCCCCGCTCGTGACGTACTGAAGGGCACCAAGCCGCTCTGGGCCACGGCCAAGGCGGACAAGGGCGCGACCTCGGACAAAGCCCAGGTCAAGGCCCGCGTCTACCTGGCGGGCCGGGACGCGGCCGGACTCGCCGCCTACGCCAAGGCGGTGTCCGACCCCAGCTCGCCGCTGTACGGCAAATACCTCAGCGCCAAGAAGGCGCAGGCCCGCTTCGGGGCCACCAAGGCCCAGGTGGCCGCCGTCACGTCCTGGCTGAAGTCGGCCGGTCTGACGGTCACCGCGGTCACCCCGCACTACGTCGCCGTCTCCGGTGACGTGGCCGCCGCCGAGAAGGCGTTCGGCACCCAGCTGCACAACTACGCCAAGGGCACCAAGACCTACCGCGCCCCGGCGCGGACAGCCTCCGCCCCGGCCGCCCTGAAGGGCGCGGTCCTCACCGTCACCGGCCTGGACACCGCCCCGCACAAGGCGAACCACGACGACCAGCTGCCGCCCCCGGACGCGGTGTTCAAGAACGCGGGCCCCTTCTCCTCGTACTACGGCTCGAACGTCGCGACGACGCTCCCGGACGCCTACGGCCAGAAGATCCCGTACGCCGTCAAGGGCTACACCGGCAAGCAGCTGCGCGCCGCGTACGGCGCGGGCACGTACACCGGCCACGGAGTCCGCATCGCGATCACGGACGCGTACGCCTCCCCGACGATCGCCTACGACGCCGGCACGTACGCGCTGAAGAACGGTGACACGGCCTGGAAGACCGGCCAGCTGCACCAGGTGCTGCCGAAGAACTACACGAAGACCGAGGAGTGCGGGGCCGCCGGCTGGTACGGCGAGGAGACCCTGGACGTCGAAGCCGTCCACGCGGTCGCGCCGAACGCCGACGTCACCTACGTCGGCGCGTCCTCCTGCTACGACGACGACCTGCTGGACTCCCTCAGCAAGATCGTCGACAACCACCTGGCCGACATCGTCTCCAACTCCTGGGGCGACGTCGAGGCCAACCAGACGCCGGACCTCGCCGCCGCCTACGACCAGGTCTTCCAGCTGGGCGCGGTGCAGGGCATCGGCTTCTACTTCTCCTCCGGCGACGACGGCGACCAGGTCGCCAACACCGGTGTGAAGCAGGTCGACACCCCGGCCAACTCCGCCTGGGTGACCGCGGTCGGCGGCACCTCGCTGGCCGTCGGCAAGGGCGACAAGTACCTCTGGGAGACCGGCTGGGGCACCGAGAAGGCCTCCCTGTCGGCCGACGGCAAGAGCTGGGTCGGCTTCCCCGGCGCGTTCACCTCGGGCGCGGGCGGCGGCACCAGCAAGACGGTCGCCGCGCCGTACTACCAGAAGGGTGTCGTGCCGGAGTCGCTCGCCAAGGCCAACAACGCCTCCGGCAACCGCGTCGTCCCGGACATCGCGGCCATCGCCGACCCGAACACCGGCTTCCTCGTCGGCCAGACCCAGACCTTCCCGGACGGCACGGAGCAGTACAGCGAGTACCGCATCGGCGGCACCTCGCTGGCCGCGCCGGTCATCGCCGCGGTCCAGGCCCTGGCCCAGGAGGCCCGCGGCGGCAAGCCCCTCGGCTTCGCCAACCCGGCGATCTACGCCAAGTACGGCAAGAAGGGCGTCTTCCACGACGTCACGGACAACCCCACGGGGTCGGGGCTGGCGGTCGCCCGCGTCGACTTCGCGAACGGGTACGACGCGGCCGGTGGCTTGCTGACCTCGGTGCGCAGCCTGGGCAAGGACAGCTCGCTGACCGCGGTGAAGGGCTACGACGACGTGACGGGGGTCGGCTCGCCGGCCGGCGGGTACGTGCAGTCGTTCCGGCAGCCGTAAGGCGCCGGGCTCGCTGTAGCGCTGACGGGGCGTGGGGTGCCGGGCACCTCACGCCCCGTTCGCATTCCTGGTCACTCGGACTTGAGCGCGGTGATGAAGGGGGTCCAGGCGGTGGGGGGGAGGAGGAGGGTGGGGCCGTGGGGGGTTTTGGAGTCTCGGACGGGGATGGTGCCGGGGATGCCGTCCGCGACTTCGACGCAGTCGCCGCCGCTTTCGTTGCTGTAGCTACTCTTGAACCAGAGAGCGTCACTCAAGTCGATCCGGTTGCTTGCCATTTCGATAATCCTCTGCCGCTGCCTTGATCATGGCGAGGGACGTGTCTGGTGACAGCGCGACGGCCCTGAGCCGATCGTATGCCTTGCGGTACTGCTCCACGAGGGCCGGATCATCGATGGTGCCTCCGCTGTAGGACGCCTCGGTGTACACCAGCGGCGGCGCATCCGGAAACGTCATGGTCATGATGGAGGCGGCCATCAGGGGGTACGCCTTCTGCTTCCGCGGAACGATCTGCGGAGTGATCCGGCGTCGGTCCGCTAACTTTGCGATGCGGTCCAGCTGTGTGGTCATGTCCTCGGCGTCCAGGAGCGGTTCGGTGATCAGCGACTCATGCAGGATCACCCAGTACTCCGGAGTGCGGTGGTCCGACTCGAAGAGGTCGGCACGCGCCATTCGGGCACTGACCTTCTCTTCCACCTCGGCGTCGAGAGACAGCGGGAGACCTGCCAGGATGACGGCCCGCGCATAGGCTGGAGTTTGCAGCAGCCCGGGGAAGAGCATCGGACACCATGCCTCAATGGTCGTAGCACGCTTCTCCGCCTCAAGGACCTTTTCGAAGTACTCGGCGTGCCCAGCCCTCCTCGCCCTCCGCACATCCTCGCAACGGCGCTCGAAGAAGCCGTCGGTGTTGAGAACTCGATCCGCATGCCGGGCAAGGTCGAGCGGCATCCGTCGCTCCCCGTGCTCGATGTCGCTGAGGTAGGTCTTGCCGTAGAAGCTGCCCTCAAGGAAAGCCTCCAACGACAGGCCGGCCGCCTCCCGCTTCCACCGCAACTCCTTGCCGTAGAAGGTCGGGACGCTCATCGAGCCGTCAATGTCCTTGCCCCGAGCCACCGCTCACTCTCCTCCGCTGCCCTGGTCGCGAACGCGAAACCTCTTCCACGGTAGCGAGATCGGCGACAGCCTGTGAGGCGTTCGTCACACACAGCACAGAAGGTTGCCGCCTCTCATGTCCGACCGCTCCCCCACCGCCTACGACGTCACCCTCTGCGTCGAGGACCTCCGTGCCGCGCTCGCCCTGCACGGCATCACGCTCCCCTCCCTCCGCGTCGACCTGCCGAGCTTCGCGGGTACGTACGCCCCGCCCGCCGGACTCGTCACGCTCGGGAACTGCAACACGGCTACGGCACGGGCCCTCGCCGCCGCGCTGAGGAAGGCGGCGGCGGAGTGACGACGTTGCTGGAACTGCACCTGCTGGCCACGCCGAAGGCCGCACCGGAACTGCGCCACCACCTCCGGGGGCACGGCTTCGACGTCCGCCTGTGCGCGACGGAGCTGCTGACGAACGTCATCGACCACCTCGGTGAGGGAACACCGGTGACCGTTCGGGTCGCGGGTACGGCGGTGCGGGGCCGTACCCGCATCGAGGTGACCGATCCCGATCCGCGCGCGTGGCCTGTCCTGCTGTCCGCCACGGAAACGGCGGAGTCGGGGCGGGGGTTGGCTCTCGTGGACGCGCTGGCCGAGCGGTGGGGCGTGGAACAGGGGCCGGACCGGAAGACGGTGTGGTGCGAGCTGAGGAACTGAGGCCGGGGAAAGCGGGGCACTACGGGGAACTGATGTGAGCGGATGCGGAGAAGTGGGCGTAGGGCCGCCCGCTTCTTGGCCAGTGTCGGGCTTCCGCGAGGTGAGTCAAGGGCGCTGCGCGTCGCCTTCGGCGATGGCCCTCCGGGCCACCCTTGACACACCTCACTCCAGCCCGGGGAAGAAGCGAGCGGGCAGCCGGAGGAAAGTGGCCCCACACCGGCACCGGGCCCTGACGCCAGCTACGTCCACACCGTCGGAAAGGGCACGCGACCGCGCCTCGCCAGCACGCCGGGTGAGTTCGGCGGCGAACGGCCAGTGGGTGGTGCGCCCCGGCACCTCACATGGACGCCGGGTGAGTTCGGCGGCGAACGGCGAGAGGGCGGGGCGCGATCCCCTCTCACATGGACGCCGGAGGGGTTGGCTACTTGCGGCCCCTCAGCCCCTCAGGCCACGCGGAAGCCAGTGATTGGCGGATTTGGGCCACTCCTGTCGCCTAGCCGCTCCGCTGACTTGCACCACGGCTGCGCCCTTTGGCCCAAGTACGCCAATCACGGCCCTGCGGTGGTCAGTGGGCCCCAGCCTCCCCGCGACTGTGCCCCTCCCACGCCTCCCGTGCCCCGGGGGAGAGCCGTCGAGCCGACCCGGCGTGCAAGCGCGACGCGACCGCGCCCCCACCCCCACCCACCGCTCGCCGCTAAGCCCACCCGGCGTGCAGGCGAGGCGCGAGCGCGCAACCCTCCCGACGGTTCGCACGGTATTGGGCTGAGGGACCGGTGCCGGGGTGGGCCACTGCTGTTTCGGGCCGCTCGCTCGCTTCTTCCCCGGGCTGGAGTGAGGTGTGTCAAGGGTGGCCCGGAGGGCCATCGCCGAAGGCGACGCGCAGCGCCCTTGACTCACCTCGCGGAAGCCCGACACTGGCCGGGAAGCGAGCGGACCAACGGGTGCCTTGGCAGCTGGGGCAGGTGAAGCAAGCCGTACGGGGGTGCCCTCCTCGACCTCGCCGAGACGCTTGAGGTCTGCGCGCCACGCCGGGGAGTTCCGTGGGGTTCAGCGGTGCAGCGCCCCCGAGCCCTCCACGTCCGGCACGTGGCTCGTGATCACCCGGCCCGCCGACGGAGTCTCCCGGCGGCGGTCCACCGCGTACGCCACGCTCGCCACGCCCAGGCCCAGGACGGCCAGGGCCGCTCCCGCGAGTGCCGGGGACGTCGTACCGAAGCCGGCCGCCAGGGCCAGGCCGCCGATCCAGGCGCCGCCCGCGTTGGCCAGGTTGAACGCCGCCTGGTTGGCCGAGGAGGCGAGGGAGGGGGCCGCCGACGCCTTCTCCATCACCATCAGCTGGAGCGGGGAGCCGGTGATGAACGCCGCCATGCCCAGCAGGGTCACCGCCAGGGCCGCGCTCCACTCCGCCCGCATCAGCAGGGGGAAGAGCAGGAGCACCGCGCCCAGGGACGCCAGGCCGCCGAAGAGCGTGCCGCGCAGCGAGTGGTCGGCGAGCCGGCCGCCCAGCAGGTTGCCCGCCGTGGCGCCGACGCCGAAGAGGGCCAGGAGCAGGGTCACGCTGGTGTCGGCGTAGCCCGCCGCGTCGGTCAGCATGGGGGTGACGTAGCTGTAGGCCGCGAAGAGCGCGCCGAAGCCCGCCACGGTCGTACCGAGGGCCAGCCAGACCGGCACCGACCTCAGGGCCGCGAGTTCGCCGCGCAGGCCCGTCGACGTGGCCGCGTGGTTCCGGTCGTGGGGGATCAGGAGTGCCAGGGAGGCGATCGCCGCGATGCCGATCACGCTCACTCCGAGGAAGGTCGCCCGCCAGCCCAGGTGCTGGCCCATTAGGGTGGCGACGGGGACGCCCGCGATGTTGGCGACGGTCAGGCCGAGGAACATCAGGGACACCGAACGGGCCTTGCGCTCCGGTGGGACCATCGCCGTGGCGACGACCGCGCCCACGCCGAAGAAGGCGCCGTGCGGCAGGCCGCTGAGGAAGCGGGCGGCCAGCAGGGAACCGTTGCCGGGGGCGAACGCCGACAGGGCGTTGCCCGCGACGAACAGGGCCATGAGGGAGATCAGGACGGTGCGGCGGGACATCCGCGCGGTCAGCGCGGCGAGCAGCGGGGCGCCGATGACGACGCCCAGTGCGTACGCCGAGACCAGGTGCCCGGCGGTGGGGATCGAGATGTGCAGGTCGTCCGCGACGTCGGGCAGGAGGCCCATCATCACGAACTCGGTCGTACCGATGCCGAAGGCGCCCACGGCGAGGGCGAGCAGGGCCAGGGGCATGAGGGACCTTTCAGAGAGCGGAGTGCCGTACAGGTTCGAGTCTCGCAGTATGTTCCTGGACGGAACAAACTCTCTCAGGTCCAGTATTCCGGCAGGTTAAGAGCCTGTGTCGAGCTTCACACGGGCCGCTACGGGCAGGTGATCGCTGTTCGTGCGCGGCAGCGTCCAGCTGCTCTCCGGCTCCACGCCCTTGACCATGATCTGGTCGATGCGGGCCATCGGGAACGACGCCGGCCAGCTGAAGCCGAAGCCGCTGCCCGCCGCGCCCTGCGTGGAGCGCATCTGGGAGGTGACGGCGTTGAGCGCGCGGTCGTTCATGGTGCCGTTCAGGTCGCCGAGCAGCACGACCTGCTTCAGGGGCTCGGCGGCGATGGCCTCGCCGAGCGCGTCGGCGCTCTTGTCCCGCTGCCGGGCGGTGAACCCGGCCTCCATCTTCACCCGCACCGAGGGCAGGTGGGCGACGTAGACCGCGACCGGGCCCTTGGGCGTCGCCACGGTGGCGCGCATCGCCCGCGTCCAGCCGAGCTTGATGTCGACGGCGTGGACGCCGGTCATCGGGTACTTGCTCCACAGCCCGACCGTGCCGACGACCGCGTGGTGCTGGTACGTCGACGCCAGCGCCTTCTCGTAGACGGGTACGGCGGAGGCGGGCAGCTCCTCCAGGGCCAGGACGTCGGCGCCGGACGCGGCCACGTCGGTGGCGGTGGCGGCCGGGTCGGGGTTGCCGGCGTTGACGTTGTGGGTGGCCACCATGAGGTCGCCGCCACCGCCCGACTTGTCGGACAGCAGCCCGCCGAAGAGGTTCAGCCAGACGGTCGCCGGGAGCAGGATCGCGATCAGCGCGGTCGCCGACCGGCGGATCAGGGCGAGGACGAGCAGGACCGGGACGGCCAGGCCCAGCCAGGGCAGAAACGTCTCGGTGAGCGAGCCGAGGTTGCCCACCGCGTTGGGGATGTGCGCGTGCAGCAGCATCACCAGGGCGAGCAGCAGGGCCAGTACGGCGAGGACGGCGCCGCGCCGCCAGACACGCGGATCGTTCCGCCACCCGGCGAACAGGCGGTGCGTCAGGCGCCGGAGCCGGGATCCCGGCCGCTCGGGCCCCGAGCCGTCGCCCACCGTCTCCGTCATGTACGCCTGCTGCGCCATACCGTCTGCCTCACTGCCTGCCGTGCACACCGTTCGCCCCCGTGCTCTTCCGACCCTAGGGGATGATCGGTTCCGTTCCGCCGTCCCATGACGGCCGTACGGAAGACGAGGACGAACGGGCCGGGGCCACGAGTTCCGGTCCTGCCCGGGATGCGGGGGGTCTGTGACGAAACGCGCACACGGGTGCTACGACACTGTGGACCTGACGGGGCGTAGGCCCTCCAGGACCGCGTCGACGATCTGCTCCGCCAGGCCCTCGGGCAGATCGGCGTCGGGGCGCATGACGGAACGGACGAGCATGGGGCCGACGAACATGTCGTTGGCCAGGTCCAGGTCGATGTCCGCCCGGATCTCGCCGTTCGCCTGCGCGCGGCGCAGCAGCTCCAGGGCCAGGTCGCGGCGGGGCGCTATGACGCTGGCGTGGTACGCCGCCCAGATCCGCGGGCTGCTCTTCATCTGCGCGTACACGTTGTGCAGGATCGCCGAGGAGCGGCTGACGAGGCCACGCCGGCGCAGGGACTCCAGCAGCACGACGAGGTCGTCGCGCAGGGAGGTGCCGGGCAGCTCGGGGTCGGGGGGTTCGGCGGCGCGTACGACGTCGACGAACAGTTCCTCCTTGCCGCTCCAGCGGCGGTAGATGGTGGCCTTGCCGACCCCGGCGGTGCGGGCGACCCGCTCGATGGACAGCTCGGCGAGGGGCACGCCCTCCTCCAGGAGCTTCATCACGCCTTCCAGGATGGCGCGTTCCACCGCTTCGCTGCGCGGCCGGCCCCGCGCGGGTCCGTCCGGGCGCGGCCGGCTCTCGGCAAGGCTCACGACGATCCGTCCTCTCACTGTGCTGCGGAGATTGTCCCGCAGCCGCCTCCTTCCCCCGTGGAACCGCGCGCGGAGCTCACTCCCCGGCGGCGACCAACTCCGGTTCGTTGTCCTGCCGCTGACCGGCCGGCGGCTTGCCCGGCAGGAACAGGAAGGTCACCACGGCGCCGATCAGCGCGACGCCCGTGCCGCACAGGGCGGTGACGTGCATGGCGTGCAGGAACGCGTCGTTGGCGGGGGTGACGAGGGACTTGCCCTGCGGGCCGAGCTTCTCGGCGACGCCGAGGGTGGCCTCGATGGACTCGCCGGCGGCGTCGCGCAGGCCGGGCGGCAGCAGGCCGAGCTTGTCCTCGATGCCGTTGCGGTACGAGGTGGCGAGCACCGAGCCGAGGACGGCGATGCCGAGGGCGCCGCCGACCTGGCGGAAGGTGTTGCTGAGCGCCGAGGCGGAGCCGGCCTTCTCGCGGGGCAGGGCCTGCATGATGACGACCGAGGTCGGCGTCATGATGTGCGCCATGCCGGTGCCCATGAGGAAGAAGACGACCTCCAGCAGCCAGATCGGCGTGTCGGCCTCGAACGTGGCGAACGCGGCCAGCGTCGCCGCGATCAGCACCAGACCGCCGGTGGTGGTGGCCTTGTTGCCGAACCGGTCGACCAGCAGGCGGGCGCGGGGCGCGAAGATCAGCTGGGCGGCGGCGAGGGGCAGCATCAGCACGCCCGACTCCAGCGGGGAGTAGCCGCGCACGCTCTGGGTGTAGAAGACGCCGAAGAACGTGACGCCCATCAGCGCGAAGAAGACCAGCGCGATGGCGCTCATGGCGGCCGAGAAGACCTTGTTGCGGAAGTAGGTGACGTCCAGCGACGGGTGGTCGCTGCGCTTCTCGAAGACGACGAAGGCGGTCAGGACGACGAGTCCGGCGGCGATGGTGGCCAGCACCTTGGTGTCGGTGAAGTCGGCCAGTTCGCCGCCCTTGATGATGCCGTAGACGAGCAGCACGAGGCCGACGACGGACAGGACCACGCCGATGGGGTCGAGGCGTCCGGGCCGGGGGTCGCGGGAGTCGGGCACCAGCCAGGTCATCAGGACGAGCGCGACGATCACGATGGGCACGTTGATGAGGAAGACCGAGCCCCACCAGAAGTGGTCGAGGAGCGCGCCGCCGGTGATCGGGCCGATGGCGATGGCGAGGCCGACGCCGCCGGCCCAGATGCCGATGGCCTTGGGCTGCTCCTCGCGCTCGAAGACGTTCATGAGGACGGCGAGGGTGGAGGGCATGACGAAGGCGGCACCGAGGGCCATCAGCGCGCGGTAGGCGATCAGCTGGCCGGGCGAGCCGGACTCGGCGGCGAGCGCGGAGCCGATGCCGAACACGAGGATGCCGCCGAGCAGTACCTTCTTGCGGCCGAGCCGGTCGCCGACGAGTCCGGCGGTGAACAGCAGGCCGGCGAAGACGAGGGTGTAGGCGTTGATCGCCCACTCGATCTCGCTCTGCGTGGCGCCGAGGCCGGTGGGTGCCGGGGTGGCGATGGTCTTGATGGCGACGTTCAGGATCGAGTTGTCGAGCACCACGATCAGCAGGCTGAGCATGAGCACGCCGAGGATCGCCCAGCGGCGCCGGTGCACCGCTTCCGGTATTCGGGAGGCAGGGACGGGACTTGTCATGTGTTCGAGCCTACGATCATTTCGATACGGAACCGTCTCGTATCTTATTTCTTTACCAAGGCCTTACGCGGCTCGACTCACAGGGGGGTACCTCTGGCCCCGAATGGCACGAGGTGCCACCATGGAGTCGATCCGGGGACGCCGTCAGGGCGCCTCGAGATGACTGAAGGAGCCGTTGCCATGACGCAGCTTTCGGCTGCCCAGAACAAGCCTTCCGACGGCAGCAAGGCGCTGTACGGGGGGAAGGGCACCCGCCGCATCACCGTCCGCGACATCGCCCTCGCCAAGGAGCGGGGCGAGAAGTGGCCCATGCTCACCGCCTACGACGCGATGACCGCGTCCGTCTTCGACGAGGCCGGGATCCCGGTCATCCTGGTCGGCGACTCGGCGGGCAACTGCCACCTCGGGTACGACACCACCGTCCCCGTCACCCTCGACGAGATGACCATGCTGTCGGCGGCCGTCGTACGCGGCACCACCCGCTCCCTGATCGTCGGCGACCTGCCCTTCGGCTCCTACCAGGAGGGCCCGGTGCAGGCGCTGCGCTCGGCGACCCGGCTGGTGAAGGACGCCGGGGTCGGCGCGGTCAAGCTGGAGGGCGGCGAGCGGTCGCACGAGCAGATCCGTCTGCTGGTGGAGTCCGGCATCCCGGTCGTGGCCCACATCGGGCTGACCCCGCAGTCCGTCAACGCGATGGGCTACCGCGTGCAGGGGCGCGGCGAGGAGGCGGCGCAGCAGCTGCTGCGCGACGCCAAGGCCGTGCAGGACGCGGGGGCGTTCGCGGTGGTGCTGGAGCTGGTTCCGGCGGAGCTGGCGGCCGAGGTGACGCGGGTGCTGCACATCCCGACGATCGGTATCGGCGCGGGCCCGGAGACGGACGCGCAGGTCCTGGTCTGGACGGACATGCTGGGGCTGACCTCCGGCCGGGTCCCGAAGTTCGTCAAGAAGTACGCGAATCTGCGTGAGGTCATGGGCAACGCGGCGAAGGCGTTCGCGGAGGACGTCGTCGGCGGGAACTTCCCGCTGGAGGAACACTCCGTCCACTAGGCCATCGCGGCACCACCGGGCAGCCCGCCGATCGTCCCCCGTCGGCGGGCTGCCCCCTTTGCGCCTGAGCCGGCGCCGCTCTCGCGGACGTGGTTGCTCGCCGTCGTGGTTCCTCAATCGATGGTTGCGGTGCTTATCGGGGATGTGTCGGTGGTGTCGGCCGTCCGTCGGCGGATGTCGGCCGGCTGTCGGTGGTTTGTCGGTGGGCCCTGGCACTGTCGTCGGCATGACACGCATCGACGACAACCCCGTCGGCGGACGCTCCGCCGTGACCGTACGGGGACTGGTCAAGCACTACGGCGAGACCAAGGCGCTGGACGGGGTCGACCTGGACGTGCGCGAGGGCACCGTGATGGGTGTGCTCGGGCCGAACGGCGCCGGCAAGACCACCCTCGTACGGATCCTGTCCACCCTCATCACCCCCGACGCCGGGCAGGCCACCGTGGCCGGCTACGACGTCGTACGGCAGCCCCGCCAGCTGCGCCGGGTCATCGGACTCACCGGCCAGTACGCCTCGGTGGACGAGAAGCTCCCGGGCTGGGAGAACCTGTACCTGATCGGCCGGCTGCTGGACCTGTCCCGCAAGGACGCCCGCGCCCGCGCCGACGAGCTGCTGGAGCGGTTCTCGCTGACGGAGGCCGCCCGGCGCCCGGCGAGCACGTACTCCGGCGGTATGCGGCGGCGGCTGGACCTGGCCGCGTCCATGATCGGACGGCCCGCCGTGCTGTACCTGGACGAGCCGACCACCGGCCTCGACCCGCGCACCCGCAACGAGGTGTGGGACGAGGTGAAGGCGATGGTCGGGGACGGCGTCACCGTGCTGCTCACCACCCAGTACATGGAGGAGGCCGAGCAGCTCGCCTCCGAGCTGACCGTGGTGGACCGGGGCAAGGTCATCGCGAACGGCGGGATCGAGGAGCTGAAGGCCCGCGTCGGCGGACGCACCCTGCGGGTGCGTCCGGTGGACCGGCTGGAGCTGCGTCCGCTCGCCACGATGCTGGACGAGCTGGGCATCACCGGGCTCGCCGCGACCACCGTGGACGCCGAGACCGGCACCCTGCTGGTGCCGATCCTGAGCGACGAGCAGCTGACCGCCGTGGTCGGCGCGGTCACCGCGCGCGGCATCACGGTCTCCTCCATCACCACCGAACTGCCCAGCCTGGACGAGGTGTTCCTGTCGCTCACCGGCCACCGCGCCAGTGCCCCGCAGGACGCCATGCCCGCCGACGACCGTCAGGAGGTCGCCGTATGACCGCCGCCACCTTGTCCCCGGCCGCCCCGAAGACCGACACGCCGATCCCGCTGCGGGCCCATCTGCGCCACACCGGCGCGCTGATCCGCCGCAACCTGCTGTGGATCCGCCAGGACCCGGAGTCGATGTTCGACGCCGTCCTGTTCCCGGTCGTCTTCACCCTGCTGTTCGTGTACGTCTTCGGCGGCTCCATCGGGAAGTCGCTGGGCGGCGGACAGGACCAGTACGTCCAGTACGTCATCCCCGGCCTCATGGCCATGATGGGCATGAACATGGCCCAGGGCGTGGGCACCGGCTTCAACCAGGACTTCAACTCCGGTGTCATGGACCGCTTCCGGTCCCTGCCGATCGGACGCGGCTCCGTGCTCTTCGCGAAGATCGCGGTGGAGCTGATGCGGATGCTGTTCGCGACCGTCGTGCTGATGGTGGTCGCCCTCCTCGTGGGCTACGACATCAACAGCTGGAGCGGTCTGCTGGCCTCCGTGGGGCTGTCCGCGGTGTTCGGCTCGGCGCTGATGTGGGTGTTCCTGACCCTCGGCGTGGTGATGAAGAGCGCCCAGTCGGTGCAGGCGATGGGCTTCCTGGTGCTGATGCCGCTGCAGTTCGGCTCGTCGATCTTCGCGCCGACCGCCTCGATGCCGGGCTGGCTCCGGGCGTTCACCGACTACAACCCGCTGTCCTCGCTGGCCGACACCGCGCGCGGCCTGATGGAGGGCGGCCCGGTCGCGCACGACCTGTGGGTGACGCTGATCTGGTCGGTGGGCCTGACCGCGGTCATGGCTCCGGTCGCCATCCACAAGTTCCGCACGAAGAGCTGACGCTTCCCGGCGCTCAGATCAGGGCGGTGGCCTCCGCGAGGGAGAGGCCACCGCCCTCGGCGTACGCGGTCTCGTACGACCGTGGGCCGAGCGCTTCCCGGATCCGCGCCTCGGCCATGGCATGGCACCGCCGCTCCACGCCGGAGGGGACGTGGCCCGGCGGCAGCAGCGCGTCGGCGGCGCCCAGGCAGCGGGCCGCGTCGGCGGCGCGGCTGCCGCCGTCGGCGCGGGCGAGGGCCATCGCGGCGGCGGTGAGGACGACGGAGCGCAGGTGCGGGGTGACGGCCTCGGACAGCGGGTCGGAGGCGAGGCGCATCGCCGTGCGGGCCCCGGTCAGGGCCTCCTCGGTGTGCTCGTCCAGGGCGTCCAGCCAGGCCTCCTGGCAGAGGATGATGGTGTCGAAGACGATGAAGTGCGCGATCCTGACCTCTTCGCGGAGCAGCCGCAGTTGCTCGCGCGCCTCCGCGGTGCGGTCGGTCAGGCCGAGCCAGCAGGAGAGGAAGATGCGGGCGGCGGGCAGTGCCTCGTTGTGGACGCCGTCCTGGCTGGCGATGACGTCGCGGAGCATCCGCTCGCCGCGTTCGGCCTCGCCCGCCTCCATGAGCATGTTGCCGAGCCGGGCCCGGAGGACGGCCACCTGGGCGCGGGCGCCGAGGCGTTCGGCGTGTTCGATGGCGGCGCGGTAGTCGGCGGCGGCCTCGCGGTGGGCGCCCTTGCGTTCGTGGGCCTCGCCGCGGGCGGACAGGGCCTCGGTGGTGCCGAAGGCGTCGCCGAGGCGGTGGAAGATCTCCAGGGACTCGTCGGCGTCGCGGGTGGCGTCGCCGGCCCAGGCGGTGCGGTTGGCGAGGAGGTTGGCGCGCAGGTGGAGGGCGCCGGCCAGTTCCCACTCGTAGCCGGGGGTCTGTCGGCAGGTCCGCACGCTGGCGTCCACGATGGCACGCAGCCGGTCGGCGCCGCCGGTCAGCAGCTCGGCGAAGAACCACAGCATGCCCGGTGGCCGGCAGGTCTGCGGCAGGCCGGGCTCGTAGACCTGGGCGACGACGCGGAGCTTCGCCTGCGCCTCGGGGGTCTGCCAGACGTCGATCTCGGTGTCCATGCAGGCCAGATGGGCCAGGTGGACCCCGCGGCGGGCCTCGGCGAGGATCTCGCCGGTGTACGGCGGCGGGCTGTCGGTGCAGCGCTGCCACACCGGTTCGGCGCGGCGGACCGGTTCGGTGAACGGGTCGGGGCCGAGCGCCATGACCTCTCGGCACCAGGTGCGGGTCTCGACGCGCTGGTCGCGTATCTGCCAGAACCAGAGCAGGGACAGGACCAGGCACAGGCCCTCCTGTTCGTCGCGTTCGGCGACGGCGTGCCGGAACGCGGTGCGCAGGTTCTCGTACTCCAGCTGGAACCGGTCGATGGCGGCGCGCTGCTCGTGTCCGCGCAGCAACGGGTCGGTGGCGCGGGCGAGTTCCCGGTAGTAGGTCAGGTGGACGCGCTGAGCCTCCGAGCGGTGGCCGGTCTCGGCGAGACGTGCGGCGGCGTACTCGGCGACGGTCTCCAGCAGCCGGTAGCGCATGCCGCCGTCGGCCGCGGGGGCGGCTACCACCAGGGACTTGTCGACCAGGGAGCCGAGGGCGTCCAGGGCGGCCGGCCCGCACACCGCCTCGGCGGCGGCCAGGTCGCAGCCGCCGGCGAACACCGACAGCCGGGCGAGGACGTCCCGTTCGCCGGCGTCCAGCAGGTCCCAGGACCAGTCGACGACGGCTCTGAGGGTCTGCTGGCGGGGCAGCACGGTGCGGCTGCCGGAGGTGAGCAGCCGGAAGCGGTCGTCCAGCCGGTCCGCTATCTGGCGGGGGGTCAGCATGCGCAGGCGGGCCGCCGCCAGCTCGATCGCGAGGGGCAGTCCGTCCAGGCGGCGGCAGATCTCGGCGCACGCCTCCGGGTCGTCCTCCACCCGGAAGCCGGGGCGGGCCGCCGCGCCCCGGTCGGCGAGCAGCCGCAGCGCGACCGGCTCGGGCAGCGGTTCCACGGGCCGCACCAGCTCCCCCGGCACGCCGAGGGGTTCGCGGCTGGTGGCGAGGACGGTCAGCTCCGGGCAGCGGGCCAGCAGGTGCTCGGTGAGCCGGGCGGCGGCGTCCACGACGTGCTCGCAGTTGTCCAGGATGATCAGCATGCGGCGCCGGGCGCAGTGCTCCACGAGCCGTTCGACGGGGTCGCCGTGCCGGTCGGAGACCGCGCGCATGCCGTCCACGCCGGCGCCGTGCAGCACGGTCTCGCGGGCGCCGATCGCGGTGAGCACGGCCTGCGGTACGGCGTCCGGGGCGTCCACGGGGGCCAGCTCGGCGAGCCAGACCCCGTCCCGGACGGTGTGCCGTACCGCCTCGGCGGCCTCCTGGGACAGCCGGGTCTTGCCGGCGCCGCCGGGCCCGAGGAGCGTGACCAGGCGGGCCGTGGCCAGGTCGGCGCCGATGGCCCGGAGGTCGGCTTCCCGGCCGACGAAGGAGGTGAGCCGGGCGGGCAGGTTGCCCGGGCGGGCCGCGGCAGGCCGCTCGGCCGGATCCTCGCGCAGCAACTCGGCGTGCAGGGCGCGCAGTTCGGGGCCGGGATCGGAGCCGAGCTGGTCCGCGAGGAGGCGTCGTACGTCCTCGTAGGCGGCGAGCGCCTGGGCGGGGCGGCCGGTGTCGCGCAGGGCGCGCAGGCGCAGCGCCTGGAGCGGTTCGTCCAGCGGGTGGCTGTCGCACAGGGCGGTCAGCTCGGGCAGCGCCCGCTCGGCCTCGCCGAGGGCGAGGGCGGCGGTGTGCCGGGCGCGCAGGGCGTCGAGCCGGCGGGTCTCCCAGCGGACCGCCTCGGCGGTGCGGTCGGGCAGGTCGGCGAGGGCGGGGCCGCGCCACAGGGCGAGGGCGTCGTCGAGGACGGCGGCGGCCTTGGCCGGGTCGCCGTCGGCGAGGGCGGCGAGGCCGTCGCCGGTCAGCCGGTCGAAGCGGCCGAGGTCGACGTCGTCGGGCGCGGCGGTGAGCCGGTAGCCGCCGTCGGCGGAGACGACGGCGTCGGCACCGAGGGCCCGGCGCAGCCGGCCGACGAGCGCCTGGAGGGCGCCGGTGGCGTCGGCGGGCGGGCCGGCGCCCCACACCTCGTCCACCAGCACGCCGGCGGGCACGGTCCGCCCTGCCCTGAGCGCGAGCACGCACAGCAGGGCACGCAACCGCGCCCCGCCGACCGGAACGGCCGTACCGTCGGGACGGATCGCCTGGGTGGGGCCGAGCAGCCGATAACGCACGGGGTCCATTGTCCCCGGGGACCACCGGGCGCCGCTCGCGGGTTTCAGATGCGGATGAACATGGGCGGGGATGCCGCGCAGGGAGCGCGGCCACGGGCGTCCGGCCCGGCAGCCGCTCCTCGCTCGGCTTGGCAGGAACCACAGGCCGCCCGCGGGACGTTTCCCCCGCATCACCGGTACGGTCGACCCCGGCCCGCCCGACGCGACCCGAGGAGTTCTTCCCTATGACCACCGCCACCACCCGGCACGGCGACCGGCAGGTCAGTCCCGTGTTCGTCGGCATCCTGGCCGTGACGGCGGTGACCGGCTGGGCCACCTGGAGCGGGTTCGCCGCGCAGCCGGGCATCGCGGTGTTCCTGTTCGTGACGGCGGCCTGGGTCGTCTCCCTGTGCCTGCACGAGTACGCGCACGCCCGCACCGCCCTGCACAGCGGGGACATCACGGTCGGCGCGAAGGGCTATCTCACGCTGAACCCGCTGAAGTACACGCACGCGCTGCTGAGCATCGTGCTGCCGGTGCTGTTCGTGATCATGGGCGGGATCGGTCTGCCCGGCGGCGCGGTGTTCATCGAGCGGGGCCGCATCCGGGGTCGCTGGCGGCACAGCCTGATCTCGGCGGCGGGCCCGCTGACGAACGTGCTGTTCGCGGCGGTGTGCACGGCCCCGTTCTGGCTGCACGCCCTGGACGGCGTGCCCGCGGACTTCCGGTTCGCGCTGGCGTTCCTGGCGCTGCTCCAGGTGACGGCGGCGCTGCTGAACTTCCTGCCGGTGCCGGGCCTGGACGGCTACGGCGTGATCGAGCCGTGGCTGTCGTACACCGTGAAGCGGCAGGTGGAGCCGTTCGCGCCGTTCGGCCTGCTGTTCGTGTTCGCGCTGCTGTGGCTGCCGTCGGTCAACAGCGCGTTCTTCGACGTGATCGACTCGGTCATGCGGGCGATGAACGTCGACGACTTCTCCCGCTACTGCGGCCAGGACCTGTACCGGTTCTGGCAGGACACCAACGAGTACTGCTCTGCGGTCAGCTCGTGACGGACCCGTTGCGGGCCGTCTTCCCGCGCTTCGCGTAGTACCAGGTCATGTTGGAGGACAGGCCCGCCAGCAGCACCCAGACGATCCCCAGCCAGCTGCCCTGGACGAAGGAGACGACGGCGGCGGCCACGGCGAGGACGCAGACGACGAGGGTGTAGAGGGCGATGCGGGGCATGGGGGTCGGCTCCGGATCCTGTCGGGGGGACACTGCTTGAGGTCACCAGTGTCCCCCATGGCCGGACCCGGCTCACACGTCGGTGACGCGGAGCCCGGCGTGTGCCTTGTACCGGCGGTTGACGGAGATCAGGTTCGCGACCAGCGACTCGACCTGGTGGGCGTTGCGCAGCCGGCCCGCGAAGATGCCGCGCATGCCGGGGATGCGTCCGGCCAGCGCCTGCACGATCTCCACGTCGGCGCGCTCCTCGCCGAGCACCATGACGTCGGTGTCGATCTGCTCGATCTCCGGGTCCTGGAGCAGGACGGCCGACAGGTGGTGGAAGGCGGCGGCGACCCGGGAGTCCGGCAGCAGGGCGGCGGCCTGTTCGGCGGCGCTGCCCTCCTCCGGCTTGAGCGCGTAGGCGCCCTTCTTGTCGAAGCCGAGCGGGTTGACGCAGTCGACGACGAGCTTTCCGGCCAGCTCATCGCGCAGCGACTTCAGGGTGTCGCCGTGGCCCTCCCACGGTACGGCGACGATCACGATGTCGCTGCGGCGCGCGGTCTCGGTGTTGTCGGCGCCCTCGACGCCGTGGCCGAGTTCCCCGGCGGCGGCCCGGGCCCGCTCGGCGGCGCGGGAGCCGATGATCACCTTCTGGCCGGCCCGGGCGAGCCGGTAGGCGAGGCCCTTGCCCTGCGGTCCGGTGCCGCCGAGCACGCCGACGACGTAGCCGGAGACGTCGGGCAGGTCCCAGGGGTCCTTGGCCGGGGCCTTGGCAGGGGTCTGTGCGCTGTCGGTAGAGGTCATGGGCCGACTCTACGTCCGCCGCCGGGTCCGTACCGGCTCGGGTCAGCCGGTGTACGGACACCCGGCGGAAGGTGATCGTCCGGTAGGCACTGAAGCCGCCCGTCTCGCCCAGGAGCCCGACGGTGTGCGGGCCGGCGCGGACCGGATCGGAGCAGGCGGCGGGCAGTCCGTCGACGGCGAACCCGACGGCCGCGTCCGCCTCAACACCCGCGACGACTCGCCGTCGCCCGGCAACCGCGCCGACGCCTGCTCCGACGACGGCGGGAAGACCCTCGCCGAGCCGAGTCCGGCGGCGGTGGTCTCGCTGACACCGACGTAGCCGTCGGTGTTCTCGTCGGTGGCTCGCCGCCATCCCCGGGTCGGGCGAATTCGCGGTGAACTGCGCGTGACGAGTGCCGTGGTGCGGCAGGATGCGGTCGCATGGACGCCGTACGGGTCGCGTTGCTGCGGGAAGTGCTCGCCGGGACCGAGTGGCTGGGAGCCACCCGGAGGTTCGCGGGGGTGCTGCGCGGATCGGTGGTGGCGCACGGGGGCGGGCTGCTGCTGGTGGGCACGCCGGAGTACGAGCCGTGGCACCTGGCCGCGCACCTGGTGGACGAGGCCGCGTGGTCGGGCACGCCCGAGCTGGCGCCGACGCTGGTACGGCATCACGCGCGCCCCTCCGATCCCGCGCATCTGGCGGTGGGGCCGGGGCGGATCGCGGCGGCGCGGCGCGGGGAGACCCTGCTGGTGGTGGCTCCGGAGGAGCCGGCGCCGCTGCTGGAGCGGGTGCACGACGCCCGGCGGGCCGGGGTGACGGTGCTGGCGCTCGGCGCGGGCGAGGGCGAGGGCGAGCTGGCCGCGCTGGCACATGACACGCTGGCCGTGCCCCAGGGGGCGGAGCTGGACCTGGACAGCGTGCAGCACCTGGTCAGCGCGGCGGCGGGCGAGAACGGGGGCCCTCCGAGGAGGCGACGGGGCTTCCGGGACCGCCTCTCACGGCTGACGGAAGCGTTGACGGCTCCGCCCCCGGCCCCTTGGTGACTCGCCCACCACCCACCCGGCTCGCTCGGCTCACCGCCTGCGGCAGGCCTGTTGAGGAGAAATACGGTTGCCCGGGGTCGCCGGGGCGTCGAGCATGCCTCAGTGAGCCGAGCCCTCCTCCCCGACCTCGCCCCCTGGAAAGCCTCCGCCGACTTCCGGCGCCTGTGGAAGTCCGGTCTGATCAGCAACTTCGGCAGCTTCCTGACCTTCGTCGCGCTGCCGGTCCAGCTCAAGGACCTGACGGAGTCCGCCGCGGCGGTCGGCGCGATCGGCGCCGTGGAGCTGCTGCCGCTCATCGTGTGCGGCCTCTACGGCGGCGCCCTCGCCGACGCCCTGGACAAGCGGAAACTCATCGTGTGGACGGAGGCCGGCCAGGGCCTGCTCAGCGCGGCCCTGCTGCTGAACGCCCTGCTCCCGCGCCCCGCGGTCTGGCCGCTGTACGTCGTCGCCGCGCTCTCCTCCGCCCTGGTCTCCGTGCAGCGCCCGGCCCTGGACTCCCTGTGGCCCCGGATCGTCGCCCACGACGACATGCCGGCGGCGGCCTCGCTGAACTCGCTGCGCTGGACCGTCGGCGGAGTCGCGGGCCCGGCGGTGGCGGGCGTGGTCGTCGCCTACGCGGGCCTCGGCTGGGCCTACGCGGCCGATCTGCTGACCTTCGCGGTCTCGGTGGCGTACATCACGCGGATCGCCCCCTCCCCCGCCGCCGAGGAGGCCGCGAAGCCGGATCTGAAGGCCGTCGCGGAGGGCGCCCGGTACGCGTGGAGCCGTAAGGAGCTCCTCGGCACCTACGCCGTCGACCTCGCGGCGATGTTCCTGGCCATGCCACTGGCCGTGCTGCCGTTCCTCGCCGACGACCTGCACGCGCCGTGGGCGCTCGGACTGATGTACGCGACGATCCCGGCGGGGGCGCTGCTGGTGAGCCTGACCAGCGGCTGGACCTCGCGGGTGCACCGGCACGGGCTGCTGGTGGTGCTGTCGGCCGCCGGGTGGGGCCTGGCGGTGGCGGCGGCCGGGGTCTGCGGGAACGTCTGGCTGGTGCTGCTGTTCCTCGCCGTCGGCGGCGGCTTCGACATGGTCAGCGGGATCTTCCGGGCGGCCCTGTGGAACCAGACGATCCCGGACGAGCTGCGCGGCCGGCTCGCCGGGATCGAACTGCTGTCGTACTCGGTCGGCCCGCAGCTCGGTCAGGTCCGGGCGGGCGGCATGGCCGCGTGGGCGGGCGTACGGGCCTCGGTCTGGTCCGGTGGCCTGGCGTGCGCGGGCGCGGTGGGGCTGCTGGCGCTGTGCCTGCCGGGGCTGATGACGTACGACGCCCGGACGAACGAGCACGCGGTACGGATGCGCGAGCGGCGCGCAACCGCATCGGTGTGATCAGTCCTCGTCGGTGCCGCCCCCCGCGGGCGCATCGTGCCAGCGCGGGTCGTTCTCCCACTGGAGGTTGCGCTCGGCGGCGGTCTCCATCGCGCGCTGGGCCTCCTCCCGGGAGGCGTACGGTCCGAAGCGGTCCTTGCCCGGGCAGTCCGGGCCCTCCTCGACCTTCTTGTGCTCCAGGCAGTAGTACCACTCGCCCGGCTTGCCGACGGTGCGCTTCTTGAACAGGGCCATGAACAGCTCCTCTCGCCACCGACATGTTCCCCCATGCCCGCTGGTTAGACTCGCTTGCATGTCTGGCCAGTCGCTGCTCGTACCAGGGGAGCTGTCCCCCACCCGTCCGGTTCCCGGAAACATCCGCCGCCCCGAGTACGTCGGCAAGCCCGCGCCGGCGCCGTACACCGGGCCGGAGGTGCAGACCCCCGAGACCATCGAGGCGATGCGGATCGCCGGCCGTATCGCCGCGCGGGCGATGGCGGAGGCCGCGAAGCTCATCGCGCCGGGGGTCACCACGGACCAGCTGGACAAGGTCGCCCACGACTACATGTGCGACCACGGCGCCTACCCGTCGACGCTCGGCTACCGGGGTTTCCCGAAGTCGCTGTGCACCTCGGTCAACGAGGTCATCTGCCACGGCATCCCGGACTCGACGGTCCTCAGGGACGGCGACATCGTCAACCTGGACGTGACGGCGTACGTCGGCGGGGTGCACGGCGACAACAACGCCACCTACCTGGTCGGTGACGTGGACGAGGAGTCGCGGCTGCTGGTGGAGCGCACCCGCGAGGCGCTGAACCGGGCGATCAAGGCCGTGAAGCCCGGCCGGCAGATCAATGTCATCGGCCGGGTCATCGAGTCGTACGCCAAGCGGTTCGGCTACGGCGTGGTGCGGGACTTCACCGGGCACGGCATCAACACGTCGTTCCACTCCGGGCTGATCATCCCGCACTACGACAGCCCGCACGCGACGACCGTGATGCAGCCGGGGATGACGTTCACGATCGAGCCGATGCTGACGCTGGGCACGCATGAGTACGACATGTGGGACGACGGCTGGACGGTCGTGACGAAGGACCGCAAGCGGACCGCGCAGTTCGAGCACACGCTGGTGGTGACGGAGACCGGCGCGGAGATCCTGACCCTCCCCTGAGCGCCGCCCGACCTGCGGCGAGCCCGCTCCCTGCCGGGGCGGGCTTTCTCTTGTACGCTTTTACCGACAGGATGTCGGAAAAAGAGGACGTGCTCATGGACTCCTTCTCGTCCCTCATCCGCACCGCCTCGCACGAACAGCACGCGGCGGTGAGGACCTCGCCGTTCATGAGCGACCTCCTGGGCGGCCGGCTCGGCGTGGCGGCCTACGCGCGGTACACCGAACAACTCTGGTTCGTCTACGAGGCGTTGGAGACCACGGCCGGGCGGCTGACGGCGGATCCGGTGGCGGGCCCCTTCATCCGGCCCGAACTCTTCCGGCTGCCCGCGCTGGAGCGGGACCTGGCCCATCTGCGCGGCCCCAGCTGGCGGGCGGGCCTGAGCGCGCTGCCCGCGACCAGGGCGTACGCGGACCGGGTGCGGGAGTGCGCCGAGCGCTGGCCGGGCGGTTACGTCGCCCACCACTACACCCGGTACCTGGGCGATCTCTCCGGCGGGCAGATCATCCGGGACACGGCGGAGCGGACGTGGGGCTTCGCGAGGATGGGCGACGGAGTCCGCTTCTACGTCTTCGAGCGGATCGCCAACCCGGCCGCGTTCAAGCGGGGCTACCGCGAACTGCTGGACGGCATCGCGGTGGACGACCTGGAGAGGCAGCGGGTCGTGGCCGAGTGCGAGCGGGCGTTCACGCTCAACACGGCCGTCTTCCGGGCCCTGGGCGAGGAGTTCCGGCGGTCCGCCTGAGCCCTGCACGCCCGGGTCCCCCGCCGCGCGCGGGAGGGGACCGGGGCCGGATCGGCGCAGGTGGTCGCCCTGCGCGCACACGCGTCAGCGCTCCAGGTGGACCCGTCCGCCGACCTCGATCCATCCGTGCGGCTGGGGGGCGGTCAGGAGCTGCGAGCCCTTGCCCTGGGTGATGTTCAGCGCCCGGCCCAGCCGGTCGGTCAGCAGCAGCGCCGCCGCGCCGGTGGCCTCGTCCTCCTCGATGCCCCCGGTGCGAGCACCGGCTCCACCAAAGCGGCTGTCGCCGCGCTCATCGATGCGGCCGGGGAAGGCGCGGGCCCGGACGCGCCCGGCCGCCTCGTCCTCCCAGGCCCAGGCGTACAGCCACTCCCCGGGCGGCGGGACCTCCAGCGCGTCGACCTCGGCGGCGCTCGCGTACTGGCGCAGGGTGCGCGGGGGCACCCACTCCGGGCGGGCCTCGATCCAGGTGAACTCGCCGTCCAGGCGGGTCCCGACGACCCCGGCGGGGGTGACCAGTTCGGGCACGTCGAGCAGCCAGGCCGTGCCCACGCAGGGGTGACCGGCGAAGGGCAGGCGCAGGGTGGGGGTGTAGATGTCGATCACTCCGCGCTCGGGGTCGTCCACGAACACGGTCTCGCTGAAGCCGAGTTTGGCCGCCAGCGCCTGCCGGTCGCTCCGCTCGGGCAGCACCGAGCCGTCACGGACGACACCCAGCTCGTTGCCGTAGCCGCCGTTCGGCCCGCAGAAGACGCGGAGTACGTCGTAGTCAGTCACCGGGGAATTGAAACACCGCGACCCCGGCGACCGCTTTGTGATCTTTCTGTGAGAGCTGAATCACGGGAGGGAGGGGTATGGGTGAGGATAGCCTCATGTAAGTTAGGGCAGCCTCACCAGACCAGATCGCTTGGAGCCTGCATGCGCGCCGTCCGACTGACCGTCACCGCCGCCGCCACCGCGGCGGCTCTGACCGCCCTCTCGGCCTGCACCGCGAAAAGCGATGCCAAGGACGGTGACGCCATCCAGGTCACGGCCGCCGACTCGAAGTGCGAGACCTCCAGCACGTCCGTGCCGGCCGGCCAGGTCACGCTGAAGATCGAGAACAAGGGCTCGAAGGCGACCGAGGTCGAGATCCTGTTCCCGGACGACCGGATCGTCTCCGAGAAGGAGAACATCGGTCCGGGCACCAAGTACACCCTCACCGCCGAGGTGAAGGCCGGCTCGTACGAGATCGCCTGCCGGCCCGGCATGAAGGGCCACGGCGTCCGGCAGAAGCTGACCGTGACCGGCGGCGGCAGCACCGCCAAGCGCGACCCGAAGCTGGACACGGCCGTCGCCGACTACCGTCAGTACGCCCAGGACCAGGCCGACGAGACGCTGCCGAAGGCCGAGACCTTCGTGAAGGCGGTCAAGGACGGCGACCTGGAGGCCGCGAAGAAGGCCTACGGTCTCTCCCGCCTCGGCTGGGAGCGCACCGAGCCGGTCGCCGAGTCCTTCGGCGACATCGACCCGAAGGTCGACGTCCGCGAGGACGGCCTGGAGGCCGGCCAGAAGTGGACCGGCTGGCACCGGCTGGAGAAGGCCCTCTGGCAGGACAAGAAGATCGGCGCCGAGGAGAAGACCCTCGCCGACCAGCTGCTGACGGACCTCAAGGACTGGCAGGGCCGGGTCGGCAAGGCCGAGATCACCCCGACCTCCATGGCCAACGGCGCCAAGGAGCTGCTGGACGAGGTCGCCACCGGCAAGGTCACCGGCGAGGAGGACCGCTACGCCCACACCGACCTGGTCGACTTCAAGGGCAACGTCGAGGGCGCCCAGAAGGCGTACGAGCTGCTGAAGCCGGTCGCCGCGAAGAACGACCCGGCGCTCACCAAGGAACTCGACAAGCAGTTCGCCGCGCTGAACACGCTGCTCGACAAGTACCGGACGGACAAGACGTCCTACGACTTCGTCTCCTACGACAAGGTCACCAAGGACCAGCGCAAGGAGCTGTCGGACGCGGTCAACGCGCTCGCCGAGCCGCTGTCCAAGCTCGCCGCCGCGGTCGTGAAGTAAGCAAGGGGGGCAAGGGCGATGACCGAGACCCAGGGGACCAATCCGTCGCGCCGCGCGCTGATCGGCTGGGGCGGTGCCGGGCTCGCGCTCGGGGCCGCCGCGGCCGGCGGCGCCGTGGCGATGGCCAGGACGGGCAACGACATGGACCCGGCCGCCGCCGAGACCGGCGGCGCGGTGGAGTTCCACGGCGCCCACCAGGCCGGCATCGCCACGCCGGTGCAGGACCGGCTGCACTTCGCCGCCTTCGACGTGAAGACCGAGGACCGCGAAGAGTTCGTCCAGATGCTCAAGGACTGGACGGCGGCGGCCCGCCGGATGACCGCCGGGAAGGCCGTCGGCGAGGGCGCCTACGGCGGGCTCGCCGAGGCCCCGCCGGACGACACCGGTGAGGCGCTCGGGCTCAAGCCGTCCCGGCTGACGCTGACCATCGGGTTCGGGCCCTCCCTGTTCGACAAGTTCGGTCTGAAGGACCAGCGGCCCGAGGCCCTGGTCGACCTGCCCAAGTTCCCCGGCGACAACCTGGACAAGTCCCGCACCGGCGGCGACCTGTGCGTCCAGGCCTGCTCCGACGACCCGCAGGTCGCCGTGCACGCCATCCGCAACCTCGCCCGCATCGGCTTCGGCAAGGTCGCCATCCGCTGGTCCCAGCTCGGCTTCGGCAAGACCTCCTCGACCACCCCGGACGCGCAGACCCCGCGCAATCTGATGGGCTTCAAGGACGGCACCCGCAACATCGCGGGCACCGAGACCGACCGGCTGAAGAAGTTCGTGTGGGTCGGCGAGGAGGACGGGCCGGACTGGATGACCGGCGGGTCGTACCTGGTCGCCCGGCGCATCCGCATGAACATCGAGACCTGGGACCGCACCTCGCTCCAGGAGCAGGAGGACGTGTTCGGCCGGGACAAGCGCGAGGGCGCCCCGGTCGGCAAGGCCAAGGAGCACGACGAGCCGTTCCTGAAGGCGATGAAGCCCGACGCGCACGTGCGGCTCGCGCACCCCGACTCCAACAACGGGATCACCATCCTGCGCCGGGGCTACTCCTTCACCGACGGCACCGACGGCCTCGGCCGGCTCGACGCGGGCCTGTTCTTCCTCGCCTACCAGCGGGACGTGCGCAAGGGCTTCATCCCGCTCCAGCGCAACCTCGCCGCGCACGACGCGCTCAACGAGTACATCCAGCACGTGGGTTCGGCGGTCTTCGCGGTCCCGCCCGGCGTCCGGGACGCCGGCGACTGGTGGGGCCGCACGCTGTTCTCGAAGGGGGCGTAGCCCGTGTTCTCCAACTACCTGATCGGCCTGCGCGAGGGCCTTGAGGCGTCGCTCGTCGTCTGCATCCTGATCGCCTACCTGGTCAAGACCGGCCGCCGGGACGCCCTGCGGCCGATCTGGATCGGCATCGGCATCGCGATCGTCATCGCCATGGGCTTCGGCTGCGCCCTGGAGTTCGGCTCGCAGGAGCTGACGTTCCAGGCGCAGGAGGCGCTCGGCGGCTCCCTGTCGATCGTCGCCGTGGGCCTGGTGACCTGGATGGTGTTCTGGATGCGGCGCACCGCCCGGCACCTGAAGTCGGAGCTGCACGGCAAGCTGGACGCCGCCCTCGCCCTCGGCACGGGCGCGCTGGTCGCCACCGCGTTCCTCGCGGTCGGCCGGGAGGGCCTGGAGACCGCGCTGTTCGTGTGGGCGTCGGTGCACGCGGCGAGCGACGGCACCCCGCGCCCGCTGATCGGCGTCGCCCTCGGCCTCGCCACGGCCGTCCTCCTCGGCTGGCTCTTCTACCGGGGCGCCCTGAAGATCAACCTGGCCAAGTTCTTCACCTGGACCGGCGGGATGCTGGTCGTGGTCGCGGCGGGCGTGCTGGCGTACGGCTTCCACGACCTGCAGGAGGCCGACTGGGTCCCGGGCCTGGGCGACCTGGCCTTCGACATCAGCGGCGTCATCCCGCCGGACAGCTGGTACGGCACCCTGCTGAAGGGCGTGTTCAACTTCCAGCCGGACCCGACGGTCCTTCAGGTCACGGTGTGGGCGCTGTACCTGGTCCCGGTGCTCGCGCTGTTCCTCTCCCCGGTAGGGTTCGCCTCCGGGAAGGGGAAGGTGAAGGAGCCCGATGACCAGGGAACGCAGCCGTCGACGGCTTCGCAGGCGTGACCGGAACGCACTCATAGCGGCCTCGCTGACCGCTTTGTCGGTGACCGCGAGCGGATGCGTGGTGGTGCACGGAGAGCGGGTGGTGCTGCCCGCGGCCACCCGCGCCGAGGCCGCCAAGGCGCTCACCGCGTTCACGGACGCGTACAACAAGGCCGACAAGGCCTACGACAGCTCCCTGGACGCGCCCTACGTCACCGGTCCCCTCTCCGACATCGACTCCGCGCGGCTGAGGGCGGGGCACGTCAACAGCCCGTCGGGGAACGCGAACCACACCCCGCTGACCCTGACGGACGTGAAGATCACCATCCCGGAGAAGGCCGGCTGGCCCCGCTGGTTCGTCGCCGACGCCCACGGCAACAAGGGCGGGAACTTCCGCTGGGTGCTGGTCTTCACCCGGGGTGACCTCGGCGAGCGCTGGCAGGTGAGCTATCTGACGCTCATGGCCCCCGGCACCGTCCCCGCGTTCAAGACGGACAAGGACGGCTGGGCCGAGGCCGTCCCGGCCGACACCACGCAACTGGCCGTCCGCCCGGACGAGTTGAGCAAGACGTACGCGGACTACCTGAAGAACGGCGGGACGGCCTTCGCGGACGGCCGCGACACCAGCGGGCTGCGCGCGGACCGCGCGCAGGAGGCCAAGAAGCCCGGCCTGGTCCGGCAGTTCATCGACGAACCGCTCACCCACGGCGACTACGCGCCACTCGCGCTGCGCACGGCGGACGGCGGGGCGCTGGTGTTCTTCACCACGCACCACTACGAGAAGCAGACCGCCTACACGGGCGCCACCGTGCCGGTCCCGAACAAGGACGTGCAGGCCCTGATCAAGGGCGAGGTGAAGCAGTCCCTGACGCTGGAGTCGATCGCCAACCAGGCCGTGCTGGACCCGGCGGGCAGCGGCCCGGTGCGGATGCTGGGGCGGGTGCAGGGGCTGACGTCCGCGCAGGGCGCGTGAGGCGACGAGTCCCGCCGGGCGGTCAGTGGCGCAGGGGCCAGGCCGCGCCCTGGTGGCCGGTCTCGGTACCCGCGTGCCGGGCACAGGCGTCGGTGAGCGCCTCCAGCAGGCTCAGCGGGTCCGGCAGCGGATGTTCCGGGCCGCGCACCCAGCGCACCCGCTGGTCGGCGTCGCCGGGCAGCCGGGCGGGCGGTACGAGGACGTAGGAGCCCCGGCAGTGCCAGCGCAGCCCGGGGTGCTCGTCCATCGTCTCGGGGTGGCAGTCCAGCTCACAGGGCCACCACTCGTCCTCGTCCTCGGGGGTGCCGCGGGTGAGGGTGAAGAACAGCATGCGGCCGTCGTCGCTCTCGGCGACCGGGCCGACCTCGACGCCGGAGCCGAGCAGCCGGTCCAGCGCCTCGCGGCCGGCCTCCAGGGGCACGTCGAGCACGTCGTGCACCATGCCGGTGGCGGTGATGAAGTTCGCCGCCGGCTGGTGCCGGGCCCAGCGCTCGATCTGGGCGCGGTCGGTGGTGGACTGGGTCTGCCAGGCGAACGACACCGGGTGCCGGGCGGGGGTGGGACAGCCCACGCGGTCGCAGGAGCAGCGGAAGCCGTCGGCGGGGTGCGCGGCGGGGGCGAGGGGCAGGCCCGCGGCGGCGGCGGCGAGCAGCAGGGTCTCACGGCCGCTGTCGTCGGCGGCGGCCTCCTTCGGGCGGCGTCCGAGCAGCCACTGGGAGAGTTTGCCCTGCCGGCCGTTCCGGCCGCCGAACGTCGCGCTCATCTATCCCCTCGGTCTGGTGGTCGCCTCGCTGGTGTGCGGACAGCATGCCTCATCGTCCCATCTTCGCGTGCTTCGGGGGGTCGCCGCGGGCGAGTGGCCGACCGTCACCGGTGGGCGGGTGGGCGAATTCAGTGCGGGGCGATTCCGTGCAGGGCGTACTCGACGAGGGTGTCCGTGTACGCGTACGAGATCGGCCCGCTGCGTTGCAGCCAGCGCTGCGCGAGCGGGGAGACGAACAGCTCCAGCGCGATCCGGGGGTCGACGCCGGCTCGTACGGCCCCCGCGTCCTGGGCCGAGCGCAACCGGGCGACGTACAGCTGGAGCTGCGGTTCCAGCAGCTTGGTCACGACCTCGCGGCCGAGCTGCTCGTTGACCACCCCCTCCGCGGCCAGCGCCCGCGCCGGCGCCTCGAAGCGCGGGTCGAGCAGCTCGTCCACCGTGGCCCGCAGCACCGCCTTGAGGTCGGCGGCCAGGTCACCGGTGTCCGGGACGGCGTCGACCTCCTGCCCCGCCGCCCGGGCCGCCTGCTCGGCGAGGTCCAGGAAGGCCTCCAGCAGGACGTCCGCCTTGGACGACCACCAGCGGTAGATGGTCTGCTTGCCGACCCCGGCCCGCGCGGCGATGGCCTCGACGGTGGTCTTCGGGTACCCGACCTCCCCGACCAGGGAGAGCGCGGCGGCGTAGATGGCCCGGCGGGACTTCTCGCTGCGGCGGGTGGCGTCGGGGGCGGGCTTGCTGACCATGGGGTCGAAAGTAACAAGCGGCGAGGGCGGGCTACCACACGCGTCAGGGCGCGGAGTCGTACGGCGGCCAGGCGTCGCCCCAGTCCGCGTCCCGGGCCGCCTTGTACAGGTCGCCGTGGCGCTTGGTGACCGTCGTCCGGCGCAGCCGCTCCTCGGCCTCGCACAGGTCGAGCAGCACCTGGCCCTTGCGGATCTGCGGGCGCCGGACCACCCGGGCGGGGGCCGGCTCGGCGGGCAGCCGGGTGGCGGCGACGTAGGAGAACTTCTCGTCCTCGTACGCCAGTGAGCCGCCCTTGACCTGGCGGTGCAGGGAGGAACGGCCGACGCGGGCGGAGAAGTGGCACCAGTCCGTGCCGGGCGCGATGGGGCAGGCGGCGCTGTGCGGGCAGGGGGCGGCGACGCGGAAGCCGGCCCGGATCAGCCGGTCGCGGGCCTCGATGACGCGCGCGTAGCCGGCCGGGGTGCCGGCCTCGACGATCACGACGGTCCGCGCGGCGCCGGCGGCGGCGTCGACGAGGGCGGCGCGGTCGGCCTCGGCGAGTTCGTTGAGGACGTACGACACCGTGACCAGGTCGGTGGCGTCCAGGGTGAGGTCCTCGCCGATCCGGGCGCGCTGCCAGCGGGCGTCCTTCAGGGCCGGGTTGGCGGCGGCGATCCGCCGGCCGAGGGCGAGGGCGGGTTCGGCCCAGTCCAGCACGGTGACGCTGCGCTCGCCGGGCCAGGTGGCGGTGACGGCCCAGGTGGCGGCGCCGGTGCCGCCGCCGACGTCGACATGGCTGCCGGGGGTCCAGTCGGGGACGGTCGCCGCGAACGCCTCCAGCGCGGAGTGGACGGCCTCGAAGGTGGCGGGCATCCGGTAGGCGGCGTACGCGGCCACGTCGGCTCGGTCGCGGAGGATCGGCGCGTGGGTCGGGGTGTCGCCGCGGTAGTTGGCGATCAGCCGGTCCACGGCGGCGGTGACCTCCGTGGGGGGCAGGCCGTCGAGCAGCTCGGCCAGGGCTGTGCGGAGGGGGTCGTTCACCTGGCGATTCTACGGCGCCGGGCGCCGGCGCCCACCCACCGCCCGGCGCGGTGGGCTTCAGATCACCGCTCTCGCCAAGTGGGTCGCCAGCCTCGCCCGGGGGCCGCTGTCCGGTGTGCGGCGTTTCGGGTGGACCGTGTTGGCCAGGATGACCAGGAAGGTGTCGGTCGCCCGGTCCAGGATCAGGGCCGTGCCGGTGAAGCCCGTGTGGCCCGCCGCGCCGCGGCCCGCCAGTTCGCCCATGAACCACGGCTGGTCCAGGTGGAAGCCCAGGCCGGGCGGGGTGAACAGCAGCTCCACGAAATCGGGGCCGAGGATGCGCGCGGGGCCGTAGGAGCCGCCCGCGAGCAGGGCGCGGCAGAAGACGGCCAGGTCCGGTGCGGTGGAGAAGAGGCCCGCGTGGCCGGCGACCCCGCCGAGCGCCCAGGCGTTCTCGTCGTGGACCACGCCCCGCAGCATCCCCCGGTCGGCCTTGGCCCACGGCCGTCGCTGGTCCTCGGTGGCCGCGGCGCCGGGGCAGGGCCCGAACGCGGTGGCGGTCATGCCGAGCGGCCGGGTGATGCAGTCCCGCACGAGGACGTCGAGGGTGCGCCCGGTGACGCGCTCCAGCAGGAACTGGAGCAGGAGCATGTTCAGGTCCGAGTACAGGTACCGGTCCGGCTCGCCGGACGGGGCCTCGGCGCGCAGCAGGTCGAGACGGGTGGCGTCGTCGGGGCAGTCGTACAGGGGCAGTTCGGGGCGCAGGCCGGAGGTGTGGGTGAGCAGCTGCCGCACCGTGATGCCGTGCGCGGCGGCGCCGTGGAAGTCGGGCAGGTAGTCGCCGACGCGGGCGTCCATGCCGAGGGTGCCGCGCTCGATCTGCTGCACGGCGGCGACGGACGTGAACAGTTTGGTGAGGGACGCCAGGTCGAAGGGCGTGCCGACGGTGGCCGGGACCCGGGCGGCCGGCGGCAGTTCCACTGCGGTGCCGGTCTCGGGGTCGTGGGCGGCGTACCGCACGGCCCAGCCCGCGGCCTCGGCCACGGCGATCACGGGTCCGCGGCCGGCCAGCACGACGGCGCCGGACGCCCAGGGGCGCTCGCCGGCGGTGAGGGCGTGCACCTCGTCGACCAGGTGCCCGAGTTCGACGGGGTCGAGCCCGGCCCGTTCCGCTGTGCCGGCGCGCAGTCTCGGTGCGCTCAGCTCTCGTCTCCCTCCGACCCGGCACGGGTGGTCCCCCGTGTCGCCCAGGGACGGCACATTCCCACGAAGCAGGCCACGGCGACCAGTGCTCCGGCCAGCTGGACGACGGCCATCGGGACGGCGGTGTGCTCCCCGGCGACGCCGACGAGGGGGGAGGCGACCGCGCCGACGAGGAAGGAGGAGGTGCCGAGCAGCGCGGAGGCGGAGCCGGCGGCGTGCCGGGTGCGCAGCAGGGCGAGGGTCTGGGCGTTGGGCAGGGTGACGCCCATCGCGGACATCAGGACGAAGAGGGCGGCGGCGACGGGGACGAGGCCGGTGTCGCCGAAGACGCCGGTGGCCATCAGCAGCAGGGCGGTGGCGGCGAGCACGATGACCGCCAGGCCGCCGGCGAGCACCTTGTCCAGGCTGACCCGGCCGACCAGCACCTTGCCGTTGAACTGGCCGGCGGCCACCAGGCCGACGGAGTTGAGGCCGAACAGCAGGCTGAAGGTCTGCGGGGAGGCGCCGTAGATCTCCTGGACGACGAAGGGGGACGCGCTCACGTAGGCGAACAGCGCGGCGAAGGCGAAGCCGCCGGCGAGCATGTAGCCGGTGAAGGGCAGGTCGGCGAGGAGGCCGCGCATCGCCCGCAGGGCCTCGCCCGTTCCGCCGCTGTGCCGTTGCCCCGGCGGCAGGGTCTCCGGCAGCCGCACCCAGACCAGCGCGGTGAGCGCGGCGCCGACCACCGTGAGCACCACGAAGACGCCCCGCCAGTCCGTCACCCGGAGGATCTGTCCGCCGACGAGCGGCGCGACGATGGGGGCGGCCCCGGAGATCAGCATGAGGGTGGAGAAGAAGCGGGCCATGGCGACGCCGTCGTACAGGTCGCGTACGACGGCCCGGGCGATGACCACCCCGGCAGCGCCGGCGAGGCCCTGCACCAGCCGGAAGGCGATCAGCGTCTCGACGGTGGGCGCGAGGGCGCACAGGGCGGTGGCGGCCAGGTAGACGGCGAGTCCGACGAGCAGCGGGCGGCGCCTGCCCCAGCGGTCGCTGAGGGGGCCGACGACCAGCTGGCCGAGGGCGAGTCCGGCCATGCAGGCGGTGAGGGTGAGCTGGACGGTGACGGCGGGGGCACGCAGGGAGCGGGTGACCTCCGGCAGCGACGGCAGGTACATGTCCATCGCGAGCGGGGTGGTCGCGGTGAGGCCGCCGAGGAGGAAGGTGACGAGCGGGCCGGTGCCGCGCGGCGCGCGGGCCGGTGACGGTGCGGAGATGGACTGCTGGTCCTGTTCCGGTGTCGGTGCCGCGGCGTGGTCCGGCATGTGTCCCTCCCTGCTTCTCTGACATCGGTGTCGCTGACACGACCGGCACCTATGCTCTCAGCTCGTACACCATGCCGGGGAACGGATGAGCGAGGGCGGCGGGGATGGCGGGAGAGAGCGTGCGGTGGGGGATCCTGGCGACGGGCGGGATCGCGGCGGCGTTCGCGGCGGATCTGGTCGATCTGCGAGGGGCGGAGATCGTGGCGGTGGCGTCGCGCCGGCGGGAGTCGGCGGAGGCGTTCGCCGAGCGGTTCGGGGTGGAGCGGGCGTACGGCGACTGGGAGTCGCTGGCGGCGGACCCGGACGTCGACGTCGTGTACGTCGCCACTCCGCACGCGGCGCACCGGGCGGCGGCCGGGCTGTGCCTGGAGGCGGGCCGGAACGTGCTGTGCGAGAAGCCGTTCACGCTGAACCTGCGGGAGGCGGAGGAACTCGTCGCGCTGGCGCGGGAGCACGACCGCTTCCTGATGGAGGCGATGTGGATGTACTGCAACCCGCTGGTCCGGCGGCTGAAGGCGCTGGTGGAGGACGGGGCGATCGGCGAGGTGCGGACCGTGCACGCCGACTTCGGCCTGGCCGGTCCCTTCCCGGCGGCGCACCGGCTGCGGGATCCGGCGCTGGGCGGCGGGGCGCTGCTGGACCTGGGCGTGTACCCGGTGTCGTTCGCGCAGCTGCTGCTGGGCGAGCCGGACGGGGTCGCGGCGAGCGCGGTGCTGTCGCCCGAGGGCGTCGATCTCCAGACGGGCGCGGTGCTGTCCTGGGAGAGCGGCGCGCTGGCCTCGCTGCACTGCTCGATCGTCGGGGGTACGGCGGTCACCGCGTCGGTCACCGGTTCGCGCGGCCGGATCGACATCCCGTCCGGTTTCTTCCATCCCGATCGGTTCGTTCTGCACCGGGACGGCCGTGACCCCGAGGAGTTCGCCGCCGATCCGGCCGATGGTCCGCGCACCAGCCTGCGGCACGAGGCGGCGGAGGTCATGCGGGCGCTGCGGGCGGGCGAGAAGGAGTCGCCGCTGGTGCCGCTGGAGGGCACGCTCGCGGTGATGCGGACGCTGGACGCGGTGCGGGAGCGGATCGGGGTGCGCTACCCCGGGGAGGAGACGGCGGGTGACGAGGTGGCCGTCCTCGCCGGATAACCGTATGGCGGACAGTGGATTCCGCATGGCGGACTTCCCGCCTACGCTGCGGAACCATGACTGACAGGCAATCGAACATCGCGGTGGTGACCGGGGCCGGCTCCGGCATCGGGCGGGCCGTCGCCGTGGAACTGCTGCGCGCCGGCTGGTCGGTGACGCTGGCCGGCCGGCGCGCGGAGCCGCTGGCCGGGACGGCGGCGCTGGCGCCGGGGGCGGCCTCGCTCACCGTACCCACCGACGTGTCACGGCCCGACGACGTCGAGGCGCTGTTCACGGCGACCGTGGACCGTTTCGGCCGGGTGGACCTGCTGTTCAACAACGCGGGGACCTTCGGGCCCGGCGGGGTCCCGGTCGAGGAACTGCCGTACGACGCCTGGCGGCACGTGGTGGACACCAACCTCAACGGCGCGTTCCTGTGCGCCCAGGCGGCCTACCGGCGGATGAAGGAGCAGCACCCGCAGGGCGGCCGGATCATCAACAACGGCTCCGTCTCGGCCCACACGCCCCGCCCGCACTCGGTCGCCTACACCGCGACCAAGCACGCGCTGACCGGCCTGACCAAGTCGCTGTCCCTGGACGGGCGGCCGTACCGCATCGCGGTCGGGCAGATCGACATCGGCAACGCGGCGACGGACATGACGGCCCGGATGCGGACGGGCGCGCTCCAGGCCAACGGGGAGGTGACCCCGGAACCGGTGATGGACGTGGCCGATGCGGCGCGTACGGTGCGGCACATGGCGGAGCTGCCGCTGGAGGCGAACGTGCAGTTCGCGACGGTGCTGGCGACGGCGATGCCGTACATCGGGCGGGGCTGAGGCGCGCTTTCCCCGCCGCCGCAAGCGGAATTTGAACATCCGTGCCATTGCGGCCAGTCGGTGACATGTGCTCAACTTTTCTCCACCAGAGCTTCACACATGGAGCACACAGGTTCCGCGGCCACTGCGAGGGGGGAGGCGGCGGCCGTTCCACCGGACCGGAGTTGGGGGTGGACCTCGCGGCGCACCGCGGGGTACACGCCGGCCGCTGGAACGGCCGCCGCCACATACCGCCGTACGGCCGGCCCGGCGGCGGGGCGGACGGTACGACCGCTCAGCGCCGGTGCCCGCTCCCCGTCTCCGCTTCCCCGCCCGCCGGTGTCCCCGTCGTCCGTGCCCGGCGCCTGCGCAGGGTCCAGGCACCCGCTCCCAGCAGCGCGAGCGCCCCGGCGGCACCCTCCGCGATCCGCCACGCCGAGCCGTCCCCGGACGCCGGGCCGGGTGCGCCGGCCGCCGCCTGCACCGTCTTCCGCGCGGGTGCCGGGGTCGCGCTCGCCCCGCCCGCGCTGAGCGGTTCGACCAGCGTGCCCACCGGCTGGGCCGAACGCCCGTGGGTGAAGCCCCAGTCGAGCAGCGCGGCGGTGTGCTCGTAGACGGCGTTGCCGCCCGCGTCGGGGTGCATCACGGTGACCAGCAGGGTACGTCCGCCCCGGGTGGCCGCACCGGTGAAGGTGTTGCCGGCATGGCTGGTGTAGCCGTTCTTGACACCGATCAGGCCGTCGTAGGTCTTCAGACCCCATGCGCCGGTCAGCAGACGGTCGGTGTTCTGGATCTGGAAGGTCTTCTTCCCACCCGCCGGGAAGTCCGCGGTCCGCGTGCCGCAGTAGGCACGGAAGTCGGGGTCCTTCAGGCCGTGGCGGGCGAAGAGCGTGAGGTCGTACGCCGAGGAGAGCTGCCCCTTGTGGTCGAAGCCGTCGGGGCTGACCACATGGGTGTCCAGGGCCTGCAGGTCCGCCGCCTTGGCCTGCATCTCGGCGACCGTCCTGGCGATGCCGCCGTTCATGTGGGACAGCACGTGCACGGCGTCGTTGCCCGAGCGCAGGAACACCCCCTGCCACAGCTGCTCGACGGTGTAGGTGATGCCGGGCCTGATGCCGACGAGGCTGGAGCCGGCCGGGACGTCGGCGAGGTCGGCGTCGGTGACCTTGTACCGCTCGGTGCGGTCGAACTTCTTCAGCACGGTGTCCGCGAACAGCATCTTCAGCGTGGACGCGGGCGCGAGCCGCCGGTGCGCGTGGAACGCGGCGAGCACCTCCCCGCTCTCGCAGTCGGCGACCAGCCAGGAGCGGGCGGTGAGCTTCCTGGGCAGTCCGGTGGCGCCGCGCACCTGGACACCGGGGCGGGCCAGCCGCTCGCCGCCGATGACGGTCGTCGCGGCGGCGGAGGTGGCCGTGGACAGGGGAAGGGCGGCGGCCGTCAGCCCGAGGACGGCACGCCGGCTGAGCCGGGAACATTCACGCACCCGGGGACCGTACACCGCGTCGAGCAGGGACTTCCCGCCCCGAGGGCCGAGACGGCACGGAATTTGCCGCGTTATGAAAATCCGATGAGCTACCCCAGTTTCTCAGCCCCTTGCACACCTTTCACCCAGGGCCGCTCACCTGCCGAGCAAGCGGTCGATCTCGGCAAGCTGTGCCGCGGTGAGCGGTCCCTTCGCGAGCGCCCCGGCGTTCTCCTCGGCCTGCGCGACGGTCCGGAAGCCGGGGACGGGCACGGTGCGCGGGCTACGGGCCCACAGCCAGGCGAGGGCGCCCTGGGCGAGGCTGCGGCCGTCGGCGTTGAGGATGTCGCGGACCGCGTCGATCCGGGCCAGCCACGCGGGATCGGCGCCGGAGCCGTCGTCCGCGTACCCCGGGAGCCAGGCGGGCGGCCGGCTCCGGATGTCCCCGGCCTCCAACGACCCGCCGCGCCGCCCGGCGAGCAGTCCCATGGCGAGCGGGCTGCGGTCGACGCTCGCCAGCTCCAGCCGCTCGCACAACGCCACGAGTTCCGGTGCGTCCTGCAGGACGTTGAGCCTGTGCTGTACGGCCGTGCAGTGCGGGCCCTCGGCGAAGACGGCGGCCCGCGCGGGGTCGTCGGTGCTCCAGCCGTAGGCACGGACGAGCCCCTCGGCGACGAACTCCTCACAGGCGTCGCGCAGTTCGGCGGCCCGTGCCGGGTCGGCGTCGGAGATGTGGAGCTGGTACAGCTCGACGCGGTCGGTGCCGAGACGGCGCAGGGAGGCGGTGAGGGCCCGGCGGGCGTACTCCGGAGTCGCGTCGGTGCCGGTGAGGGTGCGGGTGTCCGCGTCGAAGACGTTGCCCCACTTGGTGGCGACGACGACGTCGTCCCGCCGCTTGCCGAGGGCCTTGCCGAGGATCTCCTCGCTGTGCCCGGTGCCGTAGGAGTCGGCGGTGTCGAAGAAGGTGACGCCCAGGTCGAGCGCCCGGCGGACGGCCCGTACCGACTCGTCGTCGTCCACCTTCCCCCAGCCGACGGGCTGCCCGTCGGCGGTCTGGTGCTCACCCCCGATGGCCCAGCACCCGAAACCGAGCGCGCTCACCTCGATGCCACTGCGTCCCAGCGTCCGTGTCGTCATGGGTGGGACGCTAGGAGCTGGAGTGCACGCGAACACAAGCCCCTGGAGGCGTTCTTCCACCTGGGCCTTCTGACGCCTGGGCCTCTCTTGGGGCTGGGCCTCTCTTACGCCTGCCCGGTCTCGAACCGCGAGATCCGCCCGTCGTCCTCGACGGTGAAGCTCCACCGGGTGCGCATCTCGCCCCAGGTGTCGTTGCGGTAGCGGGCGAGCAGGGTCCGCCCGCCGTCGGACTCGTTGTCGACCTCCATGTGGCCGTGGGAGGAGAAGACCTCCCGGTCGATCCAGTCGGCGAGGTCCCGGTCGGAGCCGTCGTCGGCCATGGTCGCTCACACCGCGCCGGCGGTCCCGCCACCCGAACGGCAGCCAGGACGGGCCGGGCGGCGTCGGCGGTGCGAGGGTGGGAACGCGGGAGGGGACCTGTCCGCCTGTCTGCTGGGGAGTCACCGTGACCTGTTACGACCGACGTGATCTGGGCCTGCTGCTGCTCCGGCTGAGCACCGGCGGGGTGCTGGCGGCCCACGGCGCGCAGAAGCTGTTCGGCTGGTTCGGCGGGCACGGGCTGGAGGGCACCGGCCAGTACATGGAGTCCATCGGCTACGCGCCCGGCAAGCTGAGCGCGACGGCGTCGGGCCTGGCGGAGGCGGGCGGCGGCACACTGCTGGCGCTGGGCCTCGCGACCCCGGCGGCCGGCGCGGCGGCGGCCGGCGGCATGGCCGGGGCGGCGGCCGTGCACCTGCCCCACGGCTTCTTCGCGCAGGAGGGCGGCTACGAGTACGCGGCGACCCTCGGCCTGGCCGCGGCCGGCCTCGCCGTCACCGGCCCGGGCCGGCTCTCCCTCGACCACGCCCTCGGCCACGTCTTCGACCGCGGCTGGATGGTCCCGGTCGCCCTCGGGGTGACCGCGGCGGCGACGGCCGTGATGGTGGGCGCCCGCAACCGCCGGGTACGGCAACAGGCGGAGGGCGAACAGGAGCCACTGTTCGAGGAGTGAGCCGACGGTTGTGCTGGGGGGCGGCGGTCGGCGCGTGGGCTGTGGGCGGGTGAGGGCGGCGGGCGGCGGCGCCGGGCACGGGCGGTGGCGGGCGGCGGGCGGCGCTTGAGGTGGGTGCGGCTGCGTGTGGCTGTGCCAGGCACAACGAGTTCATCGAACTTCCTGCCGGTTTCGGCCAGTTGCGCTCACCACGGGAGGCCCACCTGATGGGCAACCGGCTGCGCTCACTGCCGGACACGCTCGGCGGCCTGCGGGATGTGCGGCTGATGGACAACGAGGTGACGGCACTGCCACTGAGCATCGGCGAGCTGCGCCGGCTGCGCCACCTGGACCTGCGCGGCTGCCCCGTACTGACCTGACGCGCGGCCCCCTCGATGCGTGAAGGGGCTTCGCGAGGACGCCGAACGCACTGATGGCTTTCAGCCATCTTTGAGCTTCCGCCACTTTCACCCCGTGCGGCACAGCCCGCTTCCCGTCCGGCCACGACCCGGCCGCGCACCCTCCACGCGCGCCGCGGGAGAGTCCGCGGAGCCCTTGTCAGGCCTGGGCACAGAGCCCCGTTTTCGCTTGCTGTCCGAACAGCGAACACGCCACGGGACACTACATCTGGGGTCCGTTGCGGCGCGAGACACAAGATGTATGCTCCCACCTGATTTCGGCGACACCTGAGACGCCCACGGCACAGCGGGCCCCTCGGGCGCTGGCGTCTGCCTTTCCACGCCTTGCCACCCCTGTGTCCCGGGCCCCGTCCTCCACCCAACGAGGGAGCACCACGTGACCATGGCTCCGAGCCTTCCGGCCTCGCGCACCGAGGAGCACTTGCAGCGGGACCTGGAGCCCGCGCTGCTGCGGACGCTGTCCGAGCTGACCGCCGACCTGCCCGACGCCGACCCGGGCCGGGTCGCCGCCGCCGCGCTGCGCGGCCGGTCCGCTCGGGCCGACGAGGCGGAGCTGCGGGAGCTGGCCACGGAGGCCGCCGCCGGCCTGATCTCCGAGGACCCCGCCTACTCGAAGCTGGCCGCCCGGCTGCTGACGATCGGCATCCGCCGTGAGGTCGCCGCGCAGGGCGTGTCGTCCTTCACCGAGTCGGTCGCGCTCGGCCGGCGCGAGGGCCTTGTCGCCGCCGGCACGGCGGAGTTCGTCCATACCCACGCCGAACGGCTCGACGCCCTGGTCGAGTCCGCCGTGGCGGAGGGCGCCGACGACCGCTTCGGCTACTTCGGCCTGCGCACCCTGCACAGCCGCTACCTGCTGCGCCACCCGGTCACCCGCAAGGTGATCGAGACGCCCCAGCAGTTCATGCTGCGGGTCGCGAGCGGCCTGGCGGAGGACGACACCGAGCGGTCGGTCGACCAAGTGGCCGTGCTCTACCGCCTGATGAGCCGCCTGGACTACCTCCCGTCCTCGCCCACGCTCTTCAACTCCGGCACCCCGCATCCGCAGATGTCCGCGTGCTACCTGCTGGACTCCCCGCTGGACGAGCTGGACTCCCTCTACGACCGTTACCACCAGGTCGCCCGCCTCTCCAAGCACGCCGGCGGCATCGGCCTGTCCTACTCGCGCATCCGCTCCCGGGGCTCCTTCATCCGGGGGACGAACGGGCACTCCAACGGGATCGTGCCGTTCCTGAAGACCCTGGACGCCTCGGTGGCGGCGGTCAACCAGGGCGGCCGGCGCAA
>NZ_JBFATL010000018.1:102245-150435 GCF_040678315.1 Streptomyces sp. NPDC052721 | reverse complement strand
GTAAGGCTCCCAGTAGACGACTGGGTTGATAGGCCAGATATGGAAGCCTGGTAACGGGTGGAGTTGACTGGTACTAATAGGCCGAGGGCTTGTCCTCAGTTGCTCGCGTCCACTGTGTTGGTTCTGAAACCACGAACAGCCCCGTTGTATTCAGCGGTGTGGCGTTCACAGTTTCATAGTGTTTCGGTGGTCATAGCGTGAGGGAAACGCCCGGTTACATTCCGAACCCGGAAGCTAAGCCTCACAGCGCCGATGGTACTGCAGGGGGGACCCTGTGGGAGAGTAGGACGCCGCCGAACTCCTTTTGAAGCTCCGGCTCTTGGGCACTGCCCAGGGGCCGGAGCTTTTTTGCGTTGGGGTAAGGTCAGGGAGCATCGTTGGTTCAATTTCGCACAGGAGGCCCCCGGGTGGAGGTCCAGGAGACCCGCGTCCAGACAGACCGGGTCCTCACCATCCCCAACATCCTCAGCATGGCGCGGCTCGTCGGCGTACCCCTCTTCCTGTGGTTGATCCTCAGGCCGGAGTTCGGCGGGCCGAAGAGTGATGGCTGGGCCCTCCTCGTGCTGGCCCTGAGCGGGGTCAGTGACTATCTCGACGGCAAGCTCGCCCGGCGCTGGAATCAGATCAGTAGCCTCGGCCGGCTTCTCGACCCCGCCGCCGACCGCCTCTACGTGCTTTCCACTCTGGTCGGCCTCACCTGGCGGGAGATCCTGCCGCTCTGGCTGACCGCCCTGCTGCTGGCCCGCGAACTGGTTCTCCTGGTGATGGTGGGCATCCTCCGCCGGCACGGATATCCGCCGCCGCAGGTGAACTTCCTCGGGAAGGCCGCGACCTTCAACCTGATGTACGCCTTCCCGCTCCTGCTGCTCAGTGACGGAAGTGGTTGGATCGCGTCACTCGCTGCTATTTTCGGATGGGCGTTCGCCGGATGGGGTACAACCCTCTATTGGTGGGCAGGAGTGCTTTACGTGGTACAGGTCCGCCGCTTGGTTCGCGCGGACGCCACGGCCGATTGAGCTCGGTGATTGTCCAGACCTGACGCCTCGATGGCCCGCGGTGCAAAAGTGCGGGACAATCTGGACGGGTGAAGTCGGCTAGACCGTCGTCTCTTGGAGGAGGACGCTTCCGACATGAAGGCCGTCGTGATGGCCGGGGGCGAAGGCACACGCCTGCGCCCCATGACCTCTAGCATGCCCAAGCCGCTCCTGCCCGTGGCGAACCGCCCGATCATGGAGCACGTGCTACGGCTGCTCAAAAGGCACGGGCTCACCGAGACCGTTGTCACCGTGCAGTTCCTGGCATCGCTCGTCAAGAACTATTTCGGCGACGGCGAAGAACTCGGCATGGAGCTCACGTATGCCAATGAGGAGAAGCCACTCGGTACCGCCGGAAGCGTCAAGAACGCCGAAGAGGCGTTGAAGGACGATGCCTTCCTCGTCATCTCCGGCGATGCCCTGACCGACTTCGACCTCACCGAGCTGATCAATTTCCACAAGGAGAAGGGTGCGCTGGTCACGGTCTGCCTGACCCGCGTGCCCAATCCGCTGGAGTTCGGCATCACCATCGTCGACGAGGAAGGCAAGGTCGAACGCTTCCTGGAGAAGCCGACCTGGGGGCAGGTCTTCTCCGACACGGTGAACACGGGCATCTACGTCATGGAGCCCGAGGTCTTCAACTACGTCGAAGCCGATGTGCCCGTCGACTGGTCCGGCGATGTCTTCCCACAGCTGATGAAGGAAGGCAAGCCGATCTACGGCTATGTCGCCGAGGGCTACTGGGAGGACGTCGGCACGCACGAGAGCTATGTGAAGGCCCAGGCGGACGTCCTCGAAGGCAAGGTCAACGTCGACATCGACGGCTTCGAGATCTCCCCCGGTGTGTGGGTGGCCGAGGGCGCCGAGGTGCATCCCGACGCCGTGCTGCGCGGGCCGCTGTACATCGGCGACTATGCGAAGGTCGAGGCCGGCGCGGAGATCCGCGAGCACACCGTCGTCGGCTCCAACGTCGTCGTCAAGAGCGGTGCCTTCCTGCACAAGGCCGTCGTGCACGACAACGTGTACATCGGGCAGCACAGCAATCTGCGGGGCTGTGTCGTCGGCAAGAACACCGACATCATGCGTGCGGCCCGGATCGAGGACGGCGCGGTCATCGGTGACGAGTGCCTGATCGGTGAGGAATCGATCGTTCAGGGCAATGTCCGCGTCTACCCGTTCAAGACCATCGAGGCCGGTGCCTTCGTCAACACCTCGGTGATCTGGGAGTCCCGTGGGCAGGCCCATCTGTTCGGCGCCCGGGGTGTCTCCGGCATCCTCAACGTGGAGATCACGCCCGAGCTGGCGGTGCGGCTCGCCGGCGCCTATGCGACGACCCTGAAGAAGGGCTCCACCGTCACGACGGCCCGCGACCACTCCCGGGGTGCCCGGGCGCTCAAGCGGGCGGTCATCTCCGCGCTCCAGGCCAGCGCCATCGACGTACGCGACCTGGAGAACGTCCCGCTGCCCGTGGCCCGGCAGCAGACCGCGCGCGGCAGTGCCGGCGGGATCATGATCCGGACCTCGCCGGGTGTCCCGGACTCGGTCGACATCATGTTCTTCGACGGGCAGGGCGCGGACCTCTCGCAGGGCAGCCAGCGCAAGCTGGACCGGGTGTTCGCTCGCCAGGAGTACCGGCGGGCGTTCCCCGGCGAGATCGGTGACCTGTACTTCCCGGCCAGCGTCTTCGACTCGTACACCGGATCGCTGCTGCGCAACGTCGACACGACCGGGATAGCCGAGTCGGGTCTCAAGGTGGTCGTGGACGCGTCGAACGGCAGTGCCGGGCTCTTGCTGCCCAGCCTGCTCGGCAAGCTGGGTGTGGATTCGCTGACCATCAACCCCGGTCTGGACGAGTCCCGGCCCACCGAGACCGCCGAGATGCGGCGCAAGGGGCTGGTGCGGCTCGGGGAGATCGTGGCGTCCTCGGGTGCCGCGTTCGGTGTGCGGTTCGACCCCGTCGGCGAGCGGCTGTCGCTCGTGGACGAGAAGGGCCGGATCATCGAGGACGACCGGGCGCTGCTGGTGATGCTGGACCTGGTGGCCGCCGAGCGGCGCAGCGGCCGGGTGGCGCTGCCGGTCACCACGACCCGGATCGCCGAGCAGGTGGCCGCGTACCACGGCACCCAGGTGGAGTGGACGACCACCTCGCCCGACGACCTCACGCGCGTGGGGCGCGAGGAGGGCACCATCTTCGGCGGTGACGGCAAGGGCGGGTTCATCGTCCCCGAGTTCAGCGGCGTGTACGACGGCACGGCCGCCTTCGTACGCCTCATCGGGCTCGTGGCGCGGACGCAGCTCACCCTGAGCCAGATCGATGCCCGGATCCCCCGGGCGCACGTCCTCAAGCGGGACCTGGCGACGCCGTGGGCCGTCAAGGGTCTGGTGATGCGACGGGTCGTCGAGGCGGCAGGAGATCGCTTTGTCGACACGACCGACGGTGTGCGGGTCGTGGAGACCGACGGGCGCTGGGTGATGGTGCTGCCCGACCCGGCCGAAGCGGTCACCCATCTGTGGGCCGAGGGGCCGGACGACGCCTCCGCGCAGGCCCTGCTGGACGAGTGGTCGGCGGTCGTGGACAGCGCCGGCCGGTGACCGCAGGCGGCTGAGAACGGCAAAACCCGCTGCACGCGTGCGTGCCGGACAAGTGTCCCCAAGGGGGCCTGTCCGGCACGCCGGTGGGGCCGTTCGGAGGTACTGCTCGCGACATGCGACGATGTGCGGCATGCCGCAGCAACCCCCCGTTCGGAGCAGCCCCACGCGGCCGCAGCGCCCGGACGCCTCCATGTCGTTGATCACCAACGTCATGGACCACAGCCTCGACGACGGCTACGCCGAGGCCGCCGCCCGGAGGAAGTCCGAGGGCGAGGGCGGCCTGCCGAAGACGCTCCGGGCCAAGCTGGGCCTGGCCGCCGGTCTCGTCCTCGCGGCGCTCGTCGTCACCGTGGGGGCGGCACAGGCGCGCGTGGCGGCGCCCGTGGTGGCCAAGGAGCGCCAGGAGCTGATCGACCGCATCGACAGCGAGACCGCGGACGCGGACAAGCTGGAAAGTACCGTCGACACGCTGCGTGACGACGTCAGCGCGCGCCAGCGGGCGGCTCTGAAGTCGAGCGGGGGCAGCGCCGAGGCCGACCTGGTAGGTCTGCTGTCGGGTGCCACCGCGGTGCACGGTCCCGGGGTCAGGCTCGTCGTGAACGACGCCAAGGAGGCGAGCGGCGGCGGGGACGGCTCCAACCCCCGGGAGACGTCGGGCTTCTCCGACACCGGCCGGGTACGGGACCGCGACATGCAGCGCGTGGTCAACGGACTGTGGGCCTCCGGGGCCGAGGCGATCTCCGTCAACGGGCAGCGGCTGACCGCCCTGTCCGCGATCAGGGCCGCCGGTGACGCGATACTGGTCGACAACAGGCCGCTGGTGCCGCCGTACACGGTGCTGGCGGTGGGGGACGGGGAGAGGTTGAGCACCAGGTTCCAGAACAGCGCGGACGGCCTGTATCTGCATGCGCTGGAGGAGAACTACGGCATCCGCGCCACCATCTCCACGGAGGGCGACGTCCGGTTGCCCGCCGCGCCCAGTGTGATCGTACGCACAGCACAGCCGAAGTCAGAGAAAACCGAGAAGGGCACATCGTGATCGCCGTACTGGGCCTCGTCGTGGGAGTCGTGGCCGGCCTGTTGGTCCGGCCCGAGGTTCCGGCGGTCGTCGAGCCTTATCTGCCGATCGCCGTCGTCGCGGCGCTGGACGCCGTCTTCGGTGGTCTGCGGGCCATGCTCGACGGCATCTTCGACGACAAGGTCTTCGTGGTGTCGTTCCTGTCGAACGTGGTCGTCGCCGCCCTCATCGTGTTCCTCGGTGACAAGTTGGGCGTGGGCGCGCAGCTGTCCACGGGTGTCGTGGTGGTCCTGGGTATCCGTATCTTCTCCAATGCCGCGGCGATCCGACGGCACGTGTTCCGGGCGTGACACCCATGAGCGAGCGAAACGACAGCAGCGACGGCAACGGCCGGAACGATCAGGCGGAGAACCGGCTGCGCAGGGAACTGCCGGCGGAAGTGCCCGCACCCGCGCCCGAGGCGGGGCAGTCGGCGCAGGGGGAGTCCCAGCAGCCGCTGACCGGCCGGCAGCGGCTCGTCGACGGACTGTGGCCGCCGCGCTTCACGCGTGCTCAACTCATCGTGGCGGTACTGCTGTTCGGCCTCGGCTTCGGCCTGGCCGTGCAGGTGGCGTCCAACAGCGACACCGACAGCGCGCTGCGCGGAGCCCGCCAAGAAGATCTTGTGCGCATCCTCGATGAACTGGATTCGCGTACTCAGCGTCTTCAGGACGAGAAGCAGGGACTCGAAAAGCAGCGTCAGGAGCTGCAGACCAGCTCCGACCAGGCCGCGGAGGCGCGCCGCCAGACCGCCGAGAAGGAGAGGCAACTCGGCATCCTGGCGGGCACCGTGGCGGCGCAGGGTCCCGGCATCACCATGACGATCGAGGACACGAAGGGGACGGTCCAGGCGGACATGCTGCTCGACGCCATCCAGGAGTTGCGCGCGGCCGGTGCGGAGGCGATCCAGGTCAACGGGGTCCGGGTGGTCACCGGCACCTACTTCACGGACTCCGGCAAGAGTGTGAGCGTCGACGGGAACAAGATCAACGCTCCCTATCGTTTCAAGGTCATCGGGAAGCCGCAGGACCTTGAGCCCGCCCTGAACATCCCTGGAGGCGTGGTGCAGACTCTGGAGAAGGAGCAGGCCACGGTGACCGTCGAGCGGTCGGACAAGATCGTCGTGGACGCCTTGCGGCAGGCGAAGCGGCCTGACTACGCTCGGTCGTCCTCCCAGTGAACCGGCGGTGCATGGGGGCCGTCCGGCAGGGGCATGAGGTTGCGGGGGGTCGGCGCACCGAAGGGGTGGCGCGTGGTGGAAACTGTCTGGTGGATACGGACGTTGTGAGAATGTCCGGCTCGGCCGGTGTAGGCAATCAGGGTTCGTCCTGCCCCACGGGCGGGTCTGTTTCGGTCAAGGGGAATCGCCCGTGAAGTTGTTTGCGAAGTTGTTCGGCAAGAGCGCGCGAGAGGGCAGCGACAACGCGACCGCTCGTCATCGCGCACAGCCTGACGCGGAGGGCCGGCGCCCGCTGTTCCGGGACCAGGTCGCTGGTCCGGGCGGTGACATTTCGGGAGGTCAGGGCGCGGCGTCTGTTGACCCTGCCCAGTCCGGCGGCATAGGTTTCGGGCAACCGTCAACCTCAGGTACGGGTGGAGGGTTCGCCCCCGGCCCGTACGCGTCCAACGCCCCGGCGGGGCAGCCGCGGCAGGAGGATCCGTCGATGTCGGTCCTGGTATGTACGAGGTGCGGTAACCGGAACGCGGAGAACGCCCGGTTCTGCTCCAACTGCGGGGCGCCGTTGCGTCCCGGGTTGACGCCCGAGCGGGCCTCCGAGACGACGTCCACGATCTCGATCTCGGGCCTGGAGGCCTACGACGCCGAGGCGACCGGCCAGACGCCGCTGCCGATGCTCTCCCCGGAGGCACAGGCCGCGGTGGACGCGCTGCCGATGGGCTCGGCGCTGCTGGTGGTGCGCCGCGGGCCGAACTCGGGCAGCCGCTTCCTGCTGGACAGCGACCTGACCACGGCGGGCCGTCACCCGCAGAGCGACATCTTCCTGGACGACGTGACCGTATCCCGGCGCCACGTGGAGTTCCGGCGCTCCCCGGACGGTTCCTTCACGGTGGCCGACGTGGGCAGCCTGAACGGCACGTACGTCAACCGGGAGCGCATCGACCAGGTCGCTCTGTCGAACGGTGACGAGGTGCAGATCGGCAAGTACCGGCTGGTGTTCTACGCGAGCCGGCAGGGCATCTGACCCGCCCCCGGACTGATGTCCGGGGGGACCCCCAGGGAAGGTCCATGCTTCAAACACCGAGCGGCGGTGCCGGAAGCGGTACCGCCGCCAGGGACAGTGGGCTGATGAGCATCGGCACGGTGCTGAACGTGCTGCGCGACGAGTTCCCCGAAGTCACCATCTCCAAGATCCGCTTCCTGGAGTCGGAGGGGCTCATCGAGCCGCAGCGGACCCCGTCGGGGTACCGCAAGTTCAGCGCCGGGGACGTCGAGCGCCTCGGTCACGTCCTGCGGATGCAGCGGGACCACTATCTGCCGCTCAAGGTGATCCGTGAGCATCTGGACGCCATGGAGCGGGGTGAGGCCGTCCCGCTGCCCGTGGTGGGCCGTCAGCGCACCGCGGAGGACCTGCCCGCGCGCGTGGAGGGGCCCACGGTGGCCAGGGTCGGCAGGGCCGAGCTGCTGGCCGCCGCGGACATCGACGAGGGCGACCTGGAGGAGTGGGAGTCCTACGGGCTCATCGCTCCGCTGGAGGACGGGGCGTACGACGCCGAGGCCGTCACGGTGGCCTCGCTCATCGCCGAGCTGGGCCGGTTCGGGATCGAGCCGCGCCACCTGCGGGTGATGAAGGCCGCCGCCGACCGTGAGGCGGGCCTGGTCGACCAGGTGGTGGCCCCGCTCAAGCGCCACCGCAACCCGCAGACCAGGGCACACGCCGAGGCCCGTACGAAGGAGCTGGCGGCCCTCACGGTGAAGCTGCACGCGGCCCTGGTGCAGACCGCTCTCGGTGTGCGGCTGCCCTGATACGGCGGGCTGGGGAGCGGCCGGATCGTGCACCTGTTCCCGGCCCGACTACCCAAACATCCCGAGCACGGCCTAGGGTTGCTGTGTGAACGAGCTCGATGTCGTAGGTGTCCGGGTCGAAATGCCCTCCAACCAACCGATCGTGCTCCTGCGCGAAGTGGGAGGCGACCGTTACCTCCCCATCTGGATCGGGCCGGGGGAGGCGACGGCGATCGCCTTCGCCCAGCAGGGCATGGCCCCCGCGCGACCGCTGACCCACGACCTGTTCAAGGACGTGCTGGAGGCCGTCGGCCAGGAGCTGACCGAAGTGCGCATCACCGATCTGCGGGAAGGCGTCTTCTACGCGGAGCTGGTGTTCGCCAGTGGGGTCGAGGTCAGCGCCCGCCCCTCCGATGCCATAGCGCTTGCCTTGCGCACCGGAACGCCGATCTACGGCAGTGACACGGTGCTGGACGACGCGGGCATCGCCATTCCGGACGAGCAGGAGGACGAGGTGGAGAAGTTCCGCGAGTTCCTCGACCAGATCTCGCCCGAGGACTTCGGCACCAGCAGTCAGTGAGCCCCGTGGCCGGCCTGTCGGTCCCGGGGGTCCCCCGGGGCGGACGGCGGCCTCGCGCGGTCCGCGCCCCGGCCTGGCCTCCGGCCAGTGAGAGCGTCCTACGGCCCCTCGGCCAGCGCATTCGGCTAGCCTTTCCCCGCGGTGGGACACGGGAAACCACTCCTTGGGTGATTATCACTCGGCGTGCCGAGTGTGGCGATCGTTGACGCACCCCTGGTGACTGCCTACCGTCGAGAAGGCAGGTCAAGGACGGAGGTCGGCGTGAGAACGAGCGGCGACGGTACGGCTGGGGGTGCCCCCGGACGCGGTTTCGGGGAGAGCGGTCCGTACCCGCCCCCGAGCTCGCGGCCGCGCTCAGGCGGGGGACATGCCCATCCCGGCAGCGCGGTGGAGCACGCTCCACAGCTGCCGACGGCGGTGCCGAACGGCGGAGGGGTGGCGTCCATGACGTCCGAGGAGATCGGCTACCGCGGGCCCACGGCCTGCGCGGCTGCCGGCATCACCTACCGGCAGCTCGACTACTGGGCCCGCACCGGTCTGGTCGAGCCCAGCGTACGGCCCGCCTACGGGTCGGGCACCCAGCGTCTGTACAGCTTCCGGGACGTCGTCGTCCTGAAGATCGTGAAGCGGTTCCTGGACACCGGGGTGTCCCTGCAGAACATCCGCTCCGCCGTCCAGCACCTCAGAGAACGCGGTTTCCGCGACCTGGAGCGGATGACCCTGATGAGCGACGGCGCGACCGTGTACGAGTGCACCTCGCCGGACGAGGTCCACGCCCTGCTCCAGGGCGGTCAGGGCATCTTCGGGATCGCCGTCGGCGTGGTGTGGCGGGATGTGGAAAGCGCGCTCTCCCAGCTGCACGGCGAGCGCATCGACACCGGCGAGACCCTCGTCGGGCACAATCCCGCGGACGAGCTGGCGCGGCGCCGCAACCGGGCGGTCTGACCGCCGCGTCCGACCGCCGGACCCCTCGCGGGGCGCTCCGGCACCACGGCATTGTCAGTGCCGTGGTGCAGCATCGGAGATGTGAGAAACGCGCCCACGATCCTGCATCTCGACATGGATGCCTTCTTCGCCTCGGTGGAGCAGGCGTCCAAGCCGAGCCTGCGCGGGAAAGCGGTGGTCGTGGGCGGGCTCGGCCCCCGCGGGGTGGTCGCCACCGCGTCGTACGAGGCACGGGTGTTCGGGGTGCGCTCGGCGATGCCCATGGCCCAGGCGCGCCGGCTGGTTCCCAACGCCGCCTATCTGGTGCCGCGCTTCACCCTGTACCGGGCGATCAGCGAGCAGGTGATGGCGCTGCTGCGGGAGCTGTCACCGCTGGTCGAGCCGCTGAGTCTGGACGAGGCGTTCGTGGACCTGGAGGCCGGGGGAGTGGCGTGGGACGAGGAGTCGGCGCGGCGGACCGGGCAGACGCTGCGCGCGGACATCCGGGCGGTCACCGGGCTCACCGGATCGGTGGGGCTCGCCGCTTCCAAGATGCTCGCGAAGATCGCCTCCGAGCAGGCCAAGCCGGACGGCCTGATGCTGATCGAGCCGGGCACGGAGCGGGCGCTGCTGGCGCCGATGCCGGTGCGCACCCTGCCGGGGGTCGGACCGGCCACCGGGGACCACCTGCGCCGGGCCGGGATCACCACGGTGGAGGAGCTGGCGGAGGCAGGCGAGGACGAGCTGGTCCGGCTGCTCGGCAAGGCGCACGGGCAGGCGCTGTACGCCATGGCCCTGGCCCGGGACGAGCGGCCCGTGGTGGCCGAGCGGGAGACCAAGTCGGTGTCGGTGGAGGACACGTACGACGTGGACATCCATGACCGGCTGCGGGTCGGTCTGGAGGTGCGGCGGCTGGCCGACCGGTGTGTGCGGCGGCTGCGCGAGGCCGGGCTGTCCGGGCGGACCATCGTGCTGAAGGTGCGGCGGTACGACTTCTCCACCCTGACCCGCTCCGAGACGCTCAGGGGGCCCACGGACGACCCCGTGGTCATCCGCGAGGCGGCGGCGCGGCTGCTGGACTCCGTGGACACGACGGGCGGGGTGCGGCTGCTCGGAGTGGGGGTGTCCGGGCTCGCCGACTACACGCAGGAGGACCTGTTCGCGCAGGCGATGCCCGTGTCTGCGGTGGAGGAGCCGGAGAACGGTGCGGTGGAGGCTGTGGTGGAGCGGGCGGAGCCCGTCGAGCGGCAGTGGCGGGCCGGGCAGGATGTGCGGCATGCGGAGTACGGGCACGGGTGGGTGCAGGGGAGCGGGCTGGGGCGGGTGACGGTGCGGTTCGAGACGCCGCAGTCCCCTCCGGGGAGGGTGCGGACGTTTTTTGTCGACGATCCGGCGCTGGAGTCTGCTGATCCGTTGCCGTTGGTTTCGGACTCTTCCCACCTGCCCACCCGTCTCGGTCCGCCGAGCAGTGACCGTCACGGGGCTCCGCTCCGGACCCCGGAAGAAGCCACCGATCAGGCCTCCTCCGACCCTGCCAGCTTGCCGAAGTCGTGGTCCGGGACCTTGGGGGATGAGGCCACGTCGAGGCCGTAGTGGTGGTAGAGCTGGAGTTCCTGTTCCGGGGAGAGGTGGCGTCCTACACCGAAGTCGGGGGCGTCCTTGATCAGGGCGCGGTCGAAGGGGACGTGCAGGGTGCCCTCGACGAGTTCGCTGGGCTCCAGGGGCACGAAGGCGTCCCGGGAGAACAGTCCGGTGCGTATGGCCGCCCATTCGGGCACGCCGGTCGCGTCGTCCAGGTACACCTCGTCGATGGTGCCGATCTTGGTGCCATTGCGGTCGAACGCCTTGCGGCCGATCAGGTTGCGTGGATCGATGTCGGTCTGCACGGTCCCTCTCCCTCCACGTGGTCGCAACTCATCCGTAAGCACTACAAAAGAGCACATTCAAGGAGGCGGCCACTCGAAGGCCCCGGCGTTGGCCTCGCTGGTAGGCTGACAGCGGCTGCTGACCCCGTGCGGGAGAGTCCTCCGACCACCTCGGAGGCGCCGAAGGAGCAAATCCTCCCCGGAATCTCTCAGGCTCACGTACCGCACGGACGAGGTCACTCTGGAAAGCAGGGCGGATGTCGACGGCTTCCGCCCTCACCGACGGGGAAAGCCGGCGCCCACGGGCGTCCGGTGAAGCTCTCAGGTCGAGATGACAGAGGGGGAGGCCGTCGGGGTACCCGCGCCGTGGTGCCCCTCGCAGGTCGCGTCAGACCAGGAGGCCTCCGCAATGACCGCCCATCGCATTCCGCTCTCCGAACTCGAAGCGGGCACCCCGTTCGAGCAGCGCCACATCGGGCCCGACCAGGAGGCGCAGGCCAAGATGCTCGCGCAGGTCGGATACGGCTCGCTGGACGAGCTGACCGCCGCCGCGGTCCCGGATGTGATCAAGAACGCCGATGCCCTGGACCTGCCGGGCGCCCGCACCGAGGCGGAGGTGCTCGCCGAGCTGCGCTTGCTCGCCGACCGCAACCAGGTCCTCGGCTCCATGATCGGCCTGGGTTACTACGGCACCTTCACGCCGCCCGTCGTCCTGCGCAACGTCATGGAGAACCCGGCCTGGTACACGGCCTACACGCCGTACCAGCCGGAGATCTCCCAGGGCCGCCTGGAGGCCCTGCTGAACTTCCAGACGATGGTCGCCGACCTGACCGGGCTGCCCACCTCCGGCGCCTCCCTGCTGGACGAGGGCACCGCCGCCGCCGAAGCCATGGCCCTCTCCCGGCGTATGGGCAAGAACAAGAAGGGCCTGTTCCTGGTCGACGCGGACGCGATGCCGCAGACCATCGCCGTGATCGAGACCCGCGCCGAGCCGACCGGCGTCGAGGTCGTCGTCGCCGACCTCAGCGACGGCATCCCGGCGGACATCGCCGAGCGCGAGATCAACGGCGTGCTGCTCCAGTACCCGGGCGCCTCGGGTGCCGTACGGGACATCAAGCCCGTCATCGACCAGGCGCACGAGCTGGGCGCCCTCGTCACGGTCGCCGCGGACCTGCTCGCGCTGACCCTGCTGACCTCCCCGGGCGAGCTCGGGGCGGACATCGCCGTCGGTACGACCCAGCGCTTCGGTGTGCCGATGGGCTTCGGCGGCCCGCACGCCGGCTACATGGCCGTACACGAGAAGTTCGCGCGCAGCCTCCCCGGCCGGCTCGTCGGTGTTTCCGTCGACGCCGACGGCAACAAGGCCTACCGCCTGGCGCTGCAGACCCGTGAGCAGCACATCCGCCGGGAGAAGGCCACCAGCAACATCTGCACCGCGCAGGTCCTGCTCGCCGTGATGGCCGGCATGTACGCCGTCTACCACGGGCCGGAGGGTCTGAAGACCATCGCCCGGCGGACGCACCGGTACGCCACGGTCCTCGCCGCGGGGCTGAAGGCCGGTGGCGTGGAGATCGTCCACGGCGCCTACTTCGACACCGTCACCGCGCGCGTGCCCGGCAAGGCCGCCGCGATCGTCGCCGCCGCCCGGGAGAACGGGGTCAACCTGCGCCTGGTCGACGCCGACCACGTCTCGGCGGCCTGCGACGAGACCACCGACCGGGCCCAGCTGGCCGCCGTCTTCGCCGCCTTCGGTGTCGAGGGCGACATCGAGGCGCTGGACGAGACCGCCGAGGACACCCTGCCCGAGGCGCTGCTGCGCACCGACGCCTACCTCACCCACCCGGTCTTCCAGCAGCACCGCTCCGAGACCGCGATGCTGCGCTACCTGCGCAGGCTGGCCGACCGCGACTACGCGCTCGACCGCGGCATGATCCCGCTGGGCTCCTGCACCATGAAGCTCAACGCGACCACGGAGATGGAGCCGGTCACCTGGCCCGAGTTCGGGCAGCTGCACCCCTTCGCGCCGGCCGAGCAGGCGCAGGGCTACCTCACGCTCATCCACGAGCTGGAGGACCGTCTCGCGGAGGTCACCGGCTACGACAAGGTCTCCCTCCAGCCGAACGCCGGCTCGCAGGGCGAGCTGGCCGGTCTGCTGGCCGTACGCGGCTACCACCGCGCCAACGGTGACGAGCAGCGCACCGTCTGCCTGATCCCGTCCTCCGCGCACGGCACCAACGCCGCCAGCGCCGTGATGGCCGGCATGAAGGTCGTCGTCGTCAAGACCGCCGAGGACGGCGAGATCGACGTCGAGGACCTGCGCGCCAAGATCGAGCGGTACCGCGACGAGCTGGCGGTGCTGATGATCACCTACCCCTCCACGCACGGTGTGTTCGAGGAGCACGTCGCCGACATCTGCGCCCAGGTGCACGAGGCGGGCGGCCAGGTGTACGTGGACGGCGCCAACCTCAACGCGCTCGTCGGCCTCGCCAAGCCCGGCCACTTCGGCGGTGACGTCTCCCACCTGAACCTGCACAAGACGTTCTGCATCCCGCACGGCGGCGGCGGTCCGGGCGTCGGCCCGGTCGCGGTCCGCTCGCACCTGGCGCCGTACCTGCCGAACCACCCGCTCCAGCCGCAGGCCGGCCCGGAGACGGGCGTGGGCCCGATCTCGGCCGCCCCGTGGGGCAGCGCGGGCATCCTGCCGATCTCGTGGGCGTACGTCCGTCTGATGGGCGGCGAGGGCCTCAAGCGTGCCACGCAGGTCGCGGTGCTCTCCGCGAACTACATCGCCAAGCGCCTGGAGCCGCACTACCCGGTGCTCTACACCGGCCCCGGCGGCCTCGTCGCGCACGAGTGCATCATCGACCTGCGCCCGCTGACCAAGGCGACCGGCGTGAGCGTGGACGACGTCGCCAAGCGCCTGATCGACTACGGCTTCCACGCGCCGACCATGTCCTTCCCGGTGGCCGGCACGCTGATGATCGAGCCGACCGAGTCCGAGGACCTCACCGAGCTGGACCGTTTCTGCGATGCGATGATCGCCATCCGCGCGGAGATCGAGAAGGTCGGCTCCGGCGCGTGGTCCGCCGAGGACAACCCGCTGCGCAACGCCCCGCACACCGCCGCGGCGCTCGGCGGTGAGTGGTCGCACGCCTACAGCCGCGAGGAGGCCGTCTTCCCGGCCGGTGTCTCGGCCGCCGACAAGTACTGGCCGCCGGTGCGCCGCATCGACCAGGCCTACGGCGACCGCAACCTGGTGTGCTCCTGCCCGCCGCTGGACGCCTACGAGGACTGAGCGAGCCGCTGCCGAAGGCCCCGCCCGGGTTCCGGGCCGGGGCCTTCCGGCTTTCCTACGCCGTCGCCAGCGAGACCTCGGTCGCCTTGATCAGGGCGACGACGTCGGAGCCCACGAACAGGCCGAGGTCCCCGGCCGCGTCCTTCGTGATCGCGGCGGTGAGTTCGCCGCCTTCCACGGCGATCCGGACGGTGGCCATGGCCTCGCCGAGCGACAGACGGGTGACCGTGCCCGGCAGCTGGTTGCGGATCGACAGACCCTCGATCCGGTTGGCGGCCAGGGAGACCTCCGTCGCCTTGACCAGGGCGGTCACCGGGGAACCCGGGGCGAGGCCGAGGTGTTCGACGGCTTCCAGGGTGACGGCCGCGGTGAGGTTCTGGCCGCCGGTGAGCCGGACTTTGACGGTCGCCATGACTTCTCCCGGGTGCACCTCGGTGACGGTGCCGGGCAGTTGGTTGCGGATGCTCAGGGTCATGGGCACCCACCGTAGAGCGCCGGTCCACTCAGGCCGGGTATGCGTGGGTCTGCGTCGCTTTGACCGTCGCCCAGACCGGTGCACCCGGATGCAGGTCCAGCTCCGCGGCGGCGACCGTCGTCAGGTCCGCCGCGTGCGGCAGCTCGCCGGTGAGGTCGGCGCGGATCTGGTCGCCGTGCGTCTCCAGGCCGGCGACCTCGCAACGCCACAGGTTGCGGGCGCTGGCGCCGGAGGGCCGGTCCCGGAACAGGGTCACGGCGGACGGGGGGAAGGCCACGAAGACCGGGCCCGACAGCTCCTCCGTGGTCGTGATCGCGGGCCCCGTGTCGAGCCGTACGGTGTGCCCCGCGGCCTGTCCGCGGTAGAGGTTGAGGCCGACGAGCCGGGCGATGTAGTCCGTGCGCGGGTGGCGGGCGATGTCGGCGGGGGTGCCCTCCTGGACGACCCGGCCGTGCTCCACGACCACCAGCCGGTCCGCGAGCACCATGGCGTCCAGCGGGTCGTGGGTGACCAGCACGGAGACCGCCTCGAACTCGGCCAGACGGCGACGGAGCTGTGCGCGGACCTCCAGGCGGGTACGGGCGTCCAGCGCTGCCAGTGGCTCGTCCAGGAGCAGCAGCCGGGGGCGGGTGGCCAGGGCGCGGGCGAGGGCCACGCGCTGCGCCTGGCCGCCGGACAGGCTGCGCGGCTTGGCGCCCGCGTGGGCCGCCAGACCCATCCGCTCCAGCCACGTCGCCGCCTGGGCGCGGGCCTCCGCCTTGCGCACGCCCTGGCAGCGGGGGCCGAAGGCGACGTTGTCCAGCGCGGACAGGTGGGGGAAGAGCAGGTAGTCCTGGAAGACGACGCCGACCGGGCGGGACTCCGGGGGTGTGTGGTCCAGGGGGGTGCCGTCCAGGTGGAGATGACCGTCGGTGAGCGGGGTGAGGCCGGCGAGAGCGCGCAGGGCGGTGGTCTTGCCGGCGCCGTTGGGGCCCAGCAGGGCGAGGACGTCTCCGGGGGCGGCCTTCAGGGCCACGTCCAGGCGGAAGGTGCCTCGGTCGACCACGAGGTGGGCGTCGAGGCCGGTGGTCTCGGGCCGGTGTGTGGTGGCCGGCCGGCCTTCGGCCGGCTCCTGGGGGGCGGGAGCGCCGTCGGCGGCTGCGGCCGGGTCCCGGGAGGGGCCGGTGCTGTCGGCGGCCGTGGGGTGGGGAGTCGTCATGACGTTGTCGTCCAGCGGTCCCTGAGACCCGCCAGTACCGCGATCGACACGGTCAGCAGGACCAGGCTGAGGGAGATGGCGGCCTCGGGGTCGTTCTGCAGGGCCAGGTAGACCGCGAGGGGCATGGTCTGGGTGCGGCCCGGGAAGTTGCCCGCGAACGTGATCGTCGCGCCGAACTCGCCGAGCGCGCGGGCCCAGGCAAGCACCGCGCCGGCGGCGATGCCGGGCGCGATCAGCGGCAGCGTGACCCGGCGGAACGCGGTGAAGCGGGAGGCGCCGAGCGTGGTCGCCGCCTCCTCGTAGCGCGGGTCGGCGGCGCGCAGCGTGCCCTCCACGCTGATCACCAGGAACGGCATCGCGACGAACGCCTCCGCGATCACGACCCCGGTGGTGGTGAACGGCAGGGTGATGCCGAACCACGCGTCGAGCCACTGGCCGATGACGCCGTTGCGGCCCAGGGCGAGCAGGAGGGCCACACCGCCGACCACCGGCGGCAGCACCAGCGGGAGGGTCACCAGGGCGCGTACGAGACCCCGCCCGGGGAACTTCGTACGGGCCAGCAGCCAGGCCAGCGGCACACCGAGGACGAGGCTGACGGCGGTCGCCGCGGTGGCGCTGACCAGGGACAGCTGGAGCGCCTGCCACACCTCGGCGCTGGTCAGCCGATCCGGCAGGCCGCGCCACGGCGCGCGGACGAGCAGCGCGAGCAGCGGCAGCAGCAGGAACGCCAGGGCGAGCACGCCCGGCAGCAGCAGCGGCAACGGCACCCCGTGCCGGCCGCCCGTGCCGGCACGGCGGCGCCGTGGCCGGCCTGTGCGGGGGCCGGTCGCGGCACCGGGCTTGTCGAGCGGGGTCACGGCTTGAGGAACCCGGCCTCGTTCAGCACCTTCTGCCCCTCGGCGGAGCGCACGAGGGCGATGAACGCCTTGGCGGCCTCGGCGTTCGGCGCGTTCTTCAGCAGCGCGATCGGGTAGTCGTTGACGGCGCCGGCCGATTCAGGGAACTCCACGCCCTCCACCCTGTCACCCGCGGCCTTCACATCGGTCCTGTACACCACCGCCGCGTCGGCCTCCTTCAGCTCCACCTTCGTCAGGGCGCCCTTGACGTCCTGCTCGTAGGAGACCGGCGTGAGCTTCAGCTTGCCGGCGTCCAGGGCCTTCCGGGCGGCGGCGCCGCACGGCACGGTCCTGTCGCACAGGACGACCTTCAGACCGGGCTTGGTGAGGTCTTTCAGGGAGGACACCTGGTGCGGGTTGCCCGGCACGGTGGCGATCTCCAGCTGGTTGCGGACGAAGGTGACCGGGGTGCCGGCCGTGTCCTTCCTGTCCGTCACGACGGCCATCGTCCTGGGGCTGGCCGCGGCGAACACGTCCGCCGGGGCACCGCTGGTGATGTTCGCGGCGAGGGTGTCGCTGCCGCCGAAGTTGAAGCTGACCTTCGTGCCCTGATGCTGTTTCTCGAACTCCTTGCCCAGGGCCGTGAAGCTCTCCTTCAGCGAGGCCGCAGCGAACACGGTGACCGTGCCGGAGAGCTTCGGGGACGTCGATGTGCCGGAGGAGTTGGACGAGTCGGTGGAGTCCGACGAGGAGGAGCAGGCGCTGAGGGTCATCACGGCGGCGGCTCCCGCACCGGCCAGCTGCAGCATCCGCCGGGACCGGCGCACGGAACGGGTCAACACGGATCTACTCCTCGGTTCTGTCGAACGACTGTCGCGCCCGGGCACGGCCGAGTGGCGGCCGTGCGGCGATGATACTGCCGCATCTGCCAGGTGGAAGTCTCCTGTCGCATCGCATGAGCTGCGAACTTACGACTTCCAGCTTGCATGTGCGTTTGTACGGCGCTCGTCGACCCGAGGTGTGACGGTCTCACGCGCCCGGTCAGGTCCGGTCGATGTGCACGTTGGTGGACTTCACGCGCGCGGTGGCCTCCATGCCGACCTCCAGGCCCAGCTCCTCCACCGCCTCCCGGGTCAGCAGCGAGACGAGCCGGTGCGGGCCCGCCTGGATCTCCACCTGGGCGGCGACATCACCGAGCTTGATCGCGGTGACGATGCCGGGGAAGGCGTTGCGGGCCGAGGTGTACGAGGCGTCCTCCTCGGCGGCGCCCGCCTTGGCCAGTTCGACCGAGAACGCGGCGAGGTCTCTGCCGTCGATGAGCCGCCGCCCGGACTCGTCGCGGTGCGTGGCCACCCGGCCGGCGTCGGCCCAGCGGCGGGCGGTGTCCGGGCTGACGCCGAGCAGCCGCGCGGCCTGGCCGATCGTGTAGGACTGCATGCCGGTCACGATAGGGCCACGCTCCCGGGAACCGTGGACGTGGGCCCCAGGGAGCCGTGGACGTGGGCCGGCCGTCGGAGGTACCGCGATTCCGCCGTACCGCGGCCGGACCCGGCGGACGCGTTCGGCGGCTGTGGGGAGGACCCTCAGGAGACGGCGGAGATCGTGCGGGACGGCTGGGTCCGCACCCGCTCCCGGAACCTGGCGGTGGATGCTCGCGTCGGGCGCCGTGCTGAGCGCCGTGATCCTGCTGATTGCTCGACGCGCGGGGGTGTCTGCGGTTGTCCGGACGCACGCGCGACATCGTCAGCGCCGTCATCCACCGGAACGCCGTCGTCCACCGGGCGCGCCCCGTCGAGCGGGTCTCGGCCTCCCGACCCGACGCCGACCAGGCGTAGGTCGCCGGAGTGCCGGACGCGTGGGCCGGCGAGGTGATCCACGCCGGCCGCGCGGCTCGGCTCAGCCCGTGTGCACCCGCGGCCGGCGTTCCCGGTCCGGTTCCGCCTCGCGCAGTACTTCACGGGTGACCGGGGCGACCTCGCCCTGGCCGAAGAGGAAGAAGCGGAGGAAGTTGGCGAACGGATTGCCCTCGGTCCACTCGAAGTAGATGTGCGGGGTGCAGCCGGTGACGTCACGGACGTGCAGCAGCAGTGCGGCGAGGGCGTTGGGGATCGAGGCGGACTCCAGCGTCAGCACCCGGTAGCGGCCGTGCAGCACCTCGCCGCGGACGGTGAGGCCCGCCTCGAACTCGGACGGGTCGGTGACCGTGACCTCGACGAAGACGAAGTCCTCCTGCTCGGGCATCTCGTTGTCGGCGCGGATCTGCTCGATCTTGTCGCGGTACTCGGCCTTGTCCCGGCGGTCCGGCTCGTTGGCGATGAACCGCATCTTGCGGCTGGCCATGTCCCGTATGAACCGTTCCGCCAGGGGATCGAGCGACACGCTGGTCACCCGCAGCTCGAAGGCACGGGCCAGCCGGGACAGCAGGGAGACCAGTACGATGCCGGCGATGAAACAGGCACCGATCTTCACACCGTCCGGGCGCTCGATGACGTTCACGACGGTGGTGTAGAGGAACACCACCGAGATCACCCCGAACGTGAGGGTCCAGCCGCGCTGTCCCGCCTTGCGCGCGGCGATGGTCACGGCGATCGCGGCCGAGCTGATCAGCACCAGCACACCGGTGGCGTAGGCGCCGCCCTGCTTGTCGACGTTGGCGTCGAAGATCCAGGTCACCAGGAAGGCGACCAGGGTGAAGACGATGACCATCGGCCGCACCGCCCGCGCCCAGTGCGGGGCCATGCCGTAGCGGGGCAGATAGCGCGGCATCAGGTTGAGCAGGCCCGCCATGGCGGAGGCGCCCGCGAACCACAGGATGGCGATGGTCGACACGTCGTACACCGTGCCGAAGGCGTTGCCGAGGTACTCGTGCGCGAGGTAGGCGAGCGCGCGGCCGTTGGCCTCGCCGCCCGTCCTGAACTCCTTCTCCGGGATCAGCAGCGTGGTGATGAAGCTGGTGGCGATCAGGAAGCAGCTCATGATCAGCGCGGCGGTGGTCAGCAGCTTCTTGGTGTCCCGGATGCGGCCCGCGGGCCGCTCTTCGGTGTCGTCGGGGTCGCCCTTCACATGCGGCATGACGGCGACACCGGTTTCGAAGCCGGACAGGCCCAGGGCGAGTTTCGGGAAGACGATCAGTGCCACGCCGATCATCACGAAGACGTTCCCGTGCTCCGTGGTCAGCGCGCTGCTCCAGTCCGTGATCACATGCCCGGCGGTGACGACGTGCCACAGGCCGGTGATCACGACGACGAGGTTGAGCGCGAGGTACACGCCCACCAGGGCGACCGCGACTCCGATCGCCTCCAGGAAGCCCTTGAGGAAGACCGCGCCGAGCAGGGCCACGAGGAACAGCGTGATCAGCATCTGCTTGCCCTGCAGGGCCTCCGTCAGGTGCGGGTTCTCCACCAGGTGGGTGGAGGCGTCGGCGGCGGACAGCGTGATGGTGATGAGGAAGTCCGTCGCCGCGAAACCCAGCAGCGTGAGCACGAACAGCTTGCCCTGCCAGAACGACAGCAGCCGCTCCAGCATCGCGATGGAGCCCTCGCCGCGCGGGCTCTCCTCCGCGACCCTGCGGTAGACCGGCAGCGCGCCGGCCAGCGTCACGACGACGAGCACGATGGTCGCCACCGGCGAGAGCAGACCGGCGGCCAGGGCCGCGATGCCGGGCTGGTAGCCGAGGGTGGAGAAGTAGTCGACACCGGTCAGGCACATCACCCGCCACCAGCGCTGTCCCTGGTGCGGGGGCTCCGGCTCGGCGTGGGGTCCGGTGTGGCCACCGCCCTTGCCCATGTCGGACAGGCCCTCCAGCATCCACGCGCGCAGGCGGCTGGTACTGGGAGGGCGCTCGGTCGTGACCATCGGCGTGCTCCTGATGTGCGGCTCAGCTCTTCCGGGCCATCACCTGGACGGCGGCACCAGCGTAAGCAGAGCGTGACGCCTGGGCCTATGGATCACGGCTCAGGCGGCGTCAAGCTTGCGTTAAGAATGGCCCGTGCGGGCAGAGGCCGCACCAATAAGGGGAGGCCGCAGCGGGTCGGCCGGGGTGAGGCGGAGCGGCTGAGCCCAGGGGAGTCGGCGGGGGAGTCGGCCGGGCGGTGGCCACCGAGCGTCACTCCAGGCCCGAGGCCCGGAACACCCCGAGGGCCGTCTCGCGGTCCACGCGGCGGGCCAGGCGGTGCAGTTCCGTCGTGCCGCACAGCAGCGTGCCGGCGGCCTCCGAGCCGCGGGCACCCTCGTCCAGCCGGTACCACAGCTCCGGGTTGCGGATCAGGACCGCCGGGTCGATCTCGACCCGATTGCCGAGAGTGTCGCGCAGCACCAGGCGCTGGGTGACACCGTCCAGCGGGCGCACCGCGGTCAGCAGATCGGTGCGGACGCGGCGGGTACGGTACAGGCGGCGGGCGGCCAGCCAGCCCCGGCCGGCGGACACGCGCACCGGGAACAGCACGAGCAGCAGGAGCAGGGCCAGCAGGAGCCACAGGGCACCGCGCCACCAGGTCAGCGAGCCGGCCGCCCAGTCGACGCACAGCAGCAGGCCGAACAGCGCGCCGGCACAGCGGGCCGACGTGCGCGCTTCCTCGGTCCAGCCGCGGTCCTCCACCACGGTCCCGGTGCCGGACGGGTACGCGCCGGTCGGCTGGGGGCGGGTGTCGTTGCCGTGCTCCATGGGGGAAACGGTAGTCCGCCGACGGGGCCCCGGCTCTTCCCCTGACGGCGCTCTGACGGCCGGGGGCCTGTTCTTGACGGGGCGGCAGCGGGCCCAGTGCGACGTCCTCGCGTCACTCGCCGGTTCGTGGCCCCGTCGCCCCCTTCACAACCCCCGGGTGTCGATGCGCAGATGCCACGTATTGCGGCGGTGGACGGACAGCAACTCGGATTCCAGGGGGGACGGGGGTACCGCCAGGACCGGGCAGACCGCGTGGGCCAGGCAGTGCCGGCAGACCCGGCCGGAGAACGCCCGGTGCAGTCCGCGCCGCCCGGTGCCCACGACCAGCACGTCGTCCTCCCGGTTCGCGGTCGCCACCAGCGCCGGGCCGGGGGCGCCGCGTACGACGGCGGGCTGCATCGGCACACCGGGTTCCTCCGCGTCGAAGATCTCCTCCAGCACCGAGGCCAGCCGCTGCTTGGCGAGCCGCTGCCACTTCTCGACCAGCAGTCCGGCGGCGGGGGCGCGCCGCGCGGCGGAGTCACCGCCCGGTGGCTCCCAGGCGAGCACGGGCCACAGCCCGGCTCTCAGCCGGCGGGCCAGCGCGGTGGCCCGCCGCAGGGCCGTGACGCTGTTCAGGGAGCCGCTCACGCCGACCACCACTCGCGTGACCGCCGAGGCGTCGTAACCGGACATGACTCATGACTCCACCGTTCCGGACGGGCACCGGAGGGGGTGACACCGTGACAGCCGTGACACCCGCGGGCGTGCCCGCTGCAGGGTCCTCGCTTCCTTCCATCCCACTCCCGTGCCGGTGATTCGACCAGCCGGGCGGCACGAACACCTCCACGTACGCCCCTCCGGCCATTAAAATTCGGCACTCAGAACGAAACTTTCGAGCGCCTCCAGGAGGCGAGCATGCGAACGTACGACAATCCCGTCATCCCGGGCTTCCATCCCGACCCCAGCGTGTGCCGGGTCGACGACGACTATTACCTGGTGTGTTCCAGCTTCGAGTACTTCCCCGGCGTTCCGCTGTTCCACAGCCGGGACCTGGTGCACTGGCGCCAGATCGGCAACGTGCTCGACCGGCCGAAGCAGTTGGACCTGCCCGACGACGTCCCGGCGTCCGCCGGCATCTACGCGCCGACGATCCGGTACCACGACGGACTCTTCCACGTCATCACCACCAGCGCGGGCGCCGGCGGTACCTTCCTCGTCACCGCCGAGCGTCCCGAGGGCCCCTGGTCGGACCCGGTGTGGATCGATCTGCCCGGCATCGACCCCGACCTGGCGTGGGACGAGGACGGTTCCTGCTGGGTCGCGATGGCCGGGGTCAGCGTCGCCCGCATCGACCCGCGCACGGGACGGGTGCTGGAGGGCCCGCTGCCGATGTGGTCCGGCACCGGCCTGCGGGACCCGGAGGCCCCGCATCTGTACCGGATCGGCGACTGGTGGTACCTGCTGCTCGCCGAGGGCGGAACCGCCCTGGGCCACGGTGTCTCCGTGGCACGCGCCCGCTCGCCGCGCGGCCCCTGGGAACCGGCTCCCGGCAACCCGCTGCTGTCCCACCGCGGCACCGGTCTGCCCATCCAGTGCACCGGTCACGGCGACCTGGTCCAGGCGGCCGACGGCACCTGGTGGATGGTGCTGCTCGGCACCAGGCCCCGTGGCTGGTTCCCGGAGTTCCACGTCCTCGGCCGGGAGACGTTCCTGGTCCCGGTGGAGTGGGCCGACGGCTGGCCGCGGACGGGCCCGGTCCAGGAGCGGCATCCGGCGCCGGCCGCCTGGGTGCCCGTCGAACAGCCGCCGGTGCGGGACGACTTCACGGACCCGGTGCTCGCACCGCACTGGATATCCCCGCGGCGCCGGCCCGACGGCTGCTGGTCGCTGACCGAGCGGCCGGGCCGGCTCACCCTGACCGCCACCGGTGACAGCCTCGACCGGCCCGGGCACACCTTCGTCGGCCGCCGCCAGCAGCACCACGACTGCCGGGCGGCGGCGTCGCTGGAGCCCGGCGCCGCGCGGGCGGGGCTGTCGGTGCGTCTGGACGAGGCCCACCACTACGACCTGGAGGTGAGCGGGGGTACCGCGGCGGTGATCGCGCGGATCGGCCCGCTGCGGCAGCGCGTCGCCGCACACCCGGTGCCCGCGGGGCCGGTCACCCTGGCCGTCGACGTCCGCGCCACCCGGGACCCCGGGACGCAGCACGGCCCCGACACCCTGGCGTTCTCCGTCGAAACCTCCGAGGGAACCGTCCGGCTCGCCGAACTCGACGGCCGCTATCTGTCCACGGAGGTGGCCGCCGGTTTCACCGGCCGTGTCATCGGCATGTACGTCACCGAGGGCCGCGCGGCCTTCGACTGGTTCGAGTACGCGCCCGCCACGCCGTAGTCGACACCCTGACGCATCGAGGGATTCCGAAAGTTTCGAAGGGACGGGTGTGGGGGCTCTCCAGTCCCCGCACTCCGGACACGCGTCGGGGCCGGTCGCACGTGTCAGGTGCGGTCGGCCCCTCGGGGCACTGTGCCCTGCTCAGGTCAGGGTCACCGTGCCGTGCTCAGGCGGCGGTCATCACCTGGTCCGCACCGAGCGGGCGGTGCGGGGCGATGATGCGGCCGTCGGGCAGCAGCTCACCGGTGTCCTCGAAGAGCAGGACGCCGTTGCACAGCAGGCTCCAACCCTGCTCCGGGTGGTGCGCCACGAGGCGGGCGGACTCCCGGTCGGCGGATTCGGCTGGCGGGCACGGTGGCTGGTGCTGGCACATGGGCGGGATCTTTCGCTTTGTCGTGATCATGTCCGTCCCCCGTGGTGATGAGTCGGTCGGAAACCAGTGTTGTCCTCTGGGCGTGGTTCCGCAGGGATTTCACAGCACCGCTTCTCACAGGTTCAGGACGCGTCACCCGCGCGGACGGTTCAGTCCAACTGCACTGTCCCTTCGGATGGTTCGCAGTGGCCGGATAGGACTAGTCCGGATGGCTCCGGGCGGTGGAGTGCTCGAAAGACAGTCGTACCCCGCTTCCCTTGCGGGCAGCGGGGTACGCGGGCGTCGGTCAGGCAGGCGAGCCGAGCAGCGGGAGAGGAGTCGCCCGATGGGTCAGCACCGGCAGCAACTCGGCGACCGGGAACGGACGGTGCGTCGGAATGCCGGGCGGTGCGGGCGCCAGCGGCACGAGCAGATCGGTGGCGGCGGGATGGCCCTCGCTGCCGTCGCCGGAGCAGTCGCCGTGCAGCCACAGTGTGAGCATGTACAGGCCGGGCACGGACAGCAGCCGCGCCTGGTACGGCTGCTGCAGGGCCTCGGCCTGTTGCAGGGCGCGTTCGGTGGAGGCGACGTACGGGCCCTCGAAGAAGTGCGAGAAGGCCCAGCCGTCGGGAGTCAGCATGGTCTCGGCCGCGGCCACCGCGTGATCACCGCACCGGATCAGGAAGCGCCAGCCGGCCAGCCGGGTCGCGGACAGGCCTTGCGCGGTGATCCGGTCCAGCACGTGGACGGGCAGCGGGAGTTCCGGTGTCGCCGGACCCTGCGCGGCGCGCAGGGAGGGGGTGCGGGCCTCACGGACCGCGGTGGGGGAACCGAGGGCGGTGAGGACGGAGCGCAGGGCAGGCGCGGGGGCCGGGGGTACGTGCAGCGGCATGTGGGTCGCCTCTCATTCGACAGGCGCGGCGGCGCGAGGAGGGTGGGGCGGACGGCGCTGTCAGCTCACGGAAGGCCGGAGAGGTGGGGGCCCGGGTTGGTGTGAAAGAGAGTGCGGCTCGCTCTGCCGCCCGTCAACGGGGACGGCAGGAACACCGCGGAAACCAGGACCGAGGGCGCCAACCTTCTGCCTTGTGGACGGAGTTTATACGACGTGTGTTCGGCCGGTGTTTCGTCTATCCGATTTCGGTCGGCCGGGCAAGTCGGAATTAGGCCGTCGATTTGCGGAAATCATCCCGATTTCCGACCCGGGCCCCCGTCGCTGACCTCGCCATACGCGCCGGTAACGGTCGGCCGAAAGCCGTCGGCGTTTTTCACGAGGCGTGCGGGGCACCCGAAGGTGCGAGTGCGGCATGCCCCGTGAATGTGCCGCCGGGAACATTCGACAGACTAGCGGGCGGCGGGCCCGCGCGGGACGTTATCGATCGCTTCGGCTGGGCATCATCCCACCTGACCCGGGAGCCGGGCGGCCGGATCGTCGGCCCGCTCATCCGAGGAGGGACACTTCGATGGGGGAGAAGGTCGTGGCAGGGCAGTTCGACCTGTCCGATCGCCAGCGCTACCGTGAAAAGCTCCAGCAGTGCCTGACGGGACTGGAGCGGCTGCTGCGCGAGAAGCGATTCGACCGTCCCAAGAATCTCATGGGCGTCGAGATCGAGTTGAATCTCGCCGGGCCGGACGGTATGCCGAAAATGTTGAACGGGCAGGTACTGGAGCGCATCGCGAGCCGCGATTTCCAAACAGAACTCGCCATGTTCAACCTGGAAGTCAACATAGCCCCACACCGGCTGGGCGGCCGGGTATTCGACCGGCTCGCCGAGGAACTGCGCACCTCGCTCGCCTATGCCGACCGGAAGGCCGGCGAGGTGGACGCGGGCATCGTGATGATCGGCATCCTGCCCACCCTGGACCGGGACGACCTGGTCTCCTCAAACCTCTCCGAGGTCGACCGCTACACCCTCCTCAACGACCAGATCGTCGCCGCGCGCGGAGAGGACTTCCGGCTCGACATCGAGGGCGTGGAGCACCTCGTCTGCACCTCGAAGTCGATCGTGCCCGAGGCCGCCTGCACCTCCCTGCAACTGCATCTGCAGGTCACCCCGGCCCGGTTCGCCGACGTGTGGAACGCGGCCCAGGCCGCCTCCGCCGCGCAGATCGCCGTCGGCGCCAACTCGCCGTTCCTCTTCGGGCACGAGCTGTGGCGCGAGTCCCGGCCCCCGCTGTTCCTCCAGTCCACCGACACCCGGCCGCCCGAGCTCCAGGCGCAGGGCGTACGGCCGCGCACCTGGTTCGGCGAGCGGTGGATCACCTCCGCGTACGACTTGTTCGAGGAGAACCTGCGCTACTTCCCGGCGCTGCTGCCGATCTGTGACGACGAGGAGCCGCTGGAGGTCATCGAGGCCGGCGGGGTGCCCAGACTCGCCGAACTCGTGCTGCACAACGGCACGATCTACCGCTGGAACCGGCCGGTGTACGGCATCGCTGACGGCGTCCCACACCTCAGGGTGGAGAACCGGGTGCTGCCGGCCGGGCCGACCATCACCGACGTCATCGCCAACGCGGCCTTCTACTACGGCCTCGTCCGCGCCCTCGCCGAGGAGTCCCGGCCAGTGTGGACGCGGCTGCCGTTCGCCGCGGCCGAGGCGAACTTCGACGCGGCGTGCCGGTACGGCATCGACGCGCGCTTCGTGTGGCCCCGGCGGGGGCGGTACGGCGGCACGGGCGAGGTCGACGCGGTCACGCTGGTCCGTGACGAGCTGCTGCCGCTCGCCTCGGCCGGGCTGGACGCGTGGGGTGTGGAGGCCGCCGACCGGGACCTCTACCTGGGCGTGATCGAGGAGCGCTGCCGGCGCCGGGTCAACGGGGCGTCCTGGCAGGCGGCCACCTTCCACCGGGCACTGGAGCAGGGACTGTCGCGGCAGGCGGCCCTGGCGGCGACGACGCGGCGGTACGCCGAGCTGATGCACGTGGGCGAGCCGGTGCACACGTGGCCGGTCGGATTGCCGGAGCCGGTACCACCAGGCTCCGCCGGACAGCTGGTGCGCTGAGCGCCGGGCTCCGCCGGGCTGCTGGTGGGGTTGAGTGTCGCGTGACTGCCGGGCTGCTGGTGGGGTTGAGTGTCGCGGGACTGCCGGGCTGCTGGTGGGGTTGAGTGTCGCGTGACTGCCGGGCTGCTGGTGGGGTTGGGCGGCGCGCGACCGCCAAGCCGTTGGGGAGGCTGAGCGTCGGGCTCTGCCGGGCCGCTGGAGGGGCTGAGCGCCACGTGACCGCCGAGCCGCTGGAGAGGCCTCGCGCCGCGCGCACCGTCGGCCGCGCCGTGGGGGCTGAGCGCCGTCGCGGCGGAGAAGAGGGGGCGGCGGGCAGCAGTGCGCCGCGGGGCGTGGCGGAGGAACCGGCTGCGGACGTCGGTGGGCGGTGGGGCGTGGCGGAGGAGCCCGCTGCGGACGTCGGTGGGCGGTGGGGCGTGGCGGAGGAACCGGCAGCGGACGTCGGTGGGCGGTGGGGCGTGGCGGAGGAGCCCGCTGCGGACGTTGGTGGGCGGTGGGGCGTGGCGGAGGAGTCGGCCGCCGTCGTCGGCGAGCTTCGTAGGACCGCGAGAAGAGCCCAGGGCTTCCGGGGGGCATCCCGCGCTCTTCACAGCTCCTTCTGCGATCCTTGCCAGGCGAGAGGTGGGCCAGGGGCCCGTGAGCCGGCTGGAGGCAGGGGTGCAGGTGGAGGCTGACTCGGTGGCCGATTCCGCGGCGCGGGAGCGCGACCCGCGGCGGATCCTGCGGGACGAGACGCTGCTCGTCCTCGCGCTCTCGCTCGGGGCGAGCGGAGTGTCCGCGCTGATCAGCTTCATCGGCTCGGTCACCAAGCCGGGCGGCCTGAAGGACCAGGCGGCCACCCTCAACGCCTCCGCCGCGCCGGGCCGCCCCTGGCTGGACCTGGCCTGGCAGCTCTTCGGCATCGCCACCGCGCTGGTCCCCGTGGCTCTCGTCGCCCACCTGTTGCTGCGCGAGGGCGCGGGCCTGCGCACCCTCGGCTTCGACCGCGCCCGCCCCCGGCCCGACCTCGCCCGGGGTGCCGGCATCGCGGCCGTGATCGGCAGCACCGGCATCGCCTTCTACCTCGCAGCCCGCGGCTTCGGCTTCAACCTCACGGTGGTGCCCGAGGCCCTTCCGGACGTGTGGTGGAAGTACCCGGTGCTGATCCTCTCCGCGCTGCAGAACGCGATCCTCGAAGAGGTGATCGTCGTCGGCTATCTGCTGCGCAGGCTGGGGCAGTTGGGCTGGACTCCGGGGACCGCGCTGGTGGCCAGCGCGGTGCTGCGCGGCTCGTACCACCTCTACCAGGGCATCGGCGGCTTCGTCGGCAACATGGTCATGGGCGTGGTGTTCGTCTGCCTGTACCGCCGCTGGGGCCGGGTCGGGCCGCTGGTCGTCGCGCACTCGCTGCTCGACATCGGCGCGTTCGTCGGCTACGCCCTCCTCGCGGGCAAGGTGGGCTGGCTGCCGACAGCCTGAGCAAGCCCTCAGGCGCGCAGCTCCCCGTCGATGACCGTCACCGCGAAGCCGGTGAGCAGGGTGCGCTCGCCCCGCAGGCCGGTGCGGACCAGCCCGGTGCGGCGGGAGGCCTGGAACCCGGTGAGGTCGTCGCGGCCGAGGCGGGCGGACCAGTGCGGGGCGAGCGCGGTGTGGGCGCTGCCGGTCACCGGGTCCTCGTCGATGCCGACGTTCGGGAAGAAGCAGCGGGAGACGAAGTCGTAGCCACGGGACGGGTCGTCGGCGCGGGCGGTGGCGATGATGCCGCGCGAGGAGTAGGCGCCGAGGGCCCGGTGGTCGGGGGAGAGGCCGAGCACGGTCTTCTCGTCGGCGAGTTCCACCAGCAGGTCGCCGACGTTCGGGCCGGTGTCGAACGCGGCGGCCGGCCGCGCGCCGAGCGCCTCGGCGACCCCGGCCGGGATCTCGACCGGGGTGAGGGGGGCGGTCGGGAAGTCGAGGGTGATCGAGCCGTCCGCGCCGGGCGTGGCGATCAGCACACCGCTGCGGGTGGTGAACCGCACCGGGCCCTCGTGGGCGCCGGTGGTGTGCAGGACGTGGGCCGTGGCGAGGGTGGCGTGGCCGCACATCGCGACCTCCGCGACGGGCGTGAACCAGCGCAGCGCCCAGTCCGCCTCGCCGCCGTCGGGCAGCCGGTGCGCGAACGCCGTCTCGGCGTGGTTGACCTCCATGGCGACGTTCTGGAGCCAGTCGTCGTCGGGGAAGACGTCGTCCAGGAGCAGGACTCCGGCCGGGTTGCCGGCGAAGGCGCGGTCGGTGAAGGCGTCGACGATTCGGATGCGCATGGCGCCGACGCTAGCGGCTGCGACGGCCTTTGGACCAAGGCCAATTCAGGGATCCCGGACTGATTCCCGGGCCGGCCACCGTCGCGCGCGTCCGCAGCCGGTCCCCTCGCCCGGCAAGGGGATTGTCATTCGGTCGGTTCCGATATATCGTTGAGGCATCGTGAACGATAAGTGATGCAGACGCGACAGATCAACGATGGAATGGAGTGATCGTGATGCGCACCCACGGTTTCGAGCGTGGACATCGGCAGGAGGGCCCCGGTCGGCGGGGCATGGGCGGTTTCGGTGGCTTCGACGGGCGGCGGGCCGCCTTCGGGCCCTTCGGTCCGGGCGGTCCGGGCTTCGGTCCGGGCGGACCCGGTTTCGGACCGGGCCCCTGGGGGCCGCGCGGACGGGGCGGTCCGAGAGGGCGGGCGCGGCGCGGTGACGTACGCGCCTCGATCCTGGCCCTGCTCAAGGACCGGCCCATGCACGGCTACGAGATGATCCAGGAGATCGCCGAACGCAGCGGCGGCGCCTGGAAGCCCAGCCCCGGCTCGGTCTACCCGACCCTCCAGCTGCTGGAGGACGAGGGGCTGATCGCCAGCGAGAGCGAGGGCGGCAAGAAGCTGTTCGCCCTGACCGAGAGCGGACGCGCCGCCGCCGACGAGGGGCCGGACGCCCCCTGGGAGGAGGCCTCGCGCGGGGTCGACTGGGAGGCCCTCGCCGAGATCCGCCAGGCCGGCTTCGGGCTGATGGAGGCCTTCGGTCAGGTGTGGAAGACCGGCAGCAAGGAGCAGCGCGAGAAGGCGCTCGCCGTCATCAACGACGCTCGCAAGAAGCTGTACCTCATCCTCGCCGACGAGCACTGAGCCTCGTGAGTGAGGAGCCGTCACCGGTACGACGGTCCGGGCGCCCCGCTGTGTCCGAGCGGGGCGCCTTCGTCCGTCCCGGCTTCAGGCCACCAGCCCGTCCAGCTTGCGCAGCGACTCGTGCAGGGCGGCCGTCGCCGAGTCCTTGAGCTTGCCCGCCATCAACGACACCGCCGCCCCGGTGAACTCCCCGTCGATGCGGAGGGTCGTGGCGTCCCCGTCCGGGGTCAGCGTGTAGCGGGTGGCCACGGTCACCGCCATCGGGCCCTTGCCGCGGATGGCGAACACCCGGGCGGGCTCCAGCTCCTCGATGGTCCAGTCGACCTCCGCCGGAAAGCCCATCAGCTTCATGTTCTCCTGGAACGTGCCGCCCACGGCCAGGGTCTGCGGGCCGCCCTGCGGGAAGCTGGTGTGCGTCGCGTTCCACGCCCCGTACGACGGCCAGTCGGTGAGCTGGGCCCACACCTTCTCGGCCGGTGCCTGGATGCGTGCCTCCGCGCTGACTTCGGCCATGCGACCACCCCTTCGGATCGGGCGTATCGGGCTACGGTGTCGCGGAACGTAGCCGCAGGGGCGCGAACATTCAATACTGATGAACCGTCAGAAGTTGTGCGAAGACGTGCCGTCCGTGCCGGGATCGGTCAGATCTCCTCCGTAAGGATGAGATCCGGGTCGGCGATGTCCACTCCGTGTGGGACGCGAAAATGGTTCCCCTCGTGGATGCCCCGTCCTGTTGCGGCTGATGAGGTGGGGGATGTGCAACCCCGTACAGCCCACCGGACCGCCGATGACGGACCGGTTCCGCACCCGGACGGCGCTGCCGGGCTCGGTGCCGAGCTCGCAGTGGTGGTCGCCGCTGCCCGCCGAAGGGCCGTCCGGGACAGGGACCGGCACACCGACACCGCCCATCTGCTGCACGCCCTGCTGGAACACGACCCCGAGGCACGCGCCGCCATGGGGGGCCCGCAGCGGCTCGCCCGGCTCCTCGCCTACCTGGTGCAGCGCAGCATCGGCTACGGACTGCGCTGGCAGAGCAGCGTGGAGGACTCGGGCGCGGTTCCCCTCGTCCCCGCTCCGGCCGGCCCCGCCGGTCTCGCCGGGCCCGACAGTCCGGGCAAGGGTGCCGAGGACTGGTCCCCGGCCGCGTCCGCCGCGCTCGCGGACGCCCGCGCGCGTGCCCGGCGGCGGGGCGCGTCCCGCGTCAGCGGCACCGACCTGCTCGCGGCGCTCGCCGCGGACCCGCGGTCCCGGGCGGCCGAGGTCCTCGAACGCGCCGGCATCCGCGCCCACGAACTGTCCGCGCGGATCGAGGCCGCAGCGGACGCGTACGCGGACGGTGGCGGGGCGGCGCGCTGACCCGCTGGTCCCCTCCGTCGGCCGTCCATCTGCTGAGACAGGTGTCACCAGGGGTGACGCTCCTGTCGTCGCCTGTCATCATGTGCCGGTGCATACGTCTGTGAGCAGTCAGGACAGCCCCGGCAAGGGAGCCGGGCTCGGTCTCGCGCTCGGCTCGGCGCTGGCCTTCGGCGGGTCCGGAGTGGCCGCCAAGCCGCTGATCGAGGCGGGACTCGACCCGCTCCACGTGGTGTGGCTGCGGGTGGCGGGCGCCGCCCTGGTGATGCTGCCGGTCGCGATCCGGCACCGGGCGCTGCCGCGCCGCCGGCCCGCGCTGCTCGCCGGGTTCGGGCTGCTCGCCGTCGCCGGTGTCCAGGCCTGTTACTTCGCCGCGCTCTCCCGCATACCGGTCGGCGTCGCCCTCCTCATCGAGTACCTGGCTCCCGCCCTGGTGCTCGGCTGGGTGCGGTTCGTGCAGCGGCGGCCCGTCAGCCGCGCCGCCGCGCTCGGTGTCGTCCTCGCCGCCGGCGGTCTCGCCTGCGTGGTCGAGGTCTGGTCCGGCCTGAGCTTCGACGCGCTGGGCCTGGTGTTCGCGCTCGGCGCCGCATGCTGCCAGGTCGGCTACTTCGTGCTGTCCGACCAGGGCGGCGACGCGGGTGACGCGGCGCCGGACCCGCTCGGCGTCATCGCCTACGGGCTGCTCGTCGGCGCCGGCGTACTGACCGTGGTGGCCCGCCCCTGGAGCATGGACTGGTCGGTGCTGGCCGGCTCCGCGGACCTGCACGGCACCGCCGTACCGGCCGTCGCCCTGCTCGCCTGGATCGTGCTGGTCGCGACGGTGATCGCCTACGTCACCGGGGTGCTGTCCGTGCGCCGGCTGTCGCCGCAGGTCGCCGGGGTCGTCGCCTGTCTGGAGGCGGTCATCGCGACCGTGCTGGCCTGGGTGCTGCTCGGCGAGCACCTGTCCGCGCCGCAGGTGGCCGGGGGCGCGGTCGTCCTGGTCGGAGCGTTCATCGCCCAGTCCGCCACCCCGGCCGCGGGGTCGGCGGAGCCGGTCGCCGCGGCCGGCGAGGAAAGGGAGTTGTCCGCGCGGGGCACGGCCGCCTAGAGTCCGGATCATGTCGCACCACGCACTCGTCCTCTCGCCCCCGGCCGCCTGAGGCGGGCCTCCGGGTCTCGCCCGGCGCATGCGCGCCGGGGCGGACGGTGCTGCCCGCGGATGAAGTCCGCGCGTCCCGCCGGAGCGGGACGCTCCCGAACTTCCGCACGTCCACGTGCGCTTCTGCGGAGAGATTCCCTTGTCGACCTTGTCGCACCCTGCTTCAGGCCTGCCCGTCGGGCGGGGCCTGCTCTACCTGATCGTCACCGGTGCCGCCTGGGGCACCGCGGGCGCCGCCGCCTCGCTGGTCTACCGGACCAGTGACATGGGCGCTTTCGCCCTCTCCTTCTGGCGCTGTGCGCTGGGGCTCGCCTTCCTGCCGGCCGGCCGGCTGCTGAGGCCACGCGTCCGCCGTCCGGCCCCGGTCCGGCCCGTGCGCCGGACGCTCACGAGGGCCCTGGCCACCGGGCTCGGCCTGGCCGTCTTCCAGACCGCGTACTTCGCGGCCGTGGCGTCGACCGGGCTGGCCGTGGCCACCGTCGTGACCCTCGGCGCGGGCCCCGTGCTCATCGCGCTCGGCGCCCGGCTGCTGCTCGGGGAACGGCTCGGCGCCGGCGGTGTCGCGGCGGTCGCCGGCGCGCTCGCCGGGCTGGCCGTGCTCACCTTCGGCGGTTCGGCCGCGACCGTACGGCCGGCCGGCGTGCTGCTGGCCCTGGCCTCGGCGGCGGGCTACGGCGCGATGACCCTGCTCACCCGCTGGTGGGGGAGGGGCGGCGGCGCCGACGCCGCCGGCACCACGGTGGGCGCCTTCGCCGTGACCAGCCTGTGCCTGCTGCCGTTCGCGGCAGCGGAGGGGCTGTTCCCGCACACCGCCCACCCGGCCCGGCTGCTGTGGCTGCTGTTCTACATCGCCGCCGTGCCCACGGCCCTCGCGTACGCGTTCTACTTCGCCGGAGCCGCCGTCGTCCGGTCCGCCACCGTCTCCGTGATCATGCTGCTGGAGCCGGTGACCGCGGCCGTGCTCGCCGTCGTCCTGCTCGGCGAACGGCTCACGGTGACCACGGCGGCGGGCACCGTGCTGATGCTCGGCGCGGTCACGGGCCTGGCGGTGAGCGAGGCCCGGGCGGCCGGCCGTCGGGAGCCGGCCCCGGTGTGACCCTCCGCCGCTACCGCGCCGCCAGGTAGTCCGGCAGCTCGATGCCGGGCGCCAGGTCGGCGTTGCGGACCGGTGTGTCGTAGCCCTTGCGGAGCGGGACGACCCCGGCCCAGTGGGGCAGGTCCATGTCCTCGGGCTCGTCGTTGGCGTCGCCGGTGCGGACCTTGGCCGAGACCTCCTCCAGATCCAGCCGGATGACCGCCGTGGCGGCCAGCTCCTTCTTGTTCGCGGGCCGGGAGTCGGCGGCCCGGCCCGGGACGACGTGGTCGACCAGCGCGTCCAGGGCGAGGCGCCGCTCCTCGGGGTCGGTGACCTCGCGCGCGATGCCGTGCACCACGACCGAGCGGTAGTTGACCGAGTGGTGGAAGGCGGAGCGGGCCAGCACGAGCCCGTCGACGTGGGTGACCGTCAGGCACACCGGCAGGCCCGGGCCGGCCTGGCCGGTCATCCGCAGCGGCCGGGAGCCGGTCGAGCCGTGGACGTAGAGCCGATCGCCGACCCGGCCGTACAGCGTGGGCAGCACCACCGGGGCGCCGTCCCGGACGAAGCCGAGGTGGCAGACGTACCCCTCGTCCAGAATCGCGTGGACCAGCTCCTTGTCGTACGACGCCCGCTCCGCGGAGCGCGTGGGCACGGTCCGGTCGGTCGGCGTGTAGGCGGCGCCCCGCGTGTCCTCGGTCGTGCCCTGCATGGCGGTCCCCTCCAGTGGCGGCCAGTTTTGCACTAGTGCATAATGTTGTTTGTGCTAGGAGAATATCGGATCACCGGGCGTGGCGCAGCCGAGATCGCGGCCGGCGTCGAGCAGGCGGTCGGCGCCGGCGAGCTGCCACCGGGCCAAGCCCTGCCCCCCATGCGGGAGTTGGCGGCCCAGCTGGGGGTGAACCCGAACACGGTCGCCGCCGCCTACCGCATCCTGCGCGAACGCGGGGTGATCGAGACGGCCGGCCGCCGGGGCAGCCGTATCCGCCCCAAGCCGGCCACCACCGGCCGCGAGCAGCTGCGCGTGGAGGTGCCCCCCGGAGGCCGGGACCTCTCCACGGGCAATCCCGACCCGGCCCTGCTTCCCCGTCTGGCCCCGGCCCTCGCCGCGGCGGCGGAGCAGGGCGACCGCCGGCCCGTCCTCTACGGCGACGACCCCGTGGACGCGGACCTCGCCCGCCTCGCGCGGGCCGAACTCGACGCCGACGGCGTCCCCGCGGGCCCGCTGACCGTGACCTCCGGCTCCCTCGACGCCGTCGAACGCGTCCTCGCCGCGCACCTCAGACCCGGCGACACGGTCGCCGTCGAGGACCCCGGCTGGGGCAGCCTCCTCGACCTCGTCCCCGCCCTGGGTCTGCACACGGCACCGGTCGGCGTGGACGACGACGGACCGCGCGCGGACGACCTGCGCCGCGCCCTGGAGTCCGGGGCCCGCGCCCTGATCGTCACCGACCGGGCCCAGAACCCGACCGGCGCCTCGGTCACCGCCACGCGCGCGCGTGCCCTGCGCGCGGTGCTGGCGGACCACCCGGGGACCCTGCTCATCGAGGACGACCACGGCCACGGCATCGTCGACCTGCCGCTGCACCCTCTCGCGGGCGCCACCCGCCACTGGGCCTTCGTCCGCTCCGCCGCCAAGGCCTACGGCCCCGACCTGCGCCTCGCCGTCCTCGCCGGGGACCCCGTCACCGTCGACCGGGTCCGTGGCCGCCAGCGCCTGGGCCCCGGCTGGGTGAGCCTCCTCCTGCAACGGGCCGTGGCCCACCTCTGGACCGACGGCGCGGTCGACCGGGCGGCGGTGGCGACGTCGTACCGGGCCCGCAGGACCGGCCTGGTCGACGCGCTGGCGGAGCGGGGGGTCGTCGCGCACGGCCGCAGCGGCATGAACGTCTGGGTCCCGGTCCCCGACGAGACCGGCGCCATCGCCCGCCTGCTCCAGAGAGGCTGGGCGGTCGCCCCGGGCGCCCGCTTCCGCCTGGCTTCCCCGCAGGCGGTCCGCATCACGGTCTCACCGCTCACCGAGGAGGAGATCACCCCGCTGGCCGACGCGGTGGCAGCGGCGGTACGACCCTCTCCGGCCCGCGTCTACGGCTGACGGTGACGCGGAAAGGGGCGTGGCGAGCTGCGTGGCAAGCCACAGCGGATCCGCGCTCCCGCACCCCGTCCCCTCACGCGCCCCTGCCCCGCACCTGCGTGAGCGCCGCCCCCGCCAGGACGATCACCGCTCCCACCGGTGTGGTCCACCGCAGGGACTCCCCGAGGATCGCCACTCCCGCGGCCGTGGCGATGACGGGGACGAAGTACGTGACCATCTGGGCGGTGGTGGGTCCGACCTCGGCGACCAGCCCGTACTGGATCAGCACCGCCAGCCCGGTCCCCAGCGCGCCCAGCGCGGCGACGGCCAGCAGCGGAACGACGGAGAAATGATCCGGCGCGCTGGTGAACAACGGCGTCACCACGGCCAGCTGCACGGTCGCCAGCAGCAACTGGCCCCCGGTCAACGACAGATGGGAGTTCCCCGTGCCGGCCAGCGTCCGCCGCACATAGATCCAGCCGACCGGATAGCTCAGCGAGGCCAGCAGCGCCATGGCCGTACCCGTGGCGTCCAGCCCGTGGAAACCCTGCCAGACGCCGAGCACGGTGAGGACGCCCAGGAAGCCCAGGCCGAGCCCGGCGACGCGCACCCGGGTCGGCCGGTCCTCGGAGAGGGCCACCAGGGACAGGGCCATGCCCCACAGGGGAGACGTGGCGTTGCAGATGCCGGCCAGGGTGGACGGGATCGTCAGCTCGGAGTAGGCGAACAAGGAGAACGGCAGGGCGTTCAGCAGGAACGCGGCGACCGCCATGTGCCCCCACAGCCGGGCCCCGCGCGGCAGCCGCTCCCGCTTCACCGCCATCGCCGCCACCAGTACCGCCGTACCGAACACCAGCCGGCCGAGGGTGACCTGGAAGGGCGCGTACCCCTCGGTCCCCACCTTGATCAACAGGAAACTGAAGCCCCAGATCAGGGACAGGACGCCGAAGCGGATCCGCCAGTCGAGGCGGGCGCGCGGCCGGGCGGGGGCGGTGGACTGGGACCCGGTTCGGGTCGATGCGGTGACCGTGCTCATGGTCTCCACGATGCGGGAGACAACCTCGTAGCACAATCGAGATTTCTCACCCGGTACCTCTTAGAATCGCTTACATGTTGAACCTGGAGCGCCTGCGCACCCTCGACGCCCTGGCCCGGCACGGCTCGGTCAGCGCCGCCGCCGACGCGCTGCACGTCACCACGTCCGCGGTCTCCCAGCAGCTGGGCAAACTGGAGCGGGAGGTCGGCCAGCAGCTCCTGGCCAAGAACGGCCGGGGCGTACGGCTCACGGACGCCGGCCGGCTGCTGTCGGAGCACGCGGCCCGCATCCTGTCCCAGGTCGAGCTGGCCCAGTCCGACCTGGAGGCGCACCGCGGCCAGGTCGTCGGCGAACTCAGGCTGTCGGCTTTCCCGACCGCCGCCCGCGGCCTCTTCCCCACCGCGCTCGGCGCCCTGCGCACCGAGCACCCGGGACTGCGCGTGCGCTCCAGCGAGCTGGAACCGGAACAGGGCATCGCCGGGGTCGTGCGCGGCGATCTCGATCTCGCGGTGGTCCTGGACTGGTACAACAAGCCGATGCCCGTGCCCGACGGACTGGTCAAGGCACCCCTGCTGGACGACCCGGCCGAGGTCGCCATGCCCGCGACCCACCGGCTCGCGGACCGGGACGAGGTGGACCTCACCGAGTTCGCCGAGGACGAGTGGATCACCTGGGGCGAGGGCGAGTTCTGCCACGAGTGGCTGATGTTCACCCTGCGGTCCAAGGGCGTCGAGCCGATCGTCGGCCACCGCGCGGGCGAGACCCACACCCAGCTCGGGCTCGTCGCGGCCGGACTGGGCGTGTGCATCGCGCCGCTGCTGGGCCGGCACCCGGTGCCCGAGGGCGTGGTCCTGGTACCGCTCAAGCAGCGCGTGCGCCGCCATGTGTACGTGGTCTGGCGGGCGGACGCCGACCGCCGGCCCTCCATCCGCGCGGCGGTCGAGGCGCTGCGGACGGCCGCACAGAAGCTGGGCTGAGACCCGCGGCCCGCGCTACGCCCCGCCCAGCTTCCGGAAGTCCCACGACACGATCGTGTCCGGGGTCAGCCGGGCCCAGGCGTGCCGGCCGTCGTGCGGCATCTCGTCCAGGCCGAAGTTCTTGCGCGCGAACAGCGTCTCGGCCGTGTCGAGTTCGGCGCACAGCTCACCCCGGCGCGGCACCTCGCCGACGAACTCCACCCGGCCGGACAGCTCGACCCCGCGCAACTGGTCGTACTCCTCTCCGGAGTCCACCACGACGGCCACCCGGGGATCGCGGCGCAGCTGCGCCCAGCGCCGGCTGCGCACCACCGAGTACAGCCACAGCGACGTGCCGTCCCAGGCGAACCACAGCGCGCTGACATGCGGTGCGCCGTCGGCCGAGACGGTCGCGACCCGGCAGGTGCGCTGGGCGGTGAGGAACTCGTCCAGCTCGCCGGGCGTCATCATGATCTTCCGGCCCCGGCGCTGCTGTGTGACGGTCATGCGGCCCCCTCTTCTCCCACGTCGTGTCAGAAAACTATGGTGATCCTCTGACATCACGTCAGAAAAGAGAAGCCGTCGTCTTCAAGGGGGCGCTGCCATGCCGTACGAACGACTCGACGACCTCCTCGATCCCGTGAGCACCGTGCTGCTCACCGTGGAGTGCCAGCAGGGGGTCGTCGGCCCCGACAGCGCCCTGCCCGAACTCGCCCGCGCCGCACGCTCCTCCGGTGCCCTGCACAACGTGGCCCGGCTGGTCGCCGCCGCCCACGAGACCGGCGTGCAGGTGATCCACGCGGTCGCCGAACGCCGCCCCGACGGCCGGGGCGCGAACCGCAACGCGCGCCTGTTCCGGGCCGCCGAACGGCTTGCGGTGCAGCAGCTGACCGGCAGCACGGCGGTCCGCGTCGCACCCCCGATCGAGGTCACCGAGGAGGACTTCGTCGTACGGCGGCTGCACGGGCTGTCCCCGGTCCACGGCACCGAGGTCGACGCCCTGTTGCGCAACCTCGGCTGCCGCACGCTGATCGTCACCGGCGTCTCGGCCAACGTCGCCGTCCCCAACGCGGTGTTCGACGCGGTCAACCTCGGCTACACCGCCGTCGTCCCGGCCGACGCCGTCGCGGGGGTGCCCGCCGACTACACCCCCGCGCTGATCCGCAACACCCTCGCGCTGGTCGCCACGGTCGTGACCACCGACGAACTGCTCGGCAGCTTCAAACGGGCGCGCGGACGGCGCTGAGCCCGCTCAGGCCAGCGTGATCTCGTCGCCGGAGACGGTGATCTTCGCCGCGGGCAGCGGCTGCGTCGCGGGCCCCTTCTTCACGCTGCCGTCCGTCACGGAGAACTCGCTGTTGTGGCAGGGGCAGACGATCACGCCGTTCGCCACACTGCCCACCGCGCAGCCCTGGTGGGTGCACTTGGACGAGAACGCCTTGTAGGTGCCCGCCGACGGCTGGGTGACCACGACGCCCTGGTCCTTGAAGATCTTGCCGCCGCCCTCGGGGATGTCGGCGGTCTTGGCCAGCGCGGCGCTGTCCTGCGCGGACCCGCCGGACCCCGAGCTGGTGTCGACGGTGCCGGAGGAGTCGTCGCCCGAACCGCAGGCGGTCAGCGCGGCGGCGAGCCCCGCCGCTCCGGCCGCCGCCATGACGGTACGGCGGGCCGGTCCCGCTGCGGGGTGGAGCGATGGGCTGGTCATGTGAGGGTCCCTTCCGCGGAGCTTCTCGTGATCCGTCATGGGGTACGGCCGGCAGACGGCGGCCGTTCAGACGGGCACCCGGATCCTTCCCGTCCGGTGATGAGCGGGCCGTAAGCCGCGGCTGTGGGCCGGCTGTCGGCCGGACGCCGGGCCGTACCCCAGTAACCTGGGGCGATGCTCAAGGAAGTCACCGCGACCCGCTACATCACGCCCCTGCGTGAGGGGGGCTCGCTGCCGGGGCTCGTCGAGGCCGACGACTTCGGGACGTACGTCATGAAGTTCACCGGCGCCGGACAGGGACGCAAGACGCTGGTCGCCGAGGTGGTGTGCGGCGAACTCGCCCGGCGCCTCGGGTTCCGCGTGCCCCGCCTGGTCACCGTCCACCTGGACCCCGTCCTCGGGCTCGGCGAGCCCGAGCAGCAGGTGCAGGACCTGCTCCGGGGCAGCGGCGGCACCAATCTCGGCATGGACTTCCTGTCCGGCGCCCTCGGGTACGACCCGCTCGCCTTCCCGGTGAGCCGCGAGGAAGCCGGCCGGATCGTCTGGTTCGACGCGCTGATCAACAACGTCGACCGCTCCTGGCGCAACCCCAACCTGCTGGTGCACCAGGGCGAGCTGTGGCTCATCGACCACGGCGCCACCATGATCTGGCACCACAACTGGCCCGCCGCTTCAAGTTCGGCGGCCCGCCCGTACGACGCCTCCGACCACGCCCTCGCCCGTTTCGCCCCGGACGTGTCCGCCGCCGCGGCCGAGCTGGCCCCCCGGGTCACCGAGGACCTGCTCGCCGAGGTCACCGCCGAGATCCCCGACGTCTGGCTCGCCGACGAGCCCGGCTTCGACACCCCGGACGACCTGCGCCGGGCCTACGCGCGGCCGCTGCTCGCGCGGGCGGCCGTCATCGCCGAGCGGATCACCGGCATCGGCACCGGTGACGGCTCCGGAATCGAGGAGGGCAAGTGAGCGAGCGCCACATCCACATGGCCGGCCATGTGACCGAGCGGCACATCACCCGGGCGGGCCAGGGCGGCGACCGGGACGTGTTCGAGTACGCGCTGCTGCGGGTCGTGCCCCGGGTGGAGCGCGGGGAGTGCATCAACGCGGGCGTGGTCGTGTACTGCCGCGCCCGGGGCTACGTCGGCGCCCGCACCCATCTGGACGAGGCCCGCCTGCTCGCGCTGGACCCGGCCGCCGACGTCGCCGGGGTGCGCGCCGCGCTCCGTGCGATCGAGCGGCACTGCGCGGGCGGCGCCCAGGCAGGGCAGGCGGCCGGCGACGACGCGGGGCGCCGCTACCGCTGGGTGATCGCGCCCCGTTCCACCGTCGTCCAGCCCGGCCCCGTGCACACCGGGCTGACGGCCGACCCGGCCGCCGAGACGGAGCGGTTGCTGGACCTCCTGGTGAGGTAATGGATCACACCGGGCGGATGTGCCGTTGACACCGGGTGCCAGGGCTTCTAGCGTCACGGGTGCTGAAGGTACTAAGCGGTCGCTCACCGCACCAAGGGGTCCTCTCCGAGGGCCCGACAGGTTCTCTCAAGGGCGAGGAGACACAGCAATGTCCACCACTGAACAGCGGGTCGCGATCGTCACCGGCGCGGCGCGCGGCATCGGCGCCGCCACCGCCGTACGACTGGCGGCCGAGGGTCGCGCGGTCGCCGTGATCGACCTGGACGAGGCCGCCTGCAAGGACACCGTCGAGAAGATCACCGCGGCCGGCGGCAAGGCCATCGCGGTCGGCGCGGACGTCTCCGACGAAGCGCAGGTCGAGGCCGCCGTCGCCCGGATCGTGGAGGAGCTCGGTGCTCCGACCATCCTGGTCAACAACGCGGGCGTGCTCCGCGACAACCTGCTGTTCAAGATGAGTGCCTCCGACTGGGACACGGTCATGAACGTGCACCTGCGCGGCTCGTTCCTGATGACCAAGGCCGTCCAGAAGCACATGGTGGACGCCGGCTGGGGCCGAGTCGTCAACCTCTCCTCCTCCTCGGCGCTCGGCAACCGCGGCCAGGTCAACTACTCGGCCGCCAAGGCGGGTCTCCAGGGCTTCACCAAGACCCTCGCCATCGAGCTGGGCAAGTTCGGCATCACCGCCAACGCCGTCGCCCCCGGCTTCATCGCCACCGAGATGACCAAGGCCACCGCCGACCGGGTCGGCATGGGCTTCGAGGACTTCAAGAAGGCCGCCGCCACCCAGATCCCGGTGCAGCGCGTCGGCGAGCCCGAGGACATCGCCAACGCCATCGCGTTCTTCACCGGCGAGGCCGCCGGCTTCGTCTCCGGCCAGGTGCTGTACGTCGCCGGCGGACCGCTCAACTAAGGAATCCAGGGGTAACACGGACATGACTGAACTCCCGGAGCCGTCCGGCAGGGTCGCGATCGTCACCGGCGCCAGCCGCGGAATCGGCTACGGCGTCGCCGAGGCGCTGATCGCGCGCGGCGACCGCGTGTGCATCACCGGCCGGGGCGAGGACGCCCTGAAGGAGGCCGTCGAGAAGCTCGGCGCCGAGCGGGTCATCGGCGTCGCCGGCAAGGCCCACGACCTCGACCACCAGAGCGAGGTCGTCGAACGCACCATGGAGGCCTTCGGCCGGGTCGACTTCCTCGTCAACAACGCGGGCACCAATCCGGTGTTCGGGCCGATGGCGGACCTCGACCTGAACGTCGCCCGCAAGGTCTTCGAGACCAACGTGATCTCCGCGCTCGGCTTCGCCCAGAAGACCTGGCACGCCTGGCAGAAGGACAACGGCGGCGCGATCGTCAACATCGCCTCCATCGCGGGCCTCGCGCCCTCGCCCTTCATCGGCGCCTACGGCGTCAGCAAGGCCGCCATGATCAACCTGACCCAGCAGCTCGCGCACGAGTTCGCGCCCAGGGTGCGGGTCAACGCCATCGCCCCGGGCGTCGTCAAGACCAAGTTCGCACAGGCCCTGTACGAGAACCGCGAGGAGGAGGCGGCCGCCGCCTACCCGCTCGGCCGGCTCGGTGTGCCCTCCGACATCGGCGGGGCCGCCGCGTTCCTCACCTCCGAGCAGTCCGACTGGATCACCGGTCAGACCCTCGTCGTGGACGGCGGCATCTTCCTCAACGCCGGCGTGGGCTGAGCCGCGCATCTCTTCCGGGCGCCGATTTTCGGACGGATCGGCGCCCGGAACGCCGTACAGGGTCCGCACAGCGGAATGACAACGTCGTCACCGCTCAGTCGATCAAGAACGCCTGAAATCGGGCAGGTTCAGGCTCACGAACGCTGCGGTATGGTCTGCCGACCCTTGGTATGGCAGATCGAGGAGCGTGCGCGTGTTCAACCGGAACCGATTCCTGCGGAGAGTCGCGGCGATCGCGTCCATATCGCTGGTGGCCGGATGCAGTCTGCTGTCCGACGGCGACCCCGACAGCCAGGGGCCGATCGTCGTGGGTACCACCAGCGCCCCCAGCACCCTGGACCCGGCCGGTGCCTGGGACGGTTCCTGGGAGCTGTACCGGAACATCTTCCAGACGCTCCTCGCCTACCCGAACGGCGCCACCACCCCTCAGCCCGACGCCGCCGAGAGCTGCTCCTTCACCGACTCCACGAGCCGCACCTACCGCTGCAAGCTGCGCGCCGGCCTGAAGTTCACCGACGGCGACCCGCTGACCGCCGAGGCCGTCCGGCACTCCATCGACCGCATCCGCACCATCGACGCCCCCGGCGGCCCCGCCGGGCTGCTCGGCAGCCTGGACCGCGTCCAGACCAGCGGCGACCGCGAGATCGTCTTCCACCTCAACCAGCCCGACGCCACCTTCCCGTTCGTGCTGGCCACCCCCGCCATGTCGATCGTCGACCCGGACGACTACCCCGCCAACTCCCTGCGCAAGGACACCACGGTCCACGGCTCCGGCCCGTACAAGCTCCAGTCCTACGAGGAGGACGGCAAGGCCGTCCTGGTGCGCAACGACACCTACCAGGGCTTCGCCAAGCGGCAGAACGACGCGGTGACCATCCGCTACTTCAAGGACTCCGCCGGCATGGTCAAGGCGCTGCGGGACAAGCAGATCGACGTCACCTACCGCGGTCTCGCCGCCGACGACATCCTCGCCCTCCAGGAGCACGACAGCGAGGACCTGCAACTGGTCGACGGCGCCGGCACCGACATCAGCTACCTGGTGTTCAACCCCAAGGACCCCTGGGCCAAGCAGCCCGCCGTGCGCAAGGCCATCGCCCAGATCGTGGACCGGGGCGCCATCGCGCACAAGGTCTACAAGGACACCGTCGACCCGCTGTACTCGATGGTCCCCAAGGGCCTGACCGGCCACGCCACCCCGTTCTTCGACGACTACGGCGAACCGAGCGTCCCCAGGGCCCGCAGGATCCTCTCCGACGCCGGCATCACCCGGCCCGTCCCGCTCACCCTCTGGTACACCACCGACCGCTACGGCTCCGAGACGGCCCTGATGTTCCGGGAGCTGAAGCGGCAGCTGGACGACTCCGGCCTGTTCACCGTCACCCTCAGGAGCCGCCCCTGGAAGAGCTACGTGGTCGGCTACCAGAAGGGCGAGTACCCGGTCTTCGGACGCGGCTGGTTCCCGGACTTCCCGGACGCCGACAACTTCATCGCCCCGTTCGTCGGCGAGCACAACGCGCTCGGTACGCCCTACCCGGCCAAGGAGATCACCGGCCGGCTGCTGCCCCACGCGCGCGCGGAGAGCGACCGCGCCCAGACCGTCAAGGACGTGGAGGCGGCCCAGCGGATCATGGTGAACGACGCCCGGCTGATCCCGCTGTGGCAGGGCCGGCAGTTCCTCGCGGCCAGCGTCGACATCTCCGGCGGCGAGCAGGCCCTGGACCCCTCGACGATCATGATGATGTGGACACTGCACCGCAAGACCAGCTGGTGAGCCCGGCTGTCGGGCTCGGCGAACGGCCCTCGCGGCACCGGTTGTCAGTGGTCGCCTGTAGGTTCGGAAACCTGGAAGTGACCGCACGCCGTAGTTGATCGACATCGTGAGGACGTTGACGTGACCGACATCGCCATGCTGCCCGAGTCCTGGCGCGGGGTTCTGGGCGACGAGCTGCAGCAGCCCTACTTCAAGGAGCTGACCGAGTTCGTCGAGGAGGAGCGGGCGAAGGGTCCCGTCTACCCGCCGCGCGAGGAGGTCTTCGCCGCGCTGGACGCCACGCCGTACGAGCGGGTGAAGGTCCTGATCCTGGGCCAGGACCCGTACCACGGCGAGGGCCAGGGCCACGGCCTGTGCTTCTCGGTCCGCCCCGGCGTGAAGACCCCGCCCTCCCTGCGGAACATCTACAAGGAGATGCAGGAGGAGCTGGGCCTGCCCGTCCCGGACAACGGCTATCTGATGCCGTGGGCCCGGCAGGGCGTGCTGCTGCTCAACGCGGTCCTCACGGTCCGGGCCGGCGAGGCCAACTCGCACAAGGGCAAGGGCTGGGAGAAGTTCACGGACGCGGTGATCCGCGCGGTGGCGTCCCGGCCCGACCCGGCGGTCTTCGTCCTGTGGGGCAACTACGCGCAGAAGAAGCTCCCGCTGATCGACGAGACCCGGCACGTGGTGGTCAAGGGCGCGCACCCCTCGCCGCTGTCCGCCAAGAAGTTCTTCGGCTCCCGCCCGTTCACGCAGATCAACGAGGCGATCGCCGCGCAGGGGCACGAGCCGATCGACTGGCGCATCCCGGATCTCGGGTGACGGCCGCCGAGGCTGGGCCCACACCGCCACGGCGCCGCCTGACCAGGAATCCCCGCGGGGCCGGTTAGCGTCGGGAACGAACCATTGCCGACGGTCCGGAGGGCACCCGTGGCGGAGCGACAGGAACAGGCGGCGCCGGACGCCGTGCTGACGCGGATCGGGCAGGTCGTGATGCTGCACCACGGAGGCGACCGCGAAGAGGCCCGCAGCCGCTTCCTGGACCTGTGGGCGGAGGTCGGCGAGGACGGCGACCCGCTGCACCGGTGCACCCTGGCCCACTACTTGGCCGACACCCAGGACGACCCGGCGGACGAACTCGCCTGGGACCTGCGGGCGCTGTCGGCAGCGGAGGAGGTCGCCGACGGCCGCGTGGACGCCGACCCGTCGAGCGTGCGGGGCTTCTTCCCCTCCCTGCACCTCAACCTGGCCGCCGACTACGCCAAGCTGGGCCGCGCCGAGGCCGCCCGCAGCCATCTGCGCCGGGCCCGCAGCGCCGCGCGTTGCCTCGCCGACGACGGCTACGGCGCGGGTGTCCGGTCCGAGATCAGCCGTCTGGCACTGCGGCTGGGGGAGGACGGCACGCTGGGCGACGAAGGCTGGAGACCGCCGCGCCAGGCCTAGGCCCTGTCGTCAAACTCCCGTCTGCCGCGCGACGCCATGCACGCACTCTCGCCGCACCGGGCCCCGACCCAAGTACATCCAGTACGAGGGCCCGGGCCCGGCACGCCGAGAGCACGCACCTGACGCCGCGCGGCCCGCCCTCCGGGCGGACTACGGGAGTTTGACGACAGGACCTAGTCCGGTTGCGCGCCGGATCTTGAAGCTCCCCGGCACCGCCGGGAGTTCACTGCCTCGGGGGACCCCGGTCAGTGGCCGTATGCCTGTTCGCAGATCCTCGTCTGCGGACTGTCCTTCTGCCAGCCGCCGTACGCCTTGCCCAGGGCGCAGACGTCCGGAGAACCGGGCACCGCCGGGGGTGGCACGGGGGTGTGCGGTCGGCGGGAGGAGGCCGGGAGCGGGGGGCGGGGCGGGGCCGGCGGGCGGTGGGTGACCTCGGGTGCGACCGGGGCCCGGTGCCGGGCGGGCGGTCCGGGGTGCTCCGGGCGCCGGGACGGCCCGGCCATCTCCAGTGCCTCGCGGGCCGGCGCCTGCACCATCCGGGGGTCCGTGCTGCCGTCCGGCCGGGGCACCGCCGGCCGGGAGGGCGCGCTGTGCGGCGGTGATCCCGTCGGCGTCGCCTGCCGCACCGTCACACAGCCGGAGAGGGCCGAGACGGCCACGGTGACCAGAAGCGCTGCGGTGGTCCTCGTTGGATGCACCCGCGCAACTCTGCTGGGTGGGTGGCCGGCTTGGCACCGGGGAAGCCGAATCCCATGCCCCGTACGGGTGACCGTATGCATCCCGCCGAGGGAAGGGCCGTACCGGGGCTGACGTTCAGCTGCCGCCAGCGCCTCGGGGCCGCCGCTCGGGTCCCGCCGGGCCGTCCGCGTCGCCCGCCTGAACATGGCCGGAAACCGGGCCGTCGCAGCCGTACGGAACACGGTCATCGGGGCCTTGTCGCAGGCCGGACCCGCGCTCTTCCCGCGTGGCTTCGACGGCATCGCCGACTGGCGGCCCCCGTATGCTTCCGGCAGGAAACACGCGGGCAAGCCGTAGGGGAGAGCACGTGAAGGTCGGCTGCATCGGACTCGGGGACATCGCGCAGAAGGCGTATCTGCCGGTGCTCGGCACGCAGCCGGGGATCGACCTGCACCTGCACACCCGCACGCCCGCCACCCTCGACCGGGTCGGCGACAGCCTGCACCTGCCCCGGGAGCAGCGGCACACCACCCTGGACTCGCTGCTCGCCGCCGGACTCGACGCGGCCTTCGTGCACGCGCCCACCGCCGTCCACCCCGAGATCGTCACCCGGCTGCTGGAGGCCGGCGTGCCGACGTACGTGGACAAGCCCCTCGCCTATGAACTCGCCGACTCCGAGCGGCTGGTCGGCCTCGCCGAGCGGCGGGGCGTCTCGCTGTTCGTCGGCTTCAACCGCCGGTACGCCCCCGGGTACGCCCAGTGCCTGGACCACCCGCGCGAGCTGATCCTCATGCAGAAGAACCGGATCGGGCTGCCCGAGGAACCGCGCTCGATGATCCTGGACGACTTCATCCATGTCGTCGACACCCTGCGGTTCCTGGTGCCGGGCCCGGTCGACGACGTCACCGTGCGCGCCCGCGCCGAGGGCGGACTGCTCCACCACGTCGTGCTCCAGCTCGGCGGTGACGGCTTCACCGCGCTCGGTGTCATGAACCGGCTCAGCGGCTCCACCGAGGAGATCCTGGAGGTGTCCGGGCAGGACACCAAGCGCCAGGTGGTCAACCTCGCCGAGGTGATCGACCACAAGGGGCAGCCGACCGTGCGCCGGCGCGGCGACTGGGTGCCGGTGGCCCGCCAGCGCGGCATCGAGCAGGCGGCCCTCGCGTTCCTCGACGCGGTGCGGGCCGGGCGGGTGCTCAGCGCCAGGGGCGCGCTGGCGACTCATGAACTGTGCGAGCGGGTGGTGCGAGCGGTTCAGGAGCGCTGCGGCGCAGCCTGAGTGCCCGCGCCCCCTCGGTCACGCCCAGTGCCGCCAGTACCAGCAGCGCGCCGTGCACCGGCCAGTCGCCGTAGCGGACGTACGGCGTGACGCGGTGCGGGCCGGGCGGGTGCTCAGCGCCAGGGGCGCGCTGGCGACTCATGAACTGTGCGAGCGGGTGGTCCGAGCGGTTCAGGAGCGCTGCGGCGCAGCCTGAGTGCCCGCGCCCCCTCGGTCACGCCCAGTGCCGCCAGTACCAGCAGCGCGCCGTGCACCGGCC